>JANNUB010000275.1:0-6540 GCA_031394795.1 Ignavibacteriota bacterium | reverse complement strand
CAAAATGGAATCAACTACATTGGATTGCCAACCGACGCAGGTTTCGCAAATTGTTCTCATCAAGAGCGAACTGAAACAGAATGGGTCGGAGTTCACAACTATCAACTCTTTCGCCTTCAATGTCAACTCAAGCAACGATAGAAAAACTTAGAGAGTTCTTTACGGACAAGCCTGTCCTGCGCGCGTACTTGTTCGGTTCGTATTCTCGTGGCGATGACCGCGAGGACAGCGACATTGACATTCTTGTTGATTTAGACTACTCACAACCCATTGGGCTTGAGTTTGTTCGGATGAAGTTGGATTTGGAAGATATGCTCCGACGAAAGGTCGACTTGATAAGTGAGCGCGGCTTGTCAAAGCATGTTCGCCCGTACGTTGAACGTGATAAGAAATTAGTCTATGAACGGCAACATCGGGGACAAAGTACGACTGCGGCACATGCTTGACGCGGTGAGCGAGATCCAAACGAGCGTTCAGGGAATGACGTTCGAGGAATTCAGCAGCGACCCGATGTTTGCTCTTGGATGTGTTAAGGATTTGGAAATTATCGGCGAAGCGGCGGCTCATATTTCCAATCACTTCAAGCTTCTTTATAACGAAATCGAATGGCGAGAGATTGTCGAATTACGAAATATGCTCGTTCATGAATACTTCAGAATAGATTTCAAACTTATCTGGGACGTTATTCAATTACATGTGCCAATCTTGCAACAAAAACTCAAAGACATTTTATCACAAATCGAGTAGGAGACCTCCCCATGGCAGACGACAGAGAATCACGAGCCCAAGCGCTCAAAATCGCACTCGACCAAATCGAAAAACAGCACGGCAAAGGCTCGGTCATGCGATTGGGGGAAGGACCGATTGCGCTGGTCGAAGTAATTTCCACCGGCTCAATCTCACTCGATGCAGCATTGGGTATTGGCGGCGTACCGCGAGGGCGCGTCATTGAAATCTTCGGTCCTGAATCATCTGGCAAGACGACGCTCTGCTTACACATTATCGCAGAAGCGCAGAAGCACGGCGGCATTGCTGCGTTTATCGATGCAGAGCATGCGCTTGATATGGGCTACGCAAAAAAATTAGGCGTTGATGTGAACAATCTTCTTCTCTCGCAGCCGGAATTCGGCGAGCAAGGTTTGGAAATCACTGAAACGCTTGTACGCAGCGGCGCGCTTGATGTGATCGTGATTGACTCCGTCGCAGCTCTTACTCCTCGCGCGGAAATCGAGGGCGAGATGGGCGACCCAACCATGGGCGTGCAAGCGCGATTGATGTCGCAAGCGCTTCGCAAGCTCACCTCCGCAATCTCGAAATCCAAAACCTCCGTCATCTTCACAAACCAGCTCCGCATGAAAATCGGCGTGATGTTCGGAAATCCGGAAACAACGACGGGAGGCAACGCGTTGAAGTTCTACGCGTCGGTGCGACTTGATGTTCGACGCATTGAAGCTATTAAAGATGGGACGAACGTCGTCGGCAACCGCACGCGCGTGAAAGTTGTGAAGAACAAAGTTGCCCCGCCATTCCGCGAAGCGATCTTCGACATTCTCTACAACGAAGGCATCTCGCGTCTCGGCGATTTGATTGATGTCGCCGTTGAACACAATCTGATTGCAAAAGCCGGTTCATGGTTCTCGTACAAAGAGGAACGCATCGGTCAGGGACGCGATTCGGTAAAGACGTATCTGAAAGAAAATCCGAACATCGCGCGAGAGGTTGATGTTGAGATGAGAAAGAAGCTTGGGCTGATTGCATCTACCGTGCAGCCGACGAATGGAAATGCGAAGACTACTGTTGCGCAGGCTCCAGTAAAACCTGCGGCGGCGGTAGCGCCTGCCCCAGCAAAGCCAGTTGCCGCGCCTCAAAAAAAGAGTTGACGAAACATCGACTACGGACGGAGTGATTGCATGAGTGAACTGAGTGTGGAAGAAATCAAAAGGGACGTGAACAGATTTCTCCTTCGAATTGAAGAAGAGAATTCGTTCGTCATTGTAAAAGAGGGAAAACCCCTTGCAGAAGTACGACATCTTCCTTCAAAGTCAGAAGGACTTCGTCCATACGGTTTGTGCGCTGGAGAGTTCACGGTGCCTGATGATTTTGACGCCCCTTTGCCAGAAGATGTTCTTCAACAGTTTGAAGGTAAATGAAGCTGCTGCTTGATACCCACATTTTCTTGTGGTATGTGAATTCCGACATGCGATTGCCTGAAAGAGCACGAATCGCGATTCAAGGCAGAGTGAACTCAGTCTTCTTGAGTGTCGTCTCTAATTGGGAAACAATTGTGAAATATCAACTTGGAAAACTTCCACTGCCAGAATCACCCACGACCTATTTGAGATCTCAACGGATACGTCATGAAATTGAATGTCTGGATTTGGATGAAGAAAGTGTAGAACGTCTCTCGTTGCTTCCGAACCATCATCGCGATCCATTTGACAGAATGCTCATCTGTCAAGCTCAACAACACAACTTGATAGGTGTAACAGTTGACGCCGCGTTCAAGAATTATCCAGTGACCCTTTTTGAGGTTCAGTAGCGGCGGTCAAGTTGAATGCGCATCACCAAAATCGAATCCCAGCAAAAGAATCCATCAAGAAGGAATCTGTACGCCGACGGAGAGTTTCTTATCGGCGTAAGCGCTGAAACGCTGTTGAAGTTTGGAATTCGAACGGGCGATGAAGTTGGTGAAGACAAGCTGAAAGCCTTGCAAGCGACTGAAGAGCTGCAAGGCGCAAAGACAGTCGCGTTACGATTCCTTTCTCGACGACAACGGACGGAAAAAGAAATTCGAGACAAGCTCCGCTCGAAGGAATTTGCAGACGAAGAAATTGTAAAGACGATTGAGAACCTTCGCGGATTAGGCTTTCTCAACGACGAGAAGTTCGCACGAAGCTACATTCGTCATCAGCTTGCGCTTCGTCCCAAAGGAAAAGTAGTTTTCAAGCAGAAACTCCTTCTGCTCGGCATCAAGAAAGAAATCGTTGATCAAGCATTGACTGAGACCTTTCAAGAAACGAGTCAGGAAGACGCCGCACTCAAAGCGGCAGAAAAGTTCATCAAGAAATCATCCAAATCACGAGACGATCCGCATAAGACGAAGCAGAAGCTCGCCGCATTTTTGACGCGCAGAGGTTTTTCGTGGGATGTTGTCTCACCCATTCTGAAAACAATTTTGGGGCATGCCCCGTTGGGGCATGCCACGTTGGGGGAGAAGGATGATGGCGAGTGAAACGCGTCGTGTTCGACATCGAAACGCTGGGATTTCCGTTCGAGAGTTTCGATGAGAAACAGCAAGTGTACCTGACGAAGTTCGCGAAGACCGACGAGGAACGTGCCGAAGCAATCCAGAAACTCGCACTCACGCCGCTCACCGGGCGCATCATCGCCATCGGGATGCTCAATCCCGACACACTCCACGGCAAAGTTTGGTTTCAATCCGACTCGCCCGACTGCTTCAAATCCGATGACGACATGGTTGAGTTCGTTTCCGCGGGCGAAAGAGAAATGCTCGAAGGATTCTGGGAAGCCATCGCGCATTTCGAGCAGTTCATCACATTCAACGGACGCTCGTTCGATTGTCCCTTCATCATGCTCCGCTCCGCGATGCTCGGCGTGAAGCCGACGCGCAATCTTCTCCCCTATCGCTACAGACACGACGAGCATTGCGACTTGCTCGAGCAGCTGACGTTCTACAACGCGTTCCGGAAGTTCAATCTCGATTTCTACTGCAAGAGCTTCGGCATTCACAGTCCGAAAGCCGATGGCATCACGGGACTCGACCTCGCGCCGCTCTTTACGGAGAAGCGTTTCAGAGAAATTGCAGAGTATTGTATGGGCGATGTGAAAGCAACTGCGGAGTTGTTTCGACGGTGGCAGGAGTTCCTGGCGTTTGAGAAGTAGCACTTGCCCCAATGGGGCTTGCTCGCCAAAATCTAATGGCGTACCTTTTAGGCGACGCAAAAGGAGAATAGCGAACAATGCTCACAACAGATTTTCTCACATTTCACGAAGTCATGACGCACGAGCCTCTGCCTCTTTCAACGATTCATCAAGCAGTGATCGAATTTCTTCGCAACCGCGATGATGCTATGATGTTCGGCGCGCAGGCAGTGAACGCGTACGTGAGCGAGCCGCGCATGACTCAAGACGTTGATCTCCTTTCGCCGCGCGCAAAAGAACTCGCGAATGAACTTCAAGACTATCTCAACAACCGATTCCACATCGCTGTGAGAATTCGAGAGATCGGAGACAGACGCGGATTTCGTTTGTACCAATTACGAAACGAAGGCAACAGACATTTGGTTGATGTGCGATCTGTTGCACAGTTACCATCGGGGCGGCGAATCGAGGGTCTCTTAGTCATCGAGCCCGCTGAGCTTATTGCCTACAAAGTCATTGCCTACCACCAGCGTAAAGGAACGCCCAAATCGGGGACTGACTGGCGCGACCTTGCCCTTCTCTTATTGACCTTTCCTCAACTAAAGGAACCTACTGGTGTTGTTCGGCGATGCCTGCTAAATGCCCAAGCGTCTGACGATGTGCTCTCAACATGGGAGATGCTCGTTGAGCAGGATATCAAGCCAGAAGCCGAAGAGGATATTTAGCCTCGCCACCTACCGCACACAGCCCCAAAGATTAATTTTTCATTCACAACTATATTTGCCTTGACAAATGTAACTTTCTTTACTATATTTGTATAAGCAAATATAGTTGATAAGGGAACCACTGTGAAAGAATTAGCCAAAGTCTTCAAAGCATTAGCCGACGAATCGCGACTGAGAATTTTGAATTTGATTTTCAGAACGGGCGAAATTTGTGTGTGCGACATCGAATCCATCACGAGATTTACGCAAACAAAAACGTCTCGCCATCTCCTTTATTTGAGAAACGCTCAACTCGTTGACTCGCGCCAGCAGGGTTTGTGGATGCTCTACTCTGTCGCAAAACCGAAAAGCAAAGAGCACGAGAAGCTGCTGAAATATTTGAAAGAGGTTTTACAAATCAATCCCGTCGCGTTGAAGGACGCGAAGGAACTAAGCAAGAACATCAACAAGGGTTGCTGCGTTACGTTTTCAGAAATGAAACCGCAAGTGCCGGCTATATTGCAACTCAACTAATCACAAAAGGAGCTACAATGAAAACCGAAACAACATCATGCTGCGGACCAGATTGTTGCGCAGAAGAAACTGCCGTTGTTACTGAACAAGAATTGAAAGCCAACATCAAAGAGCGATACGGCAAGATTGCCACCGAAGGGGGCTCGTGCTGTGGACCCGTCTCAGACGCGGGAGCGAATTGCGGCTGCGCGACCGACAACTCGCTCGAAACCGTCTCGGTCATGATGAACGACAAATACACGAACGTTGATGAGCAGATTGTTGCCGCCGCCGACCTCGGACTTGGCTGCGGAACGCCGCTCGCGTTTGCAAACATGACCGAAGGAATGAGCGTACTCGACCTCGGTTCAGGTGCAGGCATTGATGTTTTCCTCGCGGCAAAGAAAGTCGGACCGACGGGCAAAGCAATCGGTTTGGATATGACTGACGAGATGTTGAAGCTTGCGCGTAAAAATAAGGTGAAGCTCGGCATTGAGAACGCGCATTTCCACAAAGGCGAAATCGAGGACATGCCAATTGAGTCGAATTCCATTGACCGGATCATCAGCAACTGCGTTATCAATCTCGTGCCCGATAAGAGCAAAGCGTTTTCGGAAATGTATCGCGTGTTGAAACCTGGCGGCAAGTTCACCATCTCCGACATTGTTTCCATCGGAGAAATTCCTTCTGAGGTTCGGAAGGATTTGGAACTATGGGCGGGCTGTGTCGCTGGCGCGTTGGACAAGGACGAGTATTTGCAAGTCGTTCGCGACGCGGGCTTCAACAATTTGACGATCGCAAAAGAGAAACCGTATTCGCTTGAAAAAGAAATTTCGTTTGGGCTTGAGAGCATTACTCTCACGGCAGAAAAATGAAGCGCCACAAATCTCACAAGACCCTCATCCCCCAAGCCCCTTCTCCCAAGGGGAGAAGGAGAGAAGAAGTCCCTCTCCCTTTGGGAGAGGGATTTAGGGTGAGGGCCTTGAAAGCAAGAAACAAAATTCGACAATATATCATGAGCGATATCTTTGTCAGAAAAGCATCTGAGGCGGACTACAACGCAGTCGCATCACTGTTAAAGTCCGCTTCCCTTCCCGTCGAGGGAGTTGCCGAGCATTTTCCAGACTTCCTTGTTGCTGAAAATGGAAATGAGATTGTTGGAGCAATCGGTTTGGAAATGTATGGCGAGACCGCGCTGCTTCGTTCAGTTGTGGTGAAGGCGAGTGTGCAGAACAACGGGATTGGCTCCGCATTGTACGAGAAGCTCATCGCGTCAGCAAAGTCTCTCGGCATACACCGACTCATTCTTCTCACAAACACCGCCGAGCAGTACTTCGCGAAAAAAGGCTGGAGTAAAATTGAACAGCAGTCAGTGACGGGTGCAATTACGACATCAGCAGAGTTTACGGGAGCGTGTCCTTCACATGCAGCATGTATGGAG
>JANNUB010000273.1:0-8583 GCA_031394795.1 Ignavibacteriota bacterium | reverse complement strand
CTTGATCATGTACCCGGCAACGCTCAGATCGAAGGACTGAAATCTATCTTGCTCCCCCTGCGACGTTGTCAACACGACCGCGGGAATGCGGCGCAGTATTTCATCCCGCTTCAGTTCCCGGAGCATCTCCAGACCGTTCATCTTCGGCATGTTCAAATCCATGATGATGATACAGGGTTTGGGGTTGTTCGGATCGCGGAGATACTTGAGCGCTTCTTCCCCGTTCCCCTTCACGACAAGCTGGTTTGCGACGTTAAGATCTTTCAACGCGCGCTTCACGGTCATCGCGTCGACCACGTCGTCTTCAACAAGTAAAATGGTTTCGTCTGCTTTCATCTCCACGTGTACCTCAGTTCTTTTCATGAGCGGGAAATGTGAAGTAAAATGTCGTGCCGGAACCAAGCTGCGATTCGAGCCAGACTTTTCCACCGTGCATCTCGACGATCTTCTTCACAATAGTCAACCCGATGCCTGTGCTCTCGTACGAGTCACGTGCGGACAGAGTCTGGAAGATTTGGAAGATCTTTGCAAAGTGTCGCTCTTCAATACCTGGACCGTTATCGGCGACGCTGAATTTCCAATGACCATTCTCACGTGCACAGCCGACCTCAATCACACCCTGCGGTTTGTCCATAAACTTGATTGCGTTGCTCAAGAGATTCTGAAACACCTGTTGCACACGCGTACGCTCCCCCATAATTATCGGTAGCGGGCGATGAATCTTCACCTCGATATGGGAAGGTGGAGCTATCAAATCAACGATCTCGGGGATGACCTGGTCGAGCTCGATAGGTACTGCTTCGTCCCTTTGTCTGCCGACGCGGGAGTACTTCAGCACGCCGTCAATCAACTCGTGCATGCGCGTTGTTCTTCCGAGGAGGGTTTTGAGCATCTCGTTTCCATCCTCGCCAAGCTTCTCGCCGTAGTCGGTCCCGAGCCAGTTCACCAGCGAGCCGATCGCGCGCAGCGGAGCTTTCAAGTCGTGCGAAACGATGTAGGCGAAATCGTTCAGCTCTTTGTTGGTGTTCTCCAGTTCTTTCATCAATGCCGCCCGCTTCTCCTCGGCATTCTTGCGCTCGGTGATATCGACGTACATGGCGAAGATGCCGTGCGGGCTGTTGTGTACGATAATGGGCACGCCGTACAAGTCGACATGAATCGGTGAGCCGTCCTTGTGCCGCCGGATCGTAGAGGCCTGCACCGGTTCATGGTTGAGGAGCCGCTGCAACAACACGGTTCCTTCCTGTTGGAATTCCTCGGGGACAATGGAGTCTTCCAGTGACTTGTCCTCCAACTCCTTGGAAGTGTATCCGAACATCTGCCGGAAGGATGGATTCACCTGAACGATTTTCTCATCGACGTCGGCATAGGCTATTCCGATCGGAGCGTTCTCGAAGAGCTGCTCGAAGCGGGTCTTTTGCAGGACCAATGCGGCTTCGGCGCGTCGGCGCTCCGTGACGTCGCGGAAGATGGCGCGCGTCGAAACGACTTCCCCTTTTTCGAGCTTCGCGCTCATGCTTCCTTCGACGACGACTTCACTGCCGTCCTTTGCGATGAAGATCGTTTGTATCCTGCCGAGGTTTTTGCCGTTGAGCATGTCGCGAAACCGCACGCGGAAATGAGGGAGCTCCGTTTTTTTCAAGAGATCGAAGATGCTGAGACCCACCATTTCCGATTCCGTATAGCCAAGCGTTTCCTGACATGCGCGATTCACAAACAGGAACATGCAATCCGGCCCAACGCTGAAAATCAGATCGCTTGCGCTTTCAAAGAGGTCGCGGTAGCGCTCTTCGCTCTCGCGAAGCAGCGCCTCGGCGCGTAGCCGCTTCGTAATATCGCTTGCGAGAACGAGCCGGGCTTTCCGGCTCGCGCGCAGCGGCAACGTATGCGAGCTCATTTCAACATCGATGACCGTCCCATCCCGCTTCAGGTGCTTCCACCCCGTTGAGCGATAGAGATTCCCGTGCCGCGCCAGCAGGTGCTGCATTCTCTCGGCTGAATCTTCCAGAAGGATGTCGTGAACCGTCATGTTCAGGAATTCATCGCGAGTGTAGCCGTAACTTTCGATGGCTGCCGCATTGACATCGATGAATTTTCGCGTGTCCAGCTCGAACACCCACATGGGATGCGGGTTGGACGCGAACAAATCACGGTAGTTCTTCTCGCTCTTGCGCAAGTCATCGTAGGCAAGCTCGAGATTCTCGACCATCTTGTTGAATGCCGCTGCAAGATGGCCGACTTCGTCGCGCGACTCGATGCGTACGCGCTTTTTCCAATCGCCCGAGGATACCTGCTCGGCGACGTTCACAATTGTGACCAAAGGCGTCGCGATGAGCGCACTGAACACCACCATGAGCAAAATGCCAAGCGCGCCGATCACGAAGCTTACCCAGGCGATCGTGCGTCTGCTTTCCGCAACTTCAGCCAGTAAAGGTCTCAGGGAAAGCCCAAGGTACACCCGCCCATACACTTTGGACTGAGCAATGATAGGCGCTACTGTCTGGAAGGTCAGGCCATCGGAAGAGATCTTCTCCTTGAAATCCACATCGCCAAAATTCAGCTCGATTGCCCGCGTCGAATCGAATGTTGCTATGA
Organism: Ignavibacteriota bacterium; assembly: GCA_031394795.1. Lineage (GTDB taxonomy): Bacteria > Bacteroidota > Ignavibacteria > UBA10030 > UBA6906 > CAADGV01. The sequence goes on along the minus strand of JANNUB010000273.1, from coordinate 5,988 downwards.
TATTGCCCACGTCATCCAGTATCATGACGTAGTCAAGTTCGCGATTCTGTTTTGCGCTCAGGACGATGGCGCTAATCGCGGGACGGTCGTCAGACTCGAATGCGGGCGCAATGTTGTATGCCGTCATCATCGCGATCGTGTTCGCCTTCTCGCCGAGGGCGGAAAGCGCTTGCTGTTCAAGCCGCGACGGAAAGAACCAGTAGATGAACAGCGATATGATCGCGATGATAAGACTCGTGACCACCGCAAGCTTTGTCCGGATGGAATACAGCCACTTCCATGCCGGCATCGTTGTGTTCAATCGTGTTTTCTTCACTGTCTTAGATCAGCGGTATCCGTCTTGCCGATTTCTTGATTCTCGCTTGGGTTCTGGATATATTTTCGCGTATCAAACCAGGCCGTATCAAACCAGGATTGAGATTGCCAAAAATTTCCCCGCGCTTCTTCGCACTACTATCCATCTTGGTTATCGGTTGTTTTGCCTTCTTTCTTAGGATTCGGGCGCAAACGAAGGGCAAACAGGACACGACAAAGGTCGCCTCAACGGATGCACGACGAGATTCGACGCTCGCGATCACCCCCACAGACACCACGCGCATGAGCACACCGGCCCTTGTCGGAACATACGACCGCTCGCTTGATTCCTCGAAGTTCATAACAAAGGATGATTTGAACTTTCTCGATTACAGATACCTTGGAGGAATCCTCGAAACTCTCCCCGGCGTTTTCATCCGGGAACAGTTTACGCCGGGCGCATACAATCAGCTGAACATTCGCGGAGCGGATTGGAGGGCGATCGCCTTCACGGCAAACGGCAGACTGCTGAACGATCCGGCATCGGGCATCTTCAACCTTTTTCACTTCAACACGGAATACGCCGACAGGATCGAATTTGTCAGCGGACCACGGGCGTTCCTGTATGGAGTCAACAGCAGCGGCGGGGCTATCAACCTCATCACGAAAAATTACAACAGCAATCGCGCGTTCTCCAAAATCAATTACACCGAAGCCGCATACAATTATCAGTACAGCGATGGAACATTCAGCCAAAACATCTCGCGCAAAATAAATTTCACGTTCGGCTTCCAGCATCAGGGGACGGATGGACGATACGGCAACAGCGCTCATACAGCATGGAACATGCGCGTGAAGCTGCGCTACAGTCTTTCGAAAGACTTCAATATCATACTGGCACAATACCTGACAAGCACCGAAACGCAGCTGAACGGCGGCATTGACCTTAACAAGACCGGCGTTCCTGCCTTAGCGTTCGACGAGATCCAGGCGGTCGTCGTCAACGCGGACGCCTTCGAAAAACTCTCACGCCACGACTATGAGCTTTCGCTCGTTGGCACAGTGCTTGGCGACTCCACGAATGTCTCGATGTATTACACCACGAACTTCCGCGAGTACCGAGACAACGAGGCGTTCTTGCCTAACGGAGTGAGAATAGATTCCGACCATCGCACATCATGGATGGGGGCATTGTTCACGCAGGATTATCATACGACGTTGCAGCGCTTCAACATGGGCGCAAACATCGAGCTGCGCCAAGTTGAGGGCAGCCCGAACATTGGCAGGCGCAGAAATTCGATTGGAAATGTTTGGGCAAAAGAAGAGATCCTTTTCAATGACGCGCTGACCGTTGCGGCATTCGGCAGATACGATAACTATCTTCGTGAGTCCAGCTTCGGTCTCGGCGGCGATGCAACGCTGAAAATTTTCGACTGGCTTTCGATACACGCGGGACTTTCAACGTCGAAACGATTTCCCACGTATCAGGAATTGTACTGGACGGACAGTACGGTGAGCAGAACAGGCGCGATCACTTCAGAGAAGCATCGCACGGCGGAGGTGGGCGCGAGACTTCGGCATGAAGGGCTGGATTTGCGACTCGTGTATTTCCATCGAACAGTCGAGAACCCGATTCTCCTTCAGCCGGGCGGAAGCGGATATGTTTTCCCGGGCGTCACGTTCATCAACGGCGGCAAGCTCATTTCAAACGGCATCGAGGCAAAGCTGACTTGGCGCGTGTGGCTGTTGCATGCTGAAGGAACCGGAATGTTCATTACGCAACACGATGAAGCGGGGACGACGCTGTTTCGTTACCCGAAATACTCCTTACAAGGCGGCGTCTATTTCCGGCAAAAACTTTTGGACGACAACCTCGATTTGAAAATCGGATTCAAGGGAAGATACGTTTCAGGCTCGAGTGGCGAACGCTTCAATCCCGAAGTACTCGCGTATGTTCCGAATACGGGAACGTCAATCGGCTTCGGCTCGTCCGTGGATGGATTTCTGATAGCGGGCATTGGCAATGCGTACGTTCACTTGATGTGGGAGAATCTGACCAACGCTCGATACTACATCACTCCCCGCTACCCTGTTCTCGATCGCGCGATCAAGCTCGGCATCTCGTGGCAGTTTCTGGATTGAAATGGGAACGCGGATGAAACGGATATTCGCGGATTTGATTTTTGTTGACCGTGGAGATTTCGAGTGTATTCTAACAATCTGGATTTACAGGAATTCTTATCCGCTTTCATCCGTCTAATCCGTGTCATCCGCGTTCTATTCTTTGTTGTCATGCGTAACATCAGTTAGCCAGTCTCGAACCATTCAATAAAAATTGAAATGCCTTACCTTCCATCTCCCTCCCGCTACAACGAAATGAAATACAACCGCTGTGGACGTAGCGGCATAAAGCTTCCCGCCATCTCGCTCGGCTTGTGGCACAACTTCGGCGGCGTTGATACGCTGGAAAATTCGCGGGCGATGATTCGGCGTTCGCTCGACCTTGGCATTACGCATTTCGATTTGGCGAACAACTACGGTCCGCCGCCTGGCTCCGCGGAAGAAACGTTCGGCAAAATTCTCCGCGAAGATTTGCAAAGCCATCGCGATGAAATGATTATCTCGACCAAAGCCGGCTGGAAAGCGTGGGATGGTCCGTACGGCGATTGGGGTTCGCGCAAATACCTCATCGCGAGTCTCGATCAAAGTCTGAAACGGATGGGACTCGGCTACGTTGACATTTTTTATCATCATCGTCCCGATCCCGAAACGCCTCTTGAAGAAACAATGATGGCTCTCGATCAGATCGTTCGGAGTGGAAAAGCGTTGTACGTTGGAATTTCTTCGTACAGTGCGGAGCAAACGCGACAAGCGGCTCGGATGCTTCGCGCAATGGGAACGCCATGCCTCATTCATCAGCCCATCTACCACATGTTCAATAGATGGATTGAAGGTGATTTGCTGCGCGTGCTCGATGAAGAAGGAATGGGTTGCATCGTCTTCTCACCACTTGCACAAGGGCTGTTGACGAACCGCTACTTGCAAGGAATTCCCGACGACTCACGCGCAAACAAGCCGCACGGATTTCTGAAAGCCGACGACATAACGGAAGAAAAACTCGCGAAGGTTCGCGCGCTGAATGAGATTGCTCGTACGCGTAATCAGTCGCTCGCGCAAATGGCTATTGCATGGGTGTTGCGTTTGAAGGGAGTAACGTCGGCAATCATCGGCGCGAGCAAAGTCAGCCAGATCGAAGACTGCATTGACGCATCGAAAAACATGGAGTTCTCATCGGATGAGATTCGCCGGATCGATCGGATGCTTGAGTAGTGGTCCATTCACTCCCCGGTGAAATATGAACATCGTCGCTGCGTACGATGCCGAACGACGTTGTTGGGTCGAGTATTCTCAGCCGATTGAAGTTGTTCGGACGGGCGAAGTCTCCGAGGTCATATCGGCGCTCGAATATCTGGAACGCATCGTCGCGGAGCAAGGTGTCTGCGCCGCAGGTTTCATTTCGTACGAAGCCGCTCCTGCATTTGACGACGCATTGAAGTCACATCAACGAAGCGGCGCATTTCCTCTGCTGTGGTTCGGTGTATTCGAACGAGCCGACGAGATATCTCCATCACCTCAAAAAATGTTTTCCCTCGATGAGTGGATCCCCAACATCTCTCCCGACGAGTATCACCGCTCCATAGATCGGATCAAGCACTACATTGCAGCAGGAGATACGTATCAGGTCAATTTCAGCTTCCGGCTTCGCGCCGGATTTCATGGCGACCCGTTTGCGTTTTGCCTCGCTCTGCACGATGCGCAGCGCGCGTCGTACAGCATGTTCATCAACACCGACGACTTCGCGGTCTGTTCCGCTTCTCCCGAGCTTTTCTTCCGGCTCGATGGAGACAGTATTCGTTCGCGACCAATGAAGGGGACGGCGCCACGAGAACGTACATTCCATGCAGATATGCGCAATGCGGAAGCGCTCCGCTCATCGGACAAGGATCGCGCAGAGAATGTTATGATCGTTGACATGATTCGGAATGACATTGGACGCATTGCGGAAGTGGAAAGCGTGCGCGTTCCGCATCTCTTCAGTATCGAAAAGTACCCGACACTCTGGCAAATGACCTCGACTGTTGAAGGGACGACGAATGCTTCGCTCGTTGAAATTCTGAAAGCGCTCTTTCCTTGCGCATCCATTACGGGCGCGCCGAAGGCAAGGACGATGGAAATTATCCGCGAGCTTGAATCAACTCCGCGGAAGATCTATACCGGGGCGATCGGCATCATTTCACCAAACCGTAAGGCGCAGCTCGCGGTTGCGATACGCACTGTTCTCATCGACAAAAGAAACGGGACGGCGGAGTATGGCACAGGCGGGGGAGTCACGTGGGGTTCAACAGCGGAAGGCGAATACGAAGAGTGTTTTGTAAAAGCGCGAGTGCTGACGGATGTGCGCCCGTCGTTCGAGTTGTTCGAGACAATGTTGTTCGCGCGCGATGAAGGATTCTTTTTGCTCGATGAACACATGGAGAGGTTGAAGCAATCGGCTGCGTATTTTGATCTTCCTTTGCAAGAGAATGAATTGATGCGCATGATTGCACGATTGAAACAAGACCTGCCGAGACTCAAGGACGACCTGCGTGTCCGTCTGGATCTGCATAACGACGGCGCTGCCACGTTTGCTCTACGAGGTCTTAGGCGAGGTCTTGGGGGAGGTCTTGGGGCAGCATCGGACGAACCTGTACAGGTGAAGTTCGCAGCTTCGCCCGTTGATTCGAGCAACGTTTTTCTTTATCACAAAACCACATTTCGAAAAGTGTACGATGATGCGCTTGCCTCCGTCACCGACTGTGACGATGTGATCCTCTGGAACGAACGGGGAGAGAGTACCGAGGCGACAATTGCAAATATTGTCGTTGAGAGAGACGGAGAGTTCGTTACTCCGCCGGTGGAGTGCGGGCTGCTTGCCGGCACGTTTCGCAATTCGCTGTTGAAAGAAGGGAAGGTAAAAGAACGAGTCATCATGAAGAACGAATTGCAACGAGCTTCGAAGTTGTTCTTGATCAACTCGGTGCGAAAGTGGCGCCGTGCGGTGGCTACAGGATGAAGAAAAGCTCGCTTACTATTTTTCCCTCTCCACCGCAAAACTCGTGAACGCAACCAACGAGTTCTTCGCCGGTGAATCGCCGAACGCCGAAATGTTCTCTCTCGCCTTTGCCGCAAACTCCCGCGCGCGCTTGTCGGCATAGCTCAGCCCGCCATAGTGTCCGACAAATTCCAGAACACGCTTAACGTTCCCTTTCTTTCCGCCAGTCTTGATCATCGAAAGAATTTCCTTCGTTTCCTTTTTCGGCGCTTGCGTCATCGCGTGTACAAGCGGGAGCGTGATTTTCTTCTCACTCAAATCCAAGCCCGTCGGTTTGCCGGTGATGCTCTTGCGGCCGATGTAGTCGAGCAGGTCGTCGCGAATTTGGAATGCAAGTCCGATATTCTCGCCGTAGTTCCTCAGCGAGAGTTTCTTGTCGGGATCTGCTGTGGCGCTCGTTGCGCCGATTTCGGTGCAGGTGGAGATGAGCGATGCCGTCTTGTCGCCGATGATCCTGAGATACGTCGCTTCATCCATGTCAAGCTTCCGAGTCTTTTGGATTTGGTGAATTTCACCTTCGCTCATACGTCTGACGGAGGTTG
>JANNUB010000219.1:0-3845 GCA_031394795.1 Ignavibacteriota bacterium | reverse complement strand
CTCCATCACTCCATCACTCCATCACTCCATCACTCCATCACTCCATCACTCCATTACTCCATCACTCCATTACTCCATTACTCCATCACTCCTCCCTCTTCGTCGCTCCAAGCTCTTTCCCTTCCAGCAGCAGCTTCTCATGCTCCCTCTTGTATCGTTTGATCGCGCTGAAGATCGCGTCCGCATATTTTTGCTGCCCCGATTCGCTTCTCAGCATCTTCTCGTCCTCGCGGTTGGAGAGATATGCCGTTTCGATCAGCACGTTCGGCATGGATGCGCCGACCAGGACATAGAAGCCCGCCTGCTTCACACCGTTGCTCGGCGTGTCCACGTGTTTATCAAGTTCCCCTGCGGCAAACTCGGCGAACGTTTCGCTGCCGCGCATATGCGCAGTCTGCGCCATGGTCACAAGGATGAAATTCTCGTCCGTGAGTTTTTGGTACCGCTGTTCGTAACCTTCCTCCAACTCGATCACGGAGTTTTCGCGCTCTGCGATTTCAATCGCTTCATCCGTTCTTCCGGGACGCAACAAGTACACCTCGAATCCGCGCCTTGGATGCGGCCGCCTCGGCATCGCGTTGCAGTGAATGCTGATGAAGAGTTTGCCGTTCGCCTCGTTTGCAATTTGCCCGCGCCGGTCCAGTTCGACAAACGTATCATCGTCACGCGTGTAAACGACTTCGACGCTCTTGAGGTTCTTCTTGATAAGTTTACCAAGTTTCAGAGCGATACCGAGGGCAATGTTCTTTTCATACGTCCCTTTGACGCCAATCGTGCCCGGGTCTTTGCCGCCATGGCCCGCGTCCAGCACAATCACGTCGAGCTCGTATTTCTTTCGTTGCTCGTCGAGGTCCGCTCGTGACTCCGACTTTTTATGCTCCCCGGTGATGGGCACACCTCCGGCGCCGCGCAAGAGAATCACGACGCCGTTCGGGGATTCTTCCCTTAGGATCTCTGCGGCTGTGATTTTGTCATCTACTCTCAATGCCAGCTGCAAAGACGTCGCATATTGGTTGACCAAAATTCTCTTGATTGCTCCCGATGGCTTTATCTTTTTGAGAGAAGCGACGTCTCCTTTTGCTCCCGGGAGGGTTACATATACCCACCCGTCCTCTTTGAAGATAACCGCAGCGTCGGGCAACCTTCTCTCCGTCGGGATTCTGACGAGGATGCCGTTCGCCTTTTGATCGAACGTCATCGCGGTAATATCGAACGCAGGTCTGGACTTGTGTGCGAGTAAGGTGTTTGTCGCTACGTTGTACGACGCGTTGACTCCGAAAGCTTGTTCCATCACGGGTGCGAGCGACGCGACCGGTGCGTAGAACGTCTGAAGAGAATAGAAGACGTCGGTGGTGAGCTGTAGAGCCTTCTTCTCTTTTCCCGGCTCGGCGAGAACAACAAACGGGTTGCCGGGGAAGAATGTTACCGATAAAGATTTCTGCCGTACTTCAAGTGAAAGATCGGAGGGATTCTCTTTCACGGAAAGGGAAAGTGCCTGAGCAATATCGTTGAGCGAAACAAGGACAACGTTCTTCTGTCGAACGCTTCGCAGTGTCCGCGCAGGCTCGTTCTCGAACGCGAGCTTCAGCGCGGCATCCTGCGCGAGAGATTCACCGAGGAAAAGCAGCGTAACGAACTGCGCCGCGCCAACACGCAGCCGACGGCCCAGCCGGTGGCTCAGCCAGTGGCTCAGCCAGTGGCTCAGCCGGCGGCGAAACACGCCCCCCGTTCTTGTGCGTTGCGCCATCTCCGATAGAGTCCCCTGGACTATCGATAGTTTGTGAATTGCGTCGCGAACTTCAGCTCCGCGTTTTGAACCAGCTTCATCACCGACTGCAGATCGTCCTTGTTTTTGCCGCTCACACGCACCTGATCTTCCATGATCTGCCCCTGGACTTTCAGCTTGCTGTCTTTGATCATCTTCACGAGCAGCTTTGCGTTTTCTTTGTCAATGCCGACGCGCAGCTTGATGATTTGCCGTACTGTACCGCTCGCGGCCGGCTCCACCGCGCCGTAATCCAGCGCCTTGATCGGTACGCTGCGCTTGATCATTTTGTTTTGCAGAACGTCAATCACGCTCTTCAGTTTGAACTCATCGTCGGAAATCACGGTGAGCACTTTGTCCTTCTGATTCAGCTCGATGGAGCTTTTGGAATCTTTGAAGTCGTAGCGCTGCACGATTTCCTTCCGCGCCTGATTGAGGGCGTTGTCAACTTCCTGCATGTTGACTTCTGAAACGATGTCGAAGCTAAATGTGTCTGCCATGGGACAATGAAAAACGGTTCAATGAAAAAGGAAAAAGGAAAAACGTCATTGGTCATTCGTCATTAGTGTGCTATCCCGCCACTTGCCTGCAAACGACTAATGACTAATGACATTACTTGAACTTCATCGTGAAAAACGCTTTCAAAAAAATCTTCAGGAGTTGCCAGCGCGGAGAGTTCGTTTGAAGAACGTAGTTGTACTGCACATCTCGCAGCCCGCTGGAATCCTTCGTCGTGATTTGAACCGATAACGGATGCATGTCAACTCCAATACTGTGTGAGCTTTTTTGTAATACGAACGTTTCGCTTCGCGAGTTCTTCAATCATCCGGCTGCCGTTGACGCATAGCTCCGGCACTATCACTCCGCGCTGGACAATCTCCCCTTTTGCCAGCATTTGTGCTGTGATGGAGGTCGGAAACGCCGTTGTTCGCATCATGGCAGTCATTTTCGCGGCATCATCATAATAATCCACAAATTCGTACACAAGCGACTTTTCTGTTTCTTTGGTTCTGCCCGTAATAGTGGCACGCGCAAGCACAACGTCTTTGTCGCCGTAGCCGAGTTTCTTGCGGAGTAGGTCGGCGAAGAACTCACGATTGGTCTTCACGCTGCCCCCCACCATCATCGGCTCGTTGGTGGCAAAGCCGAGGTCGAGAAGCGTTTTGAATTTTTCGCAATGGCCTTTGTACCGAATGGTCTTGTAGTCGAGATTCTTCACCTTGCCGGAAAGGATTTGCGTGAGCGTTGAAAGTCCGCCTGACGTGTTGAACGCCTCGAGCGTACCGAACGGTTCGGGAAACTGGATATCTTCAAGTCCCGACATCGGTTCGAGAAGCTGCAGCGAGCCGTCCTGAATCACCGTTGCCTTCTCAACGTACTCGTTGATCAGTCCTTCGACGGAGAACACGATCTGATAATACAACGGCGGGCGCGGATGCTGCGGCAAACCGCCGACGCGCAGATGAATAGAATCAATCTGCTCGAATTCTTTCGCGCCTTCCATCGCGAGAATATTGATGAGTCCAGGCGCGAGACCGCAGTTGGGAACGATGGTGATTCCCTTTTCTTTCGCGGCGGTGTCGAGCGTCGTTTGTTTTTCGACGACCTCGTTGTTCCCGCCGAGGTCGCACATCGGTACGCCCGCTTCGATTGCCGCTTTCGTCATTTGGAAGTTGACGGAATATGTTACGGCAGCGATGACTGCGTTACTACCTTCAATCAGCTTCACTAATTCTTTTGCATTGTTCACGTCCACGCGCACCGGCTTCACGCTCGGCGCAATCGCCCCCGCCGCTGTTTTCGCTTGCTGCATATTGATGTCGGCAAGAACGATTTCGTCGTTCGGGTTGTGCGTTGCAATGTCGTATGCTGCGGCGCTGCCCATCATGCCCGCGCCTATAATTGTGTATTTCATAACGAACTCTTTTACCCTATATTCGTAGCGCTTGTTCTGAAAATCTCATGAAGTCTGTCGAACAACTCCCTCATCGTTGATTTGTTGAGGCTCCCGAGAGTTGATGTGACAAGAGAGCCGTGCATGGCAGAGAACAAGGAACCACCAAAGACACCAGCAACTCCA
>JANNUB010000211.1:0-2125 GCA_031394795.1 Ignavibacteriota bacterium | reverse complement strand
TCAAACCGCAAGCCGCGCAAACGCGCCCGACCGGAACTATGGATGGGGCATCGTCAACGCCGCAAAGGCAGCTCACTACGTTTGGATGGAACACGCCTCGCCGGGAAACACTGCCGATACAACAGCGCGGTCCCTCACTGTGCGCATTCGGTCGCGCATTCCGCTCCGTACGGATTCGGCGAGGGTTTGGTACGGCGCGAACGGAACCATCACGGGCAGCGCCGTTCTCACACGAGTCGGAACGACCGACGCGTATCGCGGACTGATTCCGTTTCTCGGCAATGGCGTGAATGCGACATACTACTTTCGGGCGAAGAACGACAGCAACAGTGTCCGCCATCCATTGGGCACACCATTCTTCACCTATCAAGTCGGAGCAGATGTGCAGGGACCGACCATAACGCACACGCAACGCGGGAACATCGCTGCAACAAGTTGGCCGCCGCGCCTCGGCGCGAAAGTAGCGGACGTCAGCAATCCGATCGGCGTCTGGATTGAGTCTTCCCTGAACGGCGTTGTGCAGCCGACCATCCCCGTCAGTTCTGCCGACAGCATCTATTCCGATACACTGCGCATCGCACGGAGCGCGCTCCGAGACAACGATCTGATTTCGTACCGGTTCAAGGCAATGGACATTCGTGGAAACGTATCGTACGCTCCGGCAACCGGCTTCTACGAATTTCGCGTAAAGAATTTCACGCATGTAAGCAACAACTTCGAAGTACACAACGGCACGTTCACCGGAACGAACGATTGGCAGTACGGAACACCAAGCGGTATTTCCCCTGCAGCATTCAGCGGCATAAAAGTATGGGCGACGATTCTCAACGGCAGGTACATTCAGGGACCGCGACTCTCATCGCTCACAACTCCGTCGTTCACCGTGTACTCGAGCCGCGCCACGTTCTCATTCTCTCATTGGTTCGAATTCGAGAGCCGCTACGACGGCGCAAACGTGAAAGCATCGGTCAATGGCGGAGCGTTTCAGACGATAGCGCCGCTCGGTGGATACCCGATTGCCGCGATATATTCCGGGCTGGGCAACCCCCTTGCGGGTCAACCCGGCTGGTCGGACATTGGCGGGACACGCTGGACGAAAGCGACATTCGATCTCACGGGCGTCGCGACGGAGGGAAACTCCATTGCACTCCGGTTCGACTTTGGAGCCGACAACACCACGCGGGTTTATCGCGGTTGGTACATTGATGATTTTGCTTCCGATGGATTTGGCGCTGCGGGCGGAGCGTTGAGCGTAAATGATAACGGCAACGCGCCAAAAGAATTCTCGCTCGAACAAAATTATCCGAACCCGTTCAACCCGACAACGAATTTGTCATTTGTCATTGGTCAATCGTCATTCGCAAGTCTGAAGGTGTTTAACGTTCTCGGGGAAGAAGTCGCAACCCTGGTGAATGAGCAGCTCCAACCCGGAGTGTACAATGCGAGGTTCGACGGTTCGAATCTTTCGAGCGGCGTGTATTTCTATCGCCTTGAGGCGGGTTCATTTGTTGCTGCGCGCAAGTTGGTTTTGATGAAATAGTAAGAGCTGTTGTAGGGACACGGCATGCCGTGTCCCTACAAATTGTTCGGTGCATCTCTTCATCATCAACATTGGGAGGCAACCTCTTGTATCCTATCTTTCGCATCTCGCTTTGAATTGCTGCATTCCTTCTCGTAATCACACACACAGTGATATGGAGTGCTGAGAATTTCGCCAGTGGCGTTTGCATCCACCAGCTTGGCTCGAATCAGGAATTTCACAAAAAGAAAATGAGTCTTATTCGATAAAGTGATTGACATTCCAATTCGCGTTTCGCATATTCATTATAGAATTTTGATTGCTGGTCACGCGAGATCACTTCCGTTCAGCACTTAAGGGGACTTTTTCAATCCGACCTGCACGCAGAACTACATTCACAGCATTAATTACCCAGTACACCCTAATCCACCCAACCACCATAATCAATAGTAAAGGAGGCTTCATGTCTCGCCATTGGTTAATAGTTTCATTTCTTTTCTTGGGAATCGTCTTAAGCGGTTCTCTACTTGTTGCTCAAGAGCGGAATGTGCAACGTTCCGCCCCCATGAGAGATGGGCAGCGCGAGCAGTATAGCCAAAGTGACTA
>JANNUB010000193.1:0-6837 GCA_031394795.1 Ignavibacteriota bacterium | reverse complement strand
GAGCCAATGTTCCGACGATACAATTCCCTGAGCGTGCTCCGAAGATTAATGTTGCCGCTCCTCGACCTGCACGAGATGATCTGAACGTTTTTTTTCTTGAGCGTGGCAGTCTTGCTCTTTTGGTCTTTCATTCCGCGCGATGTTGTGCAGACAAACACTCGCCGCTTCGTTTTCGATGAGAATACTCTTTCGTTTCCCGATACACTCAGGTTGCCGTCAAGAATTACGACATCGGGGTCTCTTCCCTTCACAAGTCGCGCATCGAGCAAAGGATTGTCGGCTTTGACTGTTCCCGCTCCGACAAGAACGGCGTCGTACTCCGTGCGCCATTTGTGGACCAGCTTTCGGGATCCGAGAGAGGTGATGTACTTCATCCTTCCCTTTTCTTTTGCGATGAAACCATCCTGCGTCTGCGCAATCTTTACGTGAACATACGGAATCTTTTCGACGATGTGCTTGACGAAGAAGCGATTCAACATCTCCGCTTCTTTTTGCAGCACGCCAACCTGCACATCCACCCCGGCTTTCCTCAGCTTCGCGATTCCTTTGCCTGCAACGAGAGGATTCGGATCGTTCATCGCAACGACGACGCGTTTGATTCCGCGTTCAAGAATCACATCAACGCACGGAGGAGTTTTTCCGAAATGACTGCACGGCTCAAGATTTACATACAACGTCGCGTTCCGCAGGCTTCCTTTGTAATGGCGAAGGCACTCGACTTCCGCGTGCGGTCCGCCGAAGCGTTTGTGCCATCCACGTGCAACAATGTTGTTGTTCACAACAAGCACCGCACCGACGAGCGGATTCGGGCTGACGCGACCTTTTCCTTTCTCCGCGAGTTTCAAACACTCGAACATGAATCGGTCGTCCCGATTCAACTTTTTTTTGCTCAGCTCTTCCTTCTCAACGAGTTGGCGACGACTCTCTACTCTACGAGTCCGTAGCACGAGACCGTAGGTCGCCTCGTCGAGAGTTGTCAACCAAAACAGAACGGACACTGCATCACGTTCAGATGCAATGTCCGAATTCTTTCTCATTGTTCTTGAGCTATGAATCAGTTCGCAATTGCTCCAACAACCGATGTAACAGCATTCTCCTGCAAGAATTGCTGCACTACATCTGCGATGCCCTGCGGATGAAGTTGAACATCGCGGTGCAATTCATCCGGCGTGCCGTGGTCAATGAATCTGTCCGGCAGTCCGTGAATCTTCAGCTGAACGTGCGTGCATCCTTTCTCCGCCAGCGTTTCCGCCACGCCGCTTCCGAATCCGCCTCTCACGGAATTATCTTCGACGGTGACGATGTGGTCGAACCGACTTGCCATTGACACAATCAAGTCGGCATCAAGCGGTTTCACGAAACGCATGTTGACGACTTCGGCTGAAATTCCTTGTTGCTCAAGAAGCGCCGCCGCCTTCAACGCGTTCTGCACCATCAAACCGATCGCGAGAATCGCAACATGATGGCCGGAGCGAAGCGTTTCGGCCGTTCCAATCGGAATCAAATCGAATCCTGATTTCAACGGAACGCCGACGCCATTACCGCGAGGATAGCGGAGTGCTATCGGGCCCTTGTCGTACTTCGTTGCAGTGAACAACATGTCGCGCAACTCGCTCTCGTCTTTCGGCGCCATGACGACCATCTCGGGAATCAAGCGGAGATACGAAAGGTCGAAGGCTCCGTGATGTGTCGGTCCATCAGCACCGACAAGTCCGCCTCTATCCATCGCAAAGATGACATGCAGATGTTGAATCGCGACATCGTGAATGATTTGGTCGAACGCCCGTTGCAGAAAGGTGGAGTAAATCGCGGTAATTGGAATGCAGCCTTGCGTTGCAAGCCCCGCGGCGAATGTTACCGCATGTTGCTCCGCGATGCCGACATCATAAAAACGTTCAGGCATTTCATTCTGGAGAATGTCGAGACCCGTCCCATCAGGCATCGCGGCGGTGATGCCGACGAGTTTCGGATTCTTTTTCGCAAGCTCGACGACAGCCTTACCAAAGACCTTCGTGTACGCGGGCGGACCGTCCGCTTTCTTCGGCGATGTCCCTGTGATTTTGTCGAACGGTGTTACGCCATGGAGTCGTTGCACATCGGCTTCAGCTGGCGCGTAGCCTTTTCCCTTTTGCGTCGTGACGTGAACGAGAATCGGTCCGTGATAGTTTTTTATCTCTTTGAAGATACGGACAAGCTGGCTCATGTTGTGTCCGTTGATCGGACCGAAGTAGCGGAAGCCAAGCGCCTCGAACAAAATGCCGGGAGTGATGATGGTCTTCACACCCTCTTCGAGTCGCCCGGCAACGCGGCGAATGCGGTCGCCCCACGAATCGAGCTTGCCCGTCAAATCGTAGACGTTTGATTTGAATCTGTTGTATGTCGGATTTGCGATGATTTGCGTGAAGTAATTCGAAAGCGCCCAGACGTTCGGCGCAATAGACATGTTGTTGTCGTTCAGCACGACGATGAAATTTTTCTTGAGCAAGCCGGCGTTATTCATTCCTTCGTACACCATGCCGCCGGTCATTGAGCCGTCGCCGACGATTGCAACAACTTTGTAATCCTCTCCGGTCAAGTCGCGTGCCGCAACCATTCCGAGTGCGGCGGATATTGCCGTGCTCGCATGCCCCGCGCCGAACGTGTCGTACTCGCTTTCCGTTCGCTTCAAAAATCCGCTCAAGCCTTTGTACCGACGAATCGTGTTGAGACGATTCTTTCTTCCCGTCAGAATCTTATGTGGATATGCTTGATGCCCGACGTCCCACACGAGCTTGTCGTGCGGCGTGTTGAAGACATGATGCAACGCAACGGTCAACTCGACTGCGCCAAGTCCCGCACCCAAATGCCCGCCGGTCTTTGACACGACGTCAATCAGATAGGTTCGCACGTCATCGGCGAGGCACTTCAACTCGGCAACGGGAAAATTCCTGAAATCTGCCGGGAGGTTTACTCTATCGAGCACGGGATAGGAATGTTCGCTCATTATCAAATCTTTCTTCTTGCTTGTAGAGCGATTCTCCGAATCGCTCACTCAGCCGGCAAGGGCGACACGGGGGTGTCGCTCTACAGGGTGTTTAGCACAGCCAGCTACTCTTGTTCGGCCTCTTCCTCATCAACCAGATGGAACGCGCCCTCCATATCTTTGGAGAGTTTCTTGATTCGTAATTCCGCTTGCGTCAGTTTCTCCGTACACGATTTTGAGAGCGCGATACCTTCTTCATACATCTTCAGCGCATCGTCAAGCGGAACATCGCCCTGCTCCAACTCGTCAACGATTTTTTCGAGACGTCGCAGGGATTCTTCGAACGATTTTTCTTTCCCTGAATGAGATTCTTTGGACTTCGCTGACATTACAAAACTCGTGACGACGTTATGCCATCATGAAAGCTAATTACAATCTCGTCGTTCGTTCTCAGTTTCTTTTGAGAACTGACGACGAGATTATCCTTCCGAACGATGGCGTACCCCCTTCGCAAAACTGCATTGGGGTCTAAAGCATGAAGTTGATTGCGGAGTGAACCGGACTCGGCTTGCATCATCGAGAGTTTGTGCGCCATCGCTGCGGTCATCGTTCGCTCCAACTCGTCCACGCGCTGACTGTACTGCCGCAGAAGGTCAAGCGGTTTGTTGAATGAATAACTCTTGAGAAGATTTCGGATTTGCTCTTTGCGATACTCAATGATGCTCCCAACATTTTCGTGAATATGATACCAATTATTTCGAACTATATCAAGAAGCGCGAAACGGTCGCGAACGGCAAGCTCCGCCGCTGCGGATGGAGTCGGCGCACGCAAATCGGCGACGAAGTCCGCAATCGTGAAATCCGTTTCATGTCCGACTGCGCTGATGATCGGAATCTTCGATTGAGAGATTGCTCGTGCGACTGTTTCTTCGTTGAACGCCCACAGATCTTCGAGCGAGCCGCCGCCGCGACCAACAATCAAGACATCTATTCCGCCGAACTTGTTGAAGTCGCGAATCGCTTCGGCGATTTCACTCGCCGCGCCCATCCCTTGGACGCGGACGGGATAAAAAATCACTTCGACCGCAGGAAATCTCCTTCGCAAGACGTGCACTATGTCGTGCAACGCCGCGCCTGTCGGCGACGTAACGATGCCGATGCGCTCGGGAAATTCCGGCAACGGCTTCTTGCGCTCTTCGTCGAACAGACCTTCGGCGGCGAGTTGTTTCTTCAGACGCTCGAACGCAAGTTGGAGTTCGCCGACGCCCGCCAGTCTCATGCTCGTGATGTCGAGCTGATAACTGCCGCGCACTTCGTACACGCTGATTCTTCCGTTCGCAATTACTTTCATTCCGTCTTCGGGTTGGAATGAAAGCGATTGCACTTTGCTCCGCCAGACGACGGCGGAAATCGTCGCGCTCGAATCCTTCAACGCAAAGTACATGTGCCCCGACGAATGAAACTTGAAATTGGAAATCTCCCCTTCAACACTCACGGACGAGAAACCGGTCTCAAGAGTCTGTTTGATGCGCCGCGTAATTTCGCTGACGGTGAGAACTTTGCGCTCGGTGGTTTCGGGGTTGTCGGATAAGAGAGAGAGTTGGATGCTCATTGCGAATGCAATATCTCGAAATCGTGTTTCATATCCAATGGAGTTCTTCGCGAAGCGCTACGCGTTTGAGGTTCAGGTTTCAAGGTTCAAGGTTCAAGGTTCAGGTCCACATCTTCTCTTGAACCCTGAAACCTGAACCCCAAACGCTGAGGCATTGCGTTCATTTCGTTTTGCCTCGTAGGTTTGTTATGTCTATATTCTTGCTGCTTAGAAATTGACAAGGCTGTCCTGCACTCGCAGTTTTGATTTCTTCTTCAATGAATTCATCGTTCCTCCCCTCTCCTCTCAGGAGAGGGGCCGGGGGTGAGGTCGCCTTTGCATGAATCGAAAAGCATCAAGATTCTTCGCTTCGCTCAGAATTAAGTGACAATGAAACTCGACGTACTCGCAATCGGAGCGCACCCGGATGATGTTGAACTCGCATGCGGCGGGACGCTTATCAAGTTAGTGAAGCAAGGTCGCAAGGTTGGCATCCTGGATTTAACGCGCGGCGAATTAGGGACGCGCGGAACGCAAAAGATTCGGCAGGCGGAAGCAAAGGAGGCAGCGAAGATTCTCGGCGTTCACCTTCGGGAGAACTTGGGTTTGAAAGATGGCAGCATCGAAGTCAATCAAAGGTCAAAGCTCCAAGTCATTCAAATCATTAGAAAGTACAAGCCCAAGCTCTTGTTATTTCCACATTGGTTGGAGCGGCACCCGGACCACGAACACGCACACAGACTTTGCCGAGAGGCATGGTTTTATTCAGGACTGGAAAAAATTGAAACGAAGCTCAACGGCAAGAAGCAGGAACCGTTTCGCCCACGCAGTTACTACCATTTCATGCAGACGTATGAGTTCGCTCCGTCATTCGTCGTTGACATCAGCGATGAGTATGAGCAAAGGATGAATGCCGTGCGCGCATTCAAGTCGCAGTTCTACGACCCGAAGAGCAACGAGCGAGAGACATTCTTGAGCACTCCAGCGTTTTTAGAATTCCTTCGCACGCGGTTCGAGTACTTCGGGGACCGCATCGGAAGAAAATACGGCGAGCCGTTTTTTTCCGTGAACATGGTCGGCGTGAGCGATCCATTCGCACTGACGATATGAACCACAGAGAGAACAAACATCCATCCCCTTCTTGTCCATTTCCCGATTGCACTTCTCACAATGAGTCTGTTGTTCGACGCAATTGGGCTTGCCACAAAGCGTGTTGAATTTTCGCGAACAGGCTGGTGGACTTTTGCTGGTGGAACTATCGGATTGCTCGCAACGGTGATGAGCGGCTTGCTTGCAGAACAATCGGTCGTAATCAGTCCGGCGGCACGGGGGCATTTTGAAACTCACGAGCAGATTGCGTTCGTCGTCGCTGGATTGTACACCCTCCTTTTCTTGTGGCGCGTCGCGAATCGAACTCACCTTCCTCCTAAGAGAGAATGGCTTTTTGTTCTTGTGTCACTCATCGGAGTCGCGGCAATTTGGATCGGCGCTTGGTACGGCGGCGAGATGGTGTTTCGGTTTGGGGTGGGACTTCCAGCGCAATAAGCCACATACATGCGATTCGATTCCTACTCTCCTTTTTGTAGACGATATTGCAAAGCAATGAGGATTGGTATAACAACGAGCGTAAGCAGCGTTGAAGAAACCATACCGCCAATTGCGCCAAGGGCAAGCGAATACCACACGCTCGTTGCATCGCTCCACAGTAGCAAAGGAACCAACGCGCCGATTGTGGTAAGCGACGTCATCATGATTGGGCGCAATCGCTCGGAAGCAGATTGGATGAGGAGGTCAGTGGAGGGTCGCGCAGCAGAGAAATGCTTCCCGACATAATCAACCAAGACGATCGCGTTCGCGACAACAATGCCGATGAGGAGCATGACCGATGCATACCCGCCCCGCCCGAATGGAGTATCGGTTAAATAGAAAGCAAGAAAGAGGCCGATCAACGACAGAGGAACAGAAACAATAACAATCAGCGGTTGGACGAAGGATTCATAGAGTGACGAGGTTACCATGAAGACGATTACAAGAGCAACCAGCGCTAGCCACAGCATTGACTGTTTGCTTTTCTCCGAGAGAAAGAAAAAAGAGAATGACCGATCAAATTTATAGCCGCTTAGCAGCGCAGTAGCTTTGATGGTCGCGTCAACAAACTGATCGCCATACTTGTATGGACCCTTGTACTCAAACGAAACCCAACGAACGTACTGCTGGTCTTCTCGCGTTATCTGCGATGGAACTCTCTTCTCTTGAATCTCGATGAGATCGGAGAGCGCAACGA
>JANNUB010000147.1:0-6067 GCA_031394795.1 Ignavibacteriota bacterium | reverse complement strand
TTTCGTTCGTTGGCGTTGCGCCGCAGATGATCGTCGGAAGTCGTGGAAAAGTTGTGCGGACGTTCCAAGAGAATGAAGAGAAGACAGAATCCGGAAACCTCTTCGAGGTCATTCAACGGATATCGTCGAAGTTCCGGCAGGCGCCGGCAGCGAACAATGTCGGGTTTACCGGCGGCTTCGTCGGTTACATTGGCTATGATTGCGTAAGACATATCGAGCACCTGCATCTTCACGAAGCTGCATCGTCGGAAGAAGACGATGCACAGCTCGGATTGTTTGACACCGTCGTTCGTTTTGACCATCGGAATCAGCTCGTTACGATTATTTGTAATGTTGTCGTTGATGAGGTGTTGCCGTTGGAACAACAATACGAGACGGCGAAGAAGAAATTGGAAACGGTGGAGCTTCGTCTGAAGAACTCAACCGTTGTTACCTCGAATTTTTCGTGCAACATATCGAAGATGCTCAACCGGAATGATAACGAAGAGTATCGTCGCTCGGTTCTTCGAGCAAAAGAGTATATTGTTGAAGGAGATATTTTTCAGGCTGTGCTTTCAAGAAAACTCCAGGCGGAATTTTCTGGCGACCCATTTCCGTTATACAGGGCGCTCCGCATCATCAACCCGTCGCCGTATCTTTTCTACTTGGATTTTGGCGAAACGAAACTTATCGGCTCGTCGCCCGAAGTTCTCGTTCGCTCCATGAATGGAACAGTGGAGCTTCTCCCGATTGCCGGAACTCGACGACGAGGCAAGTCGGAGGATGAAGACAAACGGATGGAGGAAGAACTCCTCCACGACGAAAAAGAGCTTGCTGAACATGTGATGCTCGTTGATTTAGGAAGGAATGACGTCGGGAGAATTTGTGAGTACGGCAGCGTTCATGTTCCGGCGTTTAAGCGTGTTGAACGCTACTCGCATGTCATGCACATCGTTTCGGAAGTGAAAGGGAAATTGCAGGAAGGGAAGAGTGCGGTTGATGTCTTGAAAGCGTGCTTTCCCGCCGGAACGGTTTCCGGCGCGCCAAAAGTCCGAGCGATGGAAATCATCAACGAGCTTGAGGGGAAAAGGCGAGGAGTGTATGCAGGCGCGGTCGGTTACATCGGTTTCAACGGAGCGATGGATACGTGCATTGCGATTCGCACCATTGTTGCGCATCGAGACATGCTGACCGTGCAAGCGGGCGCAGGCATCGTCGCCGATTCTGTTCCCGAGTTGGAGTACGAAGAAACGATCAACAAGGCGCAGGCGCTGCTCGAAGCTATCGAGCTTGCAGCAAATGGTTTGCAAATCTCACAGGGTGCCCGCAGGATATGATTCTCGTAATAGACAACTACGATTCGTTCACCTACAACCTGGTTCAATTGCTCGGGAAAATTCTTCTCGGCGGAAAAGAAGAATTGGTCGTCAAACGCAACGACGAAATTACCCTTGAAGAAATTGCGGCGGCACAACCTTCGCGTATTCTGCTTTCTCCCGGTCCGGGTCGCCCGGAAGATGCAGGCGTGACTGTTGATGTCATCAAAACGTTCGGAGCGCACACACCGATTCTCGGCGTTTGTCTCGGACATCAAGCCATCGGTCTTGCGTTCGGCGG
This sequence comes from Ignavibacteriota bacterium, assembly GCA_031394795.1. Lineage (GTDB taxonomy): Bacteria > Bacteroidota > Ignavibacteria > UBA10030 > UBA6906 > CAADGV01. The sequence goes on along the minus strand of JANNUB010000147.1, from coordinate 4,471 downwards.
CAAAATTGTTCACGCGCCGACACTTATGCACGGACGAACGTCGCACATCATGCACCGCGGCACATCGGTGTTCGCACATGTGAAAAACCCGTTCACGGCAACGCGCTATCATTCGTTGGTCATTGCGCCGGAAAGCGTGCCGAACGAACTTGAAGTAACCGCACGAACGGATGACGGCGTCATCATGGGAGTTCACCACAAACGATTCCCGATTATCGGCGTTCAGTTCCATCCCGAATCACTGCTGACGACCGAAGGCGAGACGATTATGCGAAATTGGCTAACGGATAAATGAAACAGTATATTGAAAAGTGTTTGGCAGGCGAGCATCTCTCCGTTGATGAAGCGTCCGCTGCAGTGGAAACAATCATAGACGGGCAAGCAACCGATGCGCAGATTGCCGGACTCTTGATTGCGCTTCGCGCGAAAGGCGAAACGGCGGACGAGTTGCTCGGCTTCGCCCGCGTCATGCGCGAGAAAGCGATTCGCATAAACGTGAATGACGGCGACGCGATTGATATTGTCGGAACGGGGGGCGATGGACTTGGCACGTTCAACATCTCAACTGTGGCGTCGTTCGTTGCGGCAGGCGCGGGCGTTACCGTTGCGAAGCATGGCAATCGTTCCGTCTCCAGTCAAAGCGGAAGCGCGGATGTGTTGATCGCTCTTGGCGTGAACGTCCAGCTCGCGCCGGAGAACGTCGAGTCGTGCATCAACACTGTTGGTCTCGGGTTCATGTTCGCACCGGCATTTCATCCGGCGATGAAGTCTGTTGCCAAAGCCCGCGCCGAACTTGGCGTCCGAACGATTTTCAACATGCTTGGTCCTCTGACGAATCCTGCGCGTGTCAGGCGTGCGCTCATAGGAACGTTCAATGCAAACGTTGCAACAAAACTTGCTGACGTTCTCCGTCGCTCTCAGATGAAGAAAGTCGTCGTCGTGCAGAGCGAAGACGGGATGGACGAGATTGCGCTTTCAGGTCCGACGAATGTTTTCGAAATCACTGATGGATGCGAGCCGTCGCACAAGAAAGTTTCTCCCGAGGATTTTGGCTTTGCGGTGTGCCCGCTTTCAGCGGTGCGCGGCGGAACAAAAGAAGAGAACGCTGCACTTGCTCTCCGTATTCTCGACGGCGAATCCGGTCCGCATCGCGATGTTGTCGTGATGAACGCGGCCGCCGGCATTTATGTCGCAGGCGCGGCGGCGCATTTCGTTGAAGCGACGGCGATGGCAACGGAAGCGATTGATTCAGGTCGGGCACTGTCTAAATTGAAGCAGCTTGTCGAATTCTCGAATCGCACGTGAACATCCTCGACGAAATACTTGCTCACAAAAAAGAGGAAGTACGGGAGCGGAAGAAGCTTGTCTCAATCCGCGCGCTCGAGGAGAGAGAGTATTTTTCCTCCAGACGAATGTCGTTGCGTCGGGCGCTGCAGCGTACTACACCGGCAATCATTGCGGAAATAAAGAAAGCTTCGCCATCGAAGGGAATCATACGGGCTGATTTTGATGCGCGCGCAATTGCTCGAGAGTACGTACAAAACGGAGCGTCTGCGCTTTCCGTCTTGACTGACGAAAAATTCTTTCAAGGAAGCCTTGCGTTCATCGAGCAGATGAAGCCGTTTGTACCAATTCCGATTCTGCGCAAGGACTTCATCATAGATTCGTACCAATTATATGAAACAAAAGCCTTCGGCGCGGATGCGGTGTTGCTGATTGCCGCAGTGCTCGGCCGTTCACAGCTTCATGAGTTACATGACGAGGCGGAAGAGCTTGACCTCGAATGTGTGGTGGAAGTTCATTCGCAACCGGAAATTGCATCGCTCGACTTCGAGAAAATCGGCCTCGTTGGAATCAACAATAGAAGTCTCTCGACGTTTGAAACCGACATTTCTACGTCAACAACGTTGCGGCCTTTCATCCCTCCCAACGTAACGGTAGTCAGTGAGAGCGCAATTTCCAGCGCTGCGGACATTCGACGCTTGTCGTCCCAGGGCATTGATGCGTTTTTGATTGGCGAGGCGTTCATGCGAGCAGAGAGTCCGGGACGGGCGCTTGCGGAGTTACTTTCTGCCCTCGGCGAAAGGGCGCACAGGTAACCGAAATGAAAGTCAAAATTTGCGGCATAACGAATCTTGAAGACGCACGCGCAGCAGTGGATGCCGGAGCCGATGCGTTAGGATTTGTTTTTACGCAATTGAGTCCTCGCTACATTACACCGGCGGCAGCGAGAGAAATTATTCAAACGCTCCCGCCGTTCATTACGCCGGTTGGCGTTGTCGTCAACAAGAAGCGCGAGGAGGTTCAGGACATTGTTGCGATCACCGGCGTGCGTTGCGTGCAATTCCATGGCGATGAGGCGGCGATGGATATGATCGGCTATGCCGTGCCAGGCTACAAGGCAATCCGTGTTCGTCCGGATTTTTCCGTCAATCAGCTTGAGCGTTATCCGACGCGAACGTTCTTGCTGGACACTTTTTCAGAAGAAATGAACGGCGGGACAGGAAGAACATTCAACTGGAAAATTGCAGTCGAAGCAAAACGGTTCGGCAGAATTATTTTGAGCGGCGGACTGAGGTCGGAAAACGTGGTTGACGCGGTTCGTACCGTTCAACCATATGCAATAGATGTAAGCAGCGGTGTAGAGTCCGCGCCGGGGAAAAAGGACAAAGAGATGATGCGGGAGTTGTTTTCTGTTTTACGTACGACCCAGAAGTTCACATGCTAATTGTCATGAAGCGTGACGCAACACGCGACGATATTCAAAAGGTAAGAGACAAAGTTCACGCGCTCGGCTTTCTGCCGCACGAAATTCCTGGCGCCCAGCGGACGGCTATCGGCATTACGGGCAACAAAGAAAAAATCAACCCCGAGTTGTTCTCGATTATGCACGGCGTTGAGGAGGCGTTCCCCGTTACCAAGCCGTACAAACTTGTCGGGCGCGACGCAAAGCCGGACAATACAGAGATTGATGTTGAAGGGGAGATCATCGGCGGTAAGGAAGTTGCAATTATCGCCGGCCCATGTTCCGTGGAAAGCTGGGAGCAACTGATTGCAACTGCGGAAGCCGTGAAAGATGCGGGCGCGAAATTCCTGCGCGGCGGAGCGTTCAAGCCGCGGACGTCGCCGTACGCGTTTCAGGGAATGAAAGAGGAGGGACTCGTTCTTCTCCGCGAAGCGAAAGCACAAACCGGACTCAAGATCGTCACGGAAGTGAAAGACATTCTTACCCTTTCCGCCGTAGCGGAAATTGCGGACATCATTCAGATTGGTGCGCGCAATATGCAGAACTTCTCGCTGCTCGAAGCTGTCGGCGAATTGCGCACGCCCGTGATGCTGAAGCGTGGAATTTCCGCAACGATTGAAGAACTGTTGATGTCGGCAGAGTATATTCTTGCTCGCGGCAATTTGAACGTCATGTTGTGCGAACGCGGCATCAGAACATTTGAGCCGTACACGCGGAACACGCTTGACTTGAATGCCATTCCTGTCATCAAAAAACTTTCGCACCTTCCCGTTCTCGTCGACCCGAGCCACGGCATCGGGATGTGGGACGGCGTGACCTCGATGGCGCTCGCCGGCGTTGCCGCTGGCGCGGATGGATTGATGATCGAAGTTCATCCGAATCCGGAAGCCGCGCTTTCCGACGGTGCGCAATCATTGAAGCCGCAACGATTCAAGGATTTGATGGAGCGTGTGCGCATTGTTGCCGCAGCCGTTGGCCGCACCGTGAGTGCCGAGGTTGCGAAATGAGCTACAACTTTCCCGATAGCCGCGGCTACTTCGGCTCGTTCGGCGGACGTTTCGTTCCCGAGACGTTGATGGCAGGATTGTTTGAACTTGAGCGTCTGTACAACGACGCGAAGAACGATGCTGGGTTCAAATCGGAATTCGTTTCATTGCTTCACAACTATTGCGGTCGCCCGACTTCGCTCACGCTTGCCGAGCGACTCACGGCGCATTACGGCAGAGCAAAAATTTATCTGAAGCGCGAAGACCTTTGCCACACCGGCGCGCACAAAATCAACAACACGATCGGGCAAATTCTTCTCGCCAAACGCTCCGGTAAAAAAAGAATCATTGCCGAAACGGGCGCGGGACAACACGGCGTTGCCACTGCAACCGTTGCCGCAAGAATGGGATTGCCGTGCGTCGTCTATATGGGCGAAGAGGACATGCATCGCCAAAAATTGAACCTCCAGCGAATGCGAATGCTCGGCGCGGAGGTTCGCGCCGTTACATCGGGAAGCCGGACGCTGAAGGACGCGACGAGTGAAGCGATTCGCGATTGGGTGACGAATGTTGACGACACGTTTTACATTATCGGCTCCGTCGTCGGTCCGCATCCGTACCCGATGATGGTGAGGGATTTTCAAGCGATCATCGGCGTTGAAACGCAACAGCAAATGATGGAAAGGGAGGGAAGAGCGCCGAATCTGTTGCTCGCGTGTGTCGGCGGCGGCAGCAACGC
>JANNUB010000140.1:0-1618 GCA_031394795.1 Ignavibacteriota bacterium | reverse complement strand
CGTCGCCGTTGGCTCCGGGTTAAACAATACGTGCCGCGAAAGCGATTGTCACAAGGGTGTAACAAGTCGGCCGAGCAATCAGTCTAACTAGCGACGACTTCCGCTGGCGTGGCACCGGCTTTGTCGAGAATGTCATTGAGCGCACCTGCCAATCGCGAACCGATCGCACTTGGCTTGGATTGGCCGACGTTGTTGGGGTGCGCCGTTGCGGCGATCGGACCTTCGTATCCTAGCGTCACCAGAAGTTTGACCAAGTCGACGCAAATAGAATCGTCGTTGGTTCCAGGCAAGCACCGCGAGGTCGTCGATGCGGTCTGCCATTCGGCTTGTGGTGCGGGATCGCAAAGCTGCACGTCGATCCATTGCGGCTTGGACACTTTTCGCAGCGACTCGAGCGTTCCGCCAGCCAAAAGCCACGAACACGTATCCAGCGCGAGGCCGACGTTTTTCTTGCCCACAAGTTTAATTAGCGTTAGCAGCTCGTCCGCTTTTTGTACGAACTGATATTCGAATCGTTTTTGCGAGGGATCGCGCTGCAGCATCAAACCGATCAATACGCCGGCTGCGGCAAAAGCGTCCGCCAAGTTGGCAATTCGCTGCCGGATTAGCTCAAAGTTCTCGTGATAGACCTTGACGCCGGTCGAACCAACTTCCAAACGACAGCGCGTGGCGCGGACTTCCTTGGCCAAATCAACGATGGTTTCAATCCGCTTGGCTTCTGCGTCAAAGCTGGCTGTTTCGGCTCCAATATCGATCGGCAAATCAAAACAGGCCACCGGAATCGCGGCGCTTTTGAGAAATTGACACGCGAATTTCTTGCCCATCGCTGCGGAACGGTCGTGCATATCGGCCATGTCGATGTCAATCGATTCGAAATGATGGGTCAAACCGACTTCGATAAGTTCATTTTGCCGAACCGAACCGCGAAAACATTCCATCGTAAGATTCTTGAGCACTTTTCCCTCCGCCTTGTTTCGTTCCACTGCGCAGAATCGCAGTTTGCCGCCATAGATATTGGTCTACGCCGATTATCGTCGAAGCGAGGCGATTCTAGAAGGGGCTTGGCTGCGGCAAACACCCAGCGCGCGGCGGTCGCTAGCTTCGCGGAAAAAAAATTGAGTCGCCTAGGTGCCATTTACAACTTGAGTTCAACCGAAGCGCTTTCGCGGCTGGCGATGTGCAGCGGCAATGAAGGGCCGACTAATTGGCGATGTGTGCCGAGCGCGCGCTCAGGACAATTATTCTCCGCCGAAAGATGGCACAAACAGGCCCACTGCAATCGCTGAAACATACTGGCGCGGGCGACTAAGTCGGCGGATTCATCGTTGGACAAGTGCCCGCCGGGTCCACGGATGCGCCGCTTGAGATGTTCCGGATACGGGCCTTGCGCCAGCATTTGCCGATCGTAGTTGCTTTCGATGATCACCGCGTCCAGCGACAGAAGCACTTCGCGCAGAGCGCCGAAAACATGGCCCAAGTCGCTGAGAATTCCAAGCCGTCGGTCTTCGTGCTCGATCACAAACGCCACGCCGTCGGCGCTATCATGCGGCGTGGGAAGCGTGTGAATTTGCACGTCGCGCACGTGCTCCAGGTCGGACAGATGTTGCAAGTCCTCGGA
>JANNUB010000120.1:0-6176 GCA_031394795.1 Ignavibacteriota bacterium | reverse complement strand
CCGTTGGCAATGGTGTTCGGGTCTGCCATTATTCTCAGTTGGTACGCGTTGCCTGTCGCCTATTGGTTGTGGAAAAAGGAGTCGGAGATATTGAAGAAATTGGGACCGATCCGCTACGGCATTACCGCCTTCCTCTTCATGACAATGATGGCGCTCCCCGTAAAGATCATTCTGCGTCTGGCGCTCAACGTAAAGTACATTCTGGTAACACCGTTCTTCAACATATAACTCATGTTCGAAAAGCGATACAACATACCTATCGAACAACGAAACTACAGCAAGTATTATGTCGTGCTTTCCGGATTGCTGTTTCTTGGAACGATGTGGGCTGTGGTGGATGAGATCGCAACGCGCCGTCCATGGAAACAGTATCAGAAAGATTATCTCACAATGGCGGACACGCTTGTGCAGCAGCGCATTGATCAGGCGGCGTCGGAAATTGATTCGTCGGCACTTGCGGATTTGCGTGGGCAACTTGGCGCACTTGAAGACTCGCTGAAAGGCGCTCCATATAGATACACGCTGGAGCAGTTCGCGGAAATTTCGCAATCCCTGATTGACGAGACACGGGAGTATCAATTCGCCAAGAGCCGCGGCGACGAGGCATACTATTTCTGGAAAAGGTCCCTTCATGAAGGTACCGAGGACTCCGGCCAAAAAGAGAAGCTGCGCAATGAAGAGACTTCTATGGCCAAGCACCAGGAGATGATGGCTCTGTTACAGGCACGAAAGGACTCTTTGAATACGGTTCTTCTTTCCTACACTGACGCTGTCAAGAAAAAGCGGAGTGAAATCAGTCAAACATCAAAGACGGTTGACAAGTGGGAGACGAAGAAGGAACGACTCGATAGGATGCCGATTGAAATTCGCCAGGTCATGATGCTGGATTATGATCGTAATCCGTTCAACGACCCGAAAGCGCGCATTGACCGATGCCAAACTTGTCATTTGGGGTGGGGCGAGGAGTTCGCAGAAGATGCGCCCGAACCTTTCAAGAAGCACCCGTTGCCTGAATTGCTTCAAGCTCATAATCCGGAAAAGTTCGGATGCACGCCTTGCCATCGCGGCCAAGGGGCGGCGCTGACAGTGGGCACGGCTCACGGTCAGGACGACCACTATTGGGAGAACCCTCTTCTTCAAGGGAAGGACGTATGGGCATCGTGCAATGAATGTCATGAAAGCGAAAGTGCACTGCGCTACGCCCCCGAGTTCACAAAAGCCAAACGCATGATGATCGAAAGCGGCTGTCATGGATGCCATGAGATCAAAGGATACACCGACCTCCCCAAAATTGGTCCTGAGCTTAACCGTCTCGCACAGAAGACGAACGCGAGGTGGATCTATGAATGGATAAAGAACCCGAAGACCTACAATGCGCACACGCGCATGCCGAATTTCAAGTTCACGGATGAACAGGCCGAAGCCCTCACGGCATTCCTGGTGGATCTCTCGGGCAAAAACTCATTTGCTACCAGTGCATACGCCATCGGGAATGCGCAACGCGGCAAGCTCACGTTTGAATCGGTCGGCTGCCAGGCATGTCACGTGGCGGGCGAGATGACGAAAGTGCGTGAGACGCGCGGGACGAGCTACGATATCGCCCCTGAACTGACGCGCGTAGGAATCAAAGTGAATCCCGATTGGCTCTATGATTGGATTCGCAATCCCCGCCGCTACAATCCGACGACAAAGATGCCGAACTTGCGCTTGAGCGATGCGGAGGCGAAGGACGTTGTTGCTTTTCTGATGACGATGAAAGACGAGTGGAATGTATCGAACAAAGACATGAATCTCGCATCGGCAGATGTCATCAAGAAAGGGGAGAAGTTGATCCGCGAGTACGGATGCTACGGCTGCCATGCAATTCAGGGATTTGAAAAGGAAAGCCGCGTCTCGGTCTCGCTTTCGAACTTCGGCCGCAAACGGGTGGACGAAATGGACTTCGGCGATACGCATGTACCGCACACCTGGCGCGATTGGGTGTTCAACAAGGTGAAGAATGCGCGCGTGTTCGCGACCGACCGCATCGAGCAAAAGATGCCGCTGTTCGCGTTCTCCGATTCCGAGGCTGTGGCTCTTCGGATGTTCCTTCTTGCGCAAACGAAAGATGAGCCTGACAAAAAATTCATCCGCGCGTTCGACAAGAAGCAACAGAACATCGAGTCGGGGCGACGCGTTGCTCTTCAGTACAATTGCCAGCAGTGCCACCAGCTTGAGAAGGAGGGAGCGTACATTGCTTCTATCATTGAAGAGCCTGCATACCATCCGCCCATCATCACGGGTGAAGGAGCGAAGGTGCAGGAGTCGTGGCTTCATGATTTCTTGAACAGCCCGTCGCCGGTCGCGCAGAATTCAATTCGCCCATGGATTCCGACCCGCATGCCGACATTCAAATTGAATGAAGATGAAATCAATCGTCTCCAAAAATATTTTCTCGGATTGAGCAACCAGGAGTATGAGATTCGCGATTACTCGTCGTACCGGCCGAACGCGCAAACGCTGCCTGTCGGCAAGCAGATTTTTACCGATTTCCAATGTTTGAAATGTCATCCATCGGGAAGCGGCGCGCCAAAGGGCGGCGAGGTTTCGACGTCCGACCTCGCCCCAAATCTGCAATTGGCGCGCAGCCGATTGAAGCCTGAATGGATTGTTGACTGGCTCGCCGACCCGGCAAAGATTCAAGAGGGTACGCGGATGCCGACGTTTTTCCCGGATGGACAATCGCCGTTGCCGGATGTGTTGGGCGGCGATGCTCGAAAACAGATGGAAGCTATACGCGACCATGTGTGGTCGTTGGGAACGGTGAGGACGACTGTTGCTTCATCTAAACCCTGAGCGGAGCGTCCGTAGGAGTCCTTTCCGAAGGAACACTTCGGGTCGGACGTTCCGCTCAGAATTGAAAATCAATCATCACGGAGAAACAAAAAATGAATCAACTCATCAAAGCACTTTCACTTTCCTTCTGCATCGTTGGCGCGGCAATGGCAGGCGATGTGAGCGGCAAGGTTTCGTTTGAAGGAACCGCGCCGAAATCTCTTCCGCTCCGTATGGACGCGGACAAAGTCTGCAGGGCGGCGCACAAAGCGCCGGTGAAAGGCGAAGAGGTCGTGGTCAACGCGAACGGCACGTTGAAGAACGTTCTCGTGTACGTGAAGGACGGGCTCGGCTCGAAAAAATTCGACGCGCCTGCGAAGAAAGTCACCTTCGACCAGAAAGGCTGTATCTATTCGCCTCACGTTCTCGGTATTCAAACAGGACAAGAGCTTGAGGTCATGAACAGCGACCCGACATTGCACAACGTCCATTCGCTTTCGAAGGCAAACCCGCAGTTCAACGTCGCGCAGCCGATAAAGGGGATGAAGCTCTCGAAAAAATTCGAGAAGCCCGAAGTGTTCAAAGTGAAATGCGAGGTACACACGTGGATGGGGGCGTACATCGGCGTGTTCAATCATCCGTTCTATGCCGTGAGCGGCGACGATGGGTCGTTCACGATTGCGAAGCTTCCGGCAGGCGAATATACAATTGAAGCATGGCACGAGAAGTACGGAACGCAGACAGCGAAGGTGAAAGTTGATGCGGCAGGCAAGGCAACGGCGGATTTTAAGTTTGCAGCAAAATAAATTCTCATGCCAAGTCGCCAAGCCGCAAGGCTTTTTCTCAGAAACATTTTTTTACTTGGCGTCTCTGCGACTTTGCGTGAGACATTCTTCCAACAAAACCTAAGGAGCCTCCTTCGTGTCAGACGAAACCTCAAAACATAAATCGCACAAGCAGGTCGAAGGTATAGGCGTTGGGACGCATGCCCACGTGCATCACGAAGAGCATCATCACGAGCAGAGTTGGATACGGACGTATGTTTTCTCGACCGACCACAAAGTCATCGGCATTCAGTACGGCATTTCCGCGCTGCTGTTTTTGCTCTTCGGGTTTACACTGATGATGATTATGCGCTGGCAGATTGCATATCCGGGCCAGCCGATTCCGTGGATTGGCTCGTGGTTCGGATCGGACAACGCGCCCGATGGCATCATGCTGCCGGAGTTTTACAATCAGCTTGGCGCGATGCACGGAACCATCATGGTATTCCTCGGGGTCGTGCCGCTCGCCGTCGGCGCGTTCGGCAATTACGTGATGCCGCTCCAAATCGGCGCGATTGATATGGCGTTCCCGAAGCTCAACATGGCGAGCTACTGGGTGTTCTTCATGGGCGGCGTGACGATGCTTGTGAGCTTCTTCCTTCCGGGCGGCGCGGCAAACTCCGGCTGGACTTCGTACGCTCCACTGTCGGTCATCGCAACAATGGGACAAACAGCGTGGCTCATCGGGATGGTGTTTCTCATCACGTCGTCGTTGCTTGGGTCGGTCAATTTCATTGTGACGATTATTCAACTTAGGACGCACGGACTTACATGGATGCGCCTGCCGTTTTTTGTTTGGGCGCAGTTTGTAACTGCGTTCCTTCTGTTACTCGCATTCCCTCCGCTTGAAGCGGCGGGCGTTTTGCAACTGATGGACAGGCTCGCTGGCACGAGCTTCTTCATGCCGAGCGGTCTCGTCGTGAGCGGCGTGCCTCTCACAAACTCCGGCGGCGGAAGCCCGCTGCTTTGGCAGCATCTCTTTTGGTTCCTCGCGCATCCGGAAGTCTATGTGTTGATTCTTCCCGCGATGGGAATCGTCGGGGAGATTATTGCAAACAATACGCGCAAGCCGCTCTGGGGCTACAAGTCACTCGTGTACTCGATTATTTTTCTCGGCTTCATGTCGTTCGTCGTGTGGGCGCACCACATGTTCATGACCGGCATGGGAACGACGATCAGCACGTTTTTCCAAACGACGACGATGATTATTTCGATTCCCTCCATCGTCATTCTCACGGCGTTCTTCCTTTCGCTGTGGGGCGCAAGCATTCGCTACACGACGCCGATGTTGTTCGCGCTCGCGTTCATTCCGATGTTCGGTATCGGAGGGCTGACCGGCTTACCGCTTGGACTTTCTACGCCGGACATCCATTTACACGATACGTATTACGTCATCGGGCATTTTCATTATGTCGTTGCGCCCGGGACACTTCTCGCGCTCTTCGGCGGAATTTATTATTGGTTCCCGAAAGTTACCGGACGAAAGATGAGCGACGTTCTTGGCAAACTGCACTTCTGGGGTTCATTCATTTTCCTGAACGGAGTTTTCATGCCGATGTTCATTCAAGGACTCGCCGGTGTGTCGCGTCGTATGTATGACGGCGGCGCGCAATACGCGCACGCGCAAGGAACGTTGCATTGGAACGAATTCATGTCCATCTCCGCATGGTGTTTGGGCCTTGCACAAATTCCCTTTATCATCAATTTCTTTTGGAGCATGAAGAACGGAAAGAAAGTTTCGGACAATGTCTGGGAAGCGACGACGCTCGACATGGCGGCAACCACCTCGCCGCCGCTTGCGCACGGGAACTTCGCTCACGTCCCTGAAGTCTATCGCGGACCGTACGAGTACAGCGTTCCCGGCGCGGCAAAGGATTTCACTCCTCAGAATGAGAGAGGCTAAATCATGAACATTCCGTACACCTCAACTGCTCGTCCCGATACCGGACTCTGGAACGCGAAGTTAGGCATCTGGCTCTTCCTCGCGAGCGAAGTCATGCTCTTCGGCGCGCTGTTCTCGACGTATGTGCTTCTGCGTGTGAACGCTCCTTCATGGCCCCACGGCTATGAGATGATGAATGTCCCGCTTGGCACGATCAACACCATCATCCTCATCGGCTCAAGCGTTACGATGGTGATGGCGTGGGCGTCGTTGATGATGAAGAACTTCGGGAAGTACAAACTCTACATGGGACTCACGATCCTTTGCGCGGTGATATTCCTCGTGAACAAGTATTTTGAATACTCCGCCGAGTTTCATCACGAGAGATTTCCGAGCACGAGCACGTATCTTGCGATTTATTTTACGCTCACAGGTTTGCACGGCCTGCACATTCTCGGCGGAATAATTGTCAATGCATATTTCTGGGGACCGGGCAGCAAGATGTGGCAGACCGACCCGCAGCGGTTCACCAATCGTATCGAGGTTGCCGGCTTGTACTGGCATTTCGTTGACTTGGTTTGGATTTTTCTTTTCCCGGTTTTGTATTTATTGTAGAGCGATTCTCCAGAATCGCTCTGTCGAATGCAACGAGCGAC
>JANNUB010000105.1:0-3338 GCA_031394795.1 Ignavibacteriota bacterium | reverse complement strand
TATTTCGAGGCGGCGGTGGGAGGCTGCATATTCCCCCAAGATGGGTTGGTGGTGAAGTTCATTGGCGATGCAATTTTTGCCATTTGGAACGCCCCAGATCCACAGAAGAACCACCAGGAAAGGGCTTGTCGGTCGGCGCTTTTGTCTGTGCGAGTCCCGTCGCTAACACGCCGAGCAGGAAGAGAGGGAGCAATGGTATCAGTCGTTTCGTGGATGCCATGATGGTCCTTGTTTAAGGTTGGAAAAGTTTTTCGACGGATGGTGGAGTAAAATTTACGGAAGGATGGCTCGAATAGCAATGCCGAGGAGTCGTTGACGTCTCCAGTCCGGAGAAATCGAAAAAAGGGGAAGCGCTTCTACTTGGAAGGATACGGGTTGCTAACAACACTCGCCGAAACCAAGGGATGCGCGCCCACGTACGATGCTATCGCATCGGCAATGACGATATGGCCGGCGGCATTGAGATGTCCATCAACGGGAAAAAATTGTCGCTGACCTTTCCGAGCATTTGCGCGCAATGCAGGCAGGACGTCTATAAATTGAATAGATTCATTTGCGAGAATCTCGCCGAGTACACGTTGAGGCTTGTCGAGGTCGTACCTGGTCGCATCAAGCTTCAATCCCGTCACATACAGGTCCCATGCTTCCGTGTCCACCTGGTAGATCGTCGGGAGAACAACGGCCAAGAGAGGAAGACGTTGTGCGCGCGTATACGCTGCAAGTTCATGCAGGACCGCACGCGTCGTCTCGACACCTCGCTGCATTCGTGCTGAATACTCTTTTTCGCAAAACTCGGGAACGAGATCGAACGGTAAGAGACCCCACCGACCCAGCAACGAGGAGAGCCGATCCCGCATGAAGACGTACAAATGTGAGCTCGTGTTCAAATACGCGCGCGCTTGTTTCGTAACGTCCCTGATGATACTTTTCTCCTTGTCTGCGGGCTTGTTCGTAACGATGTAACCATCCTCAATGTGCATCAATGGATTCCCGTCGTCATCATAGAGGTCCATGGACTCCACAAAGTCGTTGCCGACAAAGAATCCAATCAGCACCGCATCCGGCTGCAAGAGGTCTCTGTACTTCTTGAGTGTTTCAAACTCCTGGCTCGGACCGAACCCGGGAACGGCACAATTGATGACCTCGACGCGTTTGCCGTTAATCTTCAGCGTCGCCTCTAGTCTTTTGAAATACGTCTCGTGCAGCTCGACCCCGTTGGCAAAACTAAACGAATCTCCTAATCCGAGAATACGAAATGTTCTGTCCGTTTTCGGTGGAACCTCGTGATCGCGCAGCCCGATGCTGTTGGTGACAACCGTGCAACTGAATTCTCGCATCGCGAATGTGCCCACATAATTCTCGAGCAGACTGAAGACAGTGCGGCTGTCATCCCGATAGAGCGGCGGCAGAGCAAACATTCTCTGTGGAACCGCCAAACGCAGAATGAACTCGGACATCAGCAAGCCGCTGCTGATTCCCAAGAATGCGAGGAAGACATGAGAGAGTATTCTCATCAAAAAAAATGTAGGGGGAAGAAACAAGGAGGGAATTCGCTACCCCCCGATGGATTATTATTGTTAAAATGAGCGTCAGAATCAAGTCAAAGACAGATCAGTGCTGATATTATATTATCAAGTCTCATCAGCTTCAATGTCTTCTTCTCTTGCCCCGTTTACACATCCGGCAGTCGTCGCTCTTTTCACCGACAAAAGTTTTCCTTATTTGGAAAACATTTTCGGTTGGCGACGAAAACGGCTTCAAGCGTGTAAAGATATGACCCGATGAGAATTCTGAAAACGGAAGATTGTTTTTCTGAGGAGGGAAGTCTTGTTCAAGACGTAAGATTTTTTTTCGTCCCGACTACCGCAGCGCATGCACTACATCCAGCGCAGGTTTCTGATGAGAAGCGCCGTTCGTTTTCACGCACCGCTTCTCAAACTCATCGCGGAATCGTTTGATCATACTCTGCACGGGCCACGCCGCAGCGTCGCCGAGCGCGCAGATGGTGTTGCCTTCGATGTTGTTTGCAACGTCGAGCAACAAGTCAATATCTTCTAAAGTCGCTTCGGATTTTTCAAAGCGCTTCAGGATTTTCCACATCCAGCCCGTTCCTTCGCGGCAGGGCGTGCATTGTCCGCACGACTCGTGGTAGTAGAACTTCGTAATGCGCGTGATTACGCGAATCAAATCCGTATCCTCATCCATCACGATCAGTCCCGCCGTCCCGACCGAAGAGCCTGCGGCCTTCAAACCATCGGCGTCCATCGTTACGCCTTCGATTGTTTCGCCGCGCATGATCATCGTTGATGAGCCGCCCGGAATGATCGCTTTGATTTTCTTATCGCCCGGAACGCCGCCTGCGTATTTGTCCCCAAGGGATGGATTCCCAAAAATCAAATCGGTGAGCAGAACGCCCGTCGGCACCTCAAAGACGCCAGGCTTGTTCACATGCCCGCTGATGCCGACGAGAATCGGACCCGGATGTTTCGGATGTCCGATTTTGGAATACGCCTCCCAGCCCATCCGCAAAATAACCGGCACGTTCGCGATCGTCTCGACATTGTTGATTGTTGTCGGACAGCCCCACAAACCGAACTGCGCGGGAAACGGCGGCTTTATACGCGGATAGCCGCGCTCGCCTTCCAGCGAATTCATCAGCGCCGACTCCTCGCCGCAGATATACGCGCCCGCGCCGCGATGCAAATAAAAATTCGTGGTGAAGCCAGAACCCAAAATATTCTCGCCGATGTAGCCGCGCGCGTACGCGTCATCCAACGCCTTCTGCACCATCTTGATCCACTTGTTGTACTCGCCGCGCACGTACAAGTAGATTGTCTTGATGCCCATTGCATACGCCGCAATCAATCCCCCCTCGATCATCAGGTGCGGGTTGAATTCAAAAATTGATCTGTCCTTGAACGTGCCCGGCTCGCTCTCGTCGCCGTTGATGCAGAGATATTTCAGCTTCTCCGTCACCTTTGGCATGAACGTCCACTTCAGGCCCGTTGGGAAACACGCGCCGCCGCGTCCGCGCAAGTTGCTCTTCTTCACTTCGTCCGTCACCTCTTCGGGTTTCATGCCGAGCGCTTTGCGCAGCATCGCGTAGCCGCCGTTGGCTTCGTAGACGTCAATCGTGTGAAGGTCTTTTATTTCGGGGAGGATTAGTTTTTCCATTTCGCTTTTCAGTATTCAACGGAATTAGTACATATCGTAGAGGACTTGCGCCAAGTGTCACACCCCGTCCACACTTCGTTCGGACACCCCACTCGCCAAAGCATGTGCCCCCGCACAGAGGGGAAACTATTAAGCCTCACTTCATTAGAGCCAAATAATTTTAA
>JANNUB010000098.1:0-2135 GCA_031394795.1 Ignavibacteriota bacterium | reverse complement strand
CTAAAACAATCAAGAAGACAGCAGTAATAAAGGCGGTAAAAGAAAGTCCCCCAGAGGTCATTGAGGAAATTAAACTTGACCGCGCAAACGCAGTTCTACGCAATGAGCAACCGCATTGATCCCGCAACGGCAGGTCTGCGCGAACAGGTGCTGCAGTCCATGATCAGCGAGAAGCTCATCCTCGCGAAAGCGATCGAGGACAGCGTTACGGCGACAGAGGACGAGGTAACGCAGCAGCTGGAGTCGGTGTTGCAGCAGCGTATTGCGCAAGCCGGTTCCGAGTCGCGGCTGGAAGAACTGTACGGCATGCCCCTCTCGCGCATCCGCCGCGAGTTCCGCGAAGAGATGAAGAAGAACCTTCTCACGCAGAAGCTTCAGCAACAGCGCTTCGGGGTTTCGCAGATTGGTCGGATGGAAGTGGAAGAGTTTTACAAGACATACAAAGACAGTCTCGGCGAGGTGCCGGAAGAAGTCGAGCTTGCCCACATCTACGTGAAGCCGAAATTCGATCAAGCGGCAAGGCAGGAAGCGCGCAAGAAGATGAATTCTTTGATTGATAGTCTGAAGGCAGGGGTCCCGTTTGAAGATCTGGCGAAACGGCACTCGCAGGATCCCGGCTCCGCGTCGGGAGGCGGCCACCTCGGTTTTGTCCGTCGCGGGTTGTTCGTGAAAGAATTTGAAACTGCGGCATTCGCCTTGAAGGAAAACGAATTGTCCGGCATTGTGGAAACGGATTTCGGGTTGCACGTGATCCAGCTCCTCGAGCGACGCGGTGACGCGGTCCATCCGCGACACATTCTTCTTCGGATTGAAAGAACGCAAGCGGCCGACGATTCGACGATTGCCTTCATGGATTCGTTGCGGCGACAGATTCTCTCGGGCGCGAACCTCGCGGAGCTTGCGACGAAATATTCCGAACATGAGGATTCACGAAATATCGGCGGCAGTCTCGGCGTGCTCGAGCTTGAGCAACTGCCGAAGGATTTGCAAGCCGTTGTTGCACCGATGAAGTCCGGCGAAATCAGCGTGCCATCGAAGCTCACGTTCGGCAACCAATACGGGTACAGCATTGTCTCGGTGAAGCGACGAATTGCTGCGCACAAAGCAACGCTCGACCAGGATTACAAACGCATCGAAACTGTCGCGAGCAATTACAAACGACAAAAAGAGTACGCCGCGTGGCTTGAAGATCTCAAGAAGACGATTTATTGGGAGTCGCGACTGTGATTTATATTCTGAGGAGTTAACACAATTGACGAACCTCTCACCAGCACGACAAATGAACGACGTTGAGGCGGCGAAGCAACTACGGCAATCGTACGACGCGCTGCGAAACGAAATCGCGAAAGTCATCGTCGGGCAGGAGAAGATCGTCGAGCAGCTGATCGCCTCGCTGCTTTCACGCGGACACTGCCTTCTCGTGGGCGTGCCCGGGCTTGCAAAGACTCTTCTCATCCGGACGCTCGCCCAGGTTCTCGACCTCACGTTCAACCGCATCCAGTTCACTCCGGACTTGATGCCAAGCGACATCACGGGCACGGAGATCATCGAAGAGAATACCGCGACGGGCGCGAAGGCGTTCCGTTTCATTCATGGACCGGTTTTCGCCAACATCGTGCTCGCGGATGAGATCAACCGCACGCCGCCGAAGACGCAAGCCGCGTTGCTCGAAGCGATGCAGGAGCACCGCGTCACCGCGGCTGGAAAAACGTACACGCTGAAAGAACCGTTCTTCGTTCTCGCGACACAAAACCCCATCGAGCAGGAAGGAACCTATCCGCTTCCCGAGGCGCAGCTCGACCGCTTCATGTTCAACATCAAGATCGGCTACCCGACGCTCGAAGAGGAAGAGCAAATCCTGGCCACGACGACCCGCGACGAGCGGCCCGACGTCCGCAAGGTGCTCTCCGGGCGGGCGATCCTGAACCTGCAGAAGCTGGTGCGGTCGGTGGCCGTGAGCGAGTACATCGTGAAGTACGCCGCCCGCTTGGTGCGGGCCACGCGTCCCAAGGACCCCTCCGCGCCGCAGTTCGTCCGCGATCTGGTCGACTGGGGAGCGGGTCCGCGGGCCGGACAGTTCCTGATCCACGGCGGCAAGGCGCTGGCGGCGATGGACGGCCGGTTCTCGGTGGCCA
>JANNUB010000009.1:0-36202 GCA_031394795.1 Ignavibacteriota bacterium | reverse complement strand
CATGCACGGCGACGTTCGGTACTCGCGCTACTTCGCGTATTTGGGAATTTTTTCCTTCTCGATGTTGATGATTGTTCTGGCGAACAATCTCTTTCTGTTGTATGTCGGTTGGGAGCTTGTCGGTCTGAGCTCGTACTTGCTGATCGGACATTGGTACGAGAAGAAAAGCGCATCGGACGCGGCGATGAAGGCGTTCATCGTCAATCGTATTGGCGACTTCGGCTTCTTCGTCGGCATCATGATTCTGTTCGCAACGTTTCACACGTTCAGTCTCGACGCAATCTTTGCGGGCATCAAGTCCGGAACACTTCCGCTCGGCAGCGAATGGATGCTCACGCTCGCCGGCGTTCTGATTTTTTGCGGTGCGATTGGAAAGTCGGCGCAATTTCCGCTGCACGTCTGGCTCCCCGATGCGATGGAAGGTCCGACTCCAGTCAGCGCGTTGATTCACGCCGCAACGATGGTTGCCGCAGGCGTGTATCTCATTGCGCGAACATTCCCGCTCATGACCGGCGACGCGCTCACCGTGATTGCATACGTCGGCGCAATTACCGCATTCATTTCCGCAACGATTGCAATCGCACAGAACGACATCAAAAAAGTTCTGGCGTACTCGACCATCAGCCAACTCGGTTACATGGTGATGGGACTCGGCGTCGGCGCGTACACCGCGGGGTTCTTCCATCTTACTACCCACGCGATGTTCAAAGCCGGATTGTTTCTCGGCTCCGGTTCGGTGATTCACGCGATGCACCACGCACTGCATCACCAGAACGACCATCACACCGACCCGCAAGACATCCGCAACATGGGCGGACTGAAATCGAAAATGCCGATTACGTATTGGACGTTTCTCATCTATACGCTGGCGATTTCCGGCGTGCCGCTCACGTCAGGTTTCTTGAGCAAAGATTCGATTCTCGCTGGCACGCTCGCGTTCGGAAGTTTGAAGGGGCATTACGCTATTCCCATTATCGGATTTTTTGTCGCGGGTCTGACGGCATTCTACATGTTCCGTCTCGTCATTCTCACATTCATGGGCAAGCATCAGGACCATCATCGGTTCGAATTGATTGATGAGTCTCCAAAGACCATGACGATTCCACTGATGATTTTCGCCGGGCTTTCGTGCTTCATCTTCTTCAGCTTCAATCCACTGGATGCGGCGCAAGGGTGGCTGGCGCACGCGGTCGAGCGACCTGAAACCGTTGTGCCCGCGTCGCTCGCCGCGCCGTCGAACGAGGCGTTCGAAGGAGCGCATCATCACGCGCACTATCCCGCGATGTTCCTTTCGTTGACTGTTGCGGGACTTGGCATTCTCATCGCGTTTGCGACGTACATGTGGAAAAAAATCAGCGCGGACAATGTCGCGAAAAATTTCAGCGGGCTTCACGATTTTCTTCTCAACAAATGGTACTTCGACGAAGCGTACAACTCCGTTATCGTCGGCGGAAGTCTCGCCCTCACGCGGGCGCTCCGTTGGTTCGACAACACCATCATTGACGGCGTCGTCAACGGCTCCGGCTGGCTCACGAAACTTTCATCAACAGTAAGCGGCTGGTTCGATACGTGGGTCGTTGACGGCGCCGTAAATGCCATTGCGTACGTTTCAGGTTTTTTTGGACTTGTGCTTCGTAAAGTGCAGACGGGGAAAATTCAAACGTATGTTATGCTCGCGGTGTTTGGCGTGATGGTGTTTTATTTTGTGATGAGGCTAATATAAACCCTGAGCGAAGCGAAGGGCCTGCATGAGTTTCGCCTGATAGAATACAGTGTGTCAGAGACTCTTCTGAACTCAGTAGGGACGGGGCATGCCCCGTCCCTTCAAGGAGCGAGAGGTTTGGCTAAAAGGAGTGAGGGCATGGATAAGTTTTCAGCGGTGATCAAAAAATCGGGGCGTCAATACGTTGCTCTTTGCATAGAATTAGGCGTCGTCGGAATTGGCTCATCGAATGCGACGGCGAAGAAATCTCTGTTGAATGCCATCGAATCATATCTCGATTACACAAAGGACGAAGGGATTGAACAAGAGCGTCCGATTTCCATCAAAGAATTGCACGAATTTTTGTACTACGAGGATGTCGTCAAGAAACCATCAGCCCGCAGAGAGCACAAGCTCTCACTCAAGATGTTAGAGTATGCGTAAGAAGATTCCGCCGATGCCGAGCCGCGAGCTTGTGCGGTTGGTGGAACAAGCAGGCGGGCGCTTCAAACGTCATGGCAAAGGTGACCACGATATTTTCGAGCGCGTGGTTGAAGGCAGGCGAAAAGTCGCCCCAATTCAAATGGCGAAGCGGGAGTTGAGACCTGAGTATTGCTTACAAGTGTTTCGCCAGTTGGGATTGACGGATGATGAGATAAATAATCTGTTTCCGTAAGAAATGATTTTTGAAAAGTAGCATAAGGGTTAACAATGGATTTTTCAATTCTCGGCATTGGCGTTCTCAGCTGGATAACATTCCTTCCCGTCGTCGGCATGGTCATCGTGCTGATGCTGCCGAAGGAAATGAAAAACGCGATTCGCTGGACTTCGCTCGCGATGACGTTGCTGCAGGTTATTCTTGCAATCGTCATCTATCAAAAATTCGACCGGGCACTCGCCGGCATCAACTCGCAAGCGGCGATGCAGTTCGTCGAAAAGGCGACCTGGATTGACATCAAGAGCGTCGCGTGGTTCGGTCGCATTCATATCGAATACTTGATGGGCATTGATGGGTTGAGCGTGACGATGGTTTTATTGACCGCGCTTATCAGCACGGTTGCCGTCATCTCATCGTGGAGCATCGAAAAATCTCTGAAAGGATATTTCGCGCTTCTCCTTCTCCTTGACACCGGAATGATGGGCGTGTTCGTTTCGCTTGACTTTTTCCTCTTCTATGTTTTCTGGGAAGTGATGTTGCTGCCGATGTACTTCCTCATCGGCGTGTGGGGCGGACCGCGGCGCGAGTATGCGGCAATTAAATTTTTCCTCTACACCCTGTTCGGTTCGGTGGTGATGCTGCTTGTCATGATTGCTCTCTACTTCAGTGTGAACGCGTACATTGACGCGAACGGCACGATGTTTTCCGTTGCCGAGGCGATGAAGCGCGGAACGGACGGCTTGGAAAAAATCTACACGTTCAACATGTTGCAGATGATGGACAACGGCAATTTTGTTCCCGGCTCGCTGCTCGCGCACGGTTCGCTTGTCGGCAACTGGTCGTGGCGCGCAATTGCGTTCATCGGTCTCTTCATCGGCTTCGCGATTAAGATTCCGAGTTTTCCGTTTCACACGTGGCTGCCCGATGCGCACGTCGAAGCGCCGACGGCAATCAGCGTCATCCTCGCGGGCGTGCTGCTGAAAATGGGAGCCTACGGCATCATGCGCATCAGCATCCCGATTTTTCCCGACCAGATGGTGCACTACTCGTGGTGGATTGCATTGCTCGGCGTGATCAGCATGGTGTATGGCGCGCTCGTCGCGATGGCGCAAACGGATTTCAAGAAACTGATCGCGTACTCGAGCGTCAGCCACATGGGCGTCGTCACGCTCGGGATGGCTTCGATGAACACGCAGGGAATGACGGGCGCTGTGTTCCAAATGTTCAATCACGGCACGATCACCGCAATGCTCTTCTTGATTGTCGGCGTGATCTACGACCGCGCACATACGCGCGGCATCAACGAATTCGGCGGCTTGATGAACAAGATGCCGCGCTACGCCGCAGTGATGTCGGTTGCGTTCTTTGCGGCGCTCGGCTTGCCGGGACTCAGCGGGTTCATCAGCGAAGCGTTCGCGATGCTCGGCGCGTTTCAAACATTCCGTACGCTTACCATCATCGCCGCGATTACGATTGTCTTTACCGCAGGCTACATGCTCTGGACGTTGCAACGAGTCTTCCTCGGGACATTGCCTGAGAAGTGGAAGGACCTGACCGACATGGACGGACGAGAGATGGTGATGCTTGTTCCGCTCGCCGTGATCGTGATTTTCCTCGGCATTTACCCGTCGCCGATTCTCGATATGATGAACGCTTCGATGAACCAGCTTGCGGCGTTGTTGCACACCGCGCAGCTTTCTGGAATGATGGGGGTGATGAAATGATTTCGGATTTCGGATTGACAATTGAACATTGACCGTTGACCATTGACCGTTTGACTTTTTGACCATTAGAATAATGTCCGAACAAATCCTCAAAGACCTCCAACTCTTCGCACCTGAAACCGCGCTCACTGTTGCGCTGCTCGTCGCGATTATCACGGATCTGATTTTCAGAAGGTCCTCGATTCCCGTTGCGGCAGTCGCGATGATTGGCTTCATCGTTACGTTCGCGTTGCTGATTCCACAAGCGACGGTGCACGAGGCGATTTTCAGCAACATGATAGCGGTGGATTCGTTCGCCTTCTTCTTCAAGCTCGTGATCATGCTCTCGGCGATGCTGATTGTCTTGTTCTCACTCAACTCCGGTGAGCTGAATTCCGCGGGGCGGCGGTTAGGCGAATACTATTCGCTCCTCATCGCGCTCACGCTCGGCATGATGCTGATGGCGGGCGCAAGCAACTTGCTGATGATGTATCTCGCACTCGAGCTTTCTTCCATTACGTCCTACATTCTTACCGGCTACACGCGTGAAGCGCAAGACTCCAGCGAAGCATCGCTCAAATATGTCATCTACGGCGCGTTGTCGTCGGGCTTGATGCTGTATGGCATCTCCATCATCTATGGAATGACAGGCTCGCTCGACATCTATGCGATCAATCAAGTTCTCGCAAAAGGTGGACTGAACGACCTAATGCTCTTGATTGCAGGCATCTTAACGATTGCCGGCTTCGGTTACAAAATCTCCGCCGTGCCGTTCCACTTCTGGACGCCCGACGTGTACGAAGGCGCGCCGATTACGATTACGGCGTTTCTCTCCGTCGCATCGAAAGCGGGCGGCTTCGCAATGATGATTCGGTTCTTGAAAGTCACGTTCATTGATTCAAATGCCGTCGCGGTTCATGCAGGTTCATGGGCAAGCATCAAAGGGTTCGATTGGGTTGCGGTCATTGCCGCCCTTTCCGTTCTCACAATGACGCTCGGCAATCTCGTTGCGATCTGGCAGAACAACATGAAGCGCCTGCTCGCGTACTCCAGCATCGCGCACGCGGGTTACATGCTGATGGGCGTCGTCGTGTTGAGCAACGAAGGTCTTTCCGCGATTCTCATCTACTTCATCATCTACTTGTTCATGAATCTCGGCGCGTTCTACGTCGTGATGCTGATCGCGGATAAGATCGGCAGCGAAGACATCGAAGATTATAAAGGACTCGGTCCGAAAGCGCCTCTGGTTACGGTCGCGCTCACCATCTTCCTCATCTCGCTCACGGGGCTTCCACCGACTGCGGGCTTCATCGGCAAGCTGTATTTGTTTACCGCGTTGTTGGATGGCAAGTGGATTTGGCTTGCGGTGGTCGCCGCGATCAATAGCGTGATTTCCTTGTACTACTACGCCCGCGTTCTTCGCAACATGTATCTTCGTGACGATGAGCGCCATGTTGGAGCGCAGATTGAGTTTACTTATCTACAGAAAGCGATGGTGCTCCTCCTGTTGATTCCGACGATTCTCTTCGGATTGTATTTCACGCCGCTCGTTCAACTCGCGCAAGCGTCGGTGAAGATTTTTGGGACGCCGTGACTGAAAATCCACGTAGACTTGTGCTCACGAAAAAAAGGGTTGCATGTCAAAAGCAGAATTTCTATTCTTGCTATAGACATTCGTTCGAAAAAGCTAACCACTCGACGAAGTCAACCTACCGTCGTATTGAATTCTGAATAGATTCGCAAAGAGGAACTGCCTCTTTGCAGTTTTCATTACAATCGCACAGCATTCATCTTTTTAGGCTAATTCCGGGGGAATCTAATCATTCACAACATTGGAGGAATCCATGAAAGCTTTACAGTTTGCTGTTCTTTGTTTGCTCGTCATGCCGTTGAGTCTAATGGCTCAAGAAGTGACGGGTTCGGTGACGAGTGGCGGCAGCGCTGTGGTGGGCGCGAATGTGTCCGTACGAACGCTTAAAGTCGGTACGACGACGGATACGGAAGGCAAGTACCGACTGAAGTTGGATGCGGGAGCGTACAACATAACGGTGTCTGCCGTGGGCCATAAATCCAAGACCGTGCCGGTTGTCGTTCAAGCCGCTGCGACAACGACGCTCGATGTTGTACTCGAAGAAGCTGCGAAAGAGTTGCAGGAGGTTGTGGCGGTTGGCGGAAGGGCATCCGCAAGAACCGTTACGGATTCTCCGTTGCCGATTGATGTGCTTCAAGCAAAGGAATTATCCCTCACAGGGCAGAGCTCTTTCGACAAGATGCTGCAATATCGAGTTCCATCATTCAACGTTGTTCAAACTCCAGTCAATGATGCAACTGCATTGCTTGACCCGTGGGAAATACGAAACATGGGCGTGAGCCGAACGCTCATTCTGATTAACGGCAAGCGAAAGAATTTGAGTTCGCTCGTGTACACACAAACCTCTCCAAGCCGCGGTGAAACAGGCGTTGACATTTCTGCGATTCCGATAGATGCGATAAAGCGAATAGAAATTTTGCGAGATGGCGCGTCCGCGCAATATGGCTCGGATGCAATCGCGGGCGTTGTGAACATCGTTCTCAAAGATGGAACTGAAGGCGGCTACACCACAATCAATAGTGGTGTGACGAACAAAGGCGATGGCGGCAGATTTGGCGTTGCGATAAATAACGGCAGTTCCATTTTCGACAATGAGGGTTTTGTAAACTACACGGTTGATTTTTCGAGAGTGAACGAAGCGCGGCGGTCGGGAATAGTTGATGCAGCGGGCGACGCAGGGGATTTTGGCGCGAGCTTGGCTGAAGTGGAACGCTTTCTGGCATTCGATAAGTTTGCAGGAAACAGAAATTCCTCGCCTGCTACTTCCGCCGCGAAATTTTTAATTAACAGCGGCGTTGATATTTCTGATAACACAGAACTTTACGCGAATGGAGCGTACTACTATAAGAAAGTAAACTCGTTCGCCAATTATCGAACGCCGTACTGGAGACCGCTGTCATCCTTCCCATACCTGCTGAATTTCTTCGGCGACGGAGTCAATGCATCATCCTACAAAGGATATGTTCCAACCTTTGAGGGCGATTTGGTTGATTACAACGCGACCGTCGGTCTCCATTCAAAAAAAGAAGCATGGAATTTTGATGTCAGCTTGACGTTTGGACATAACAGTCAGGATTACACAGTGTTCAATTCTCACAATAGAAGTAGTGATATCTATAGGGACACCAATGGGGTAATCATCAATAGAGTGTTGCCCAATCCGAATGCTGGAACATATGTTTATCGAGAGAACAGTCCCCTCAGTTTCAAGCCGGGCGGAACCGCATTCTCACATACGGTGGGAAACATAGATATCTCCAGAGCAATCACCGACCAACTCAATGTCGGCTTTGGTACGGAGTTTAGAAGCGAGACGTTTGAAGTCTTCGAGGGTGATCAAGCGTCTTGGGATGGCATCGGAGCTGATTCGTATGCAGGAAACCGCCCCGAAAACTCAGGCGCATTCAATCGTTACAATTTTGGCGGCTACCTCAACGTTGATTTCGATGCAACGAAAGAGTTCTTGCTCTCGGCAACAATTCGAAATGAATACTACAGCGATTTCGGAAATGCGTTTGTGTACAAGTTCAGTTCGCGCTTCAAGACTTTAGAAGACCGACTTACGTTGCGCGGTTCGTATTCCACTGGTTTCAAAGCGCCGACATTGCATCAGATCTACACGCAGCGCGTGCAGTATAGTTTTGTGGCGGGGCAAGGGATTCAAGAGGTCGGTCTGTATAACAACGTCTCTCCAGAAGCAAGGCAGCTTGGAGTCAAGTCACTTACGCCTGAAGAAGCGAAGAATCTTACTTTGGGTGTAGGGGTGAGGGCCACGGACGATGTGAACGTCACCTTCGACTACTATAATATCTCCGTTGATGACCGAATTGTTATCAGCAATAGAATACTCGGAGGGGAATTCTTTACGAACTCCATTAGCACAAAGACGTCGGGGCTTGACCTCGTCGTTGACTACAAAAATCTCGCGGCAGGTCCGGGGATGTTGGCGTTTGCTCTCGCGGGAAACATCAACTTGACGAACAAGAGAGATGGCGCGATCACCCAAGTGCAAAAAACCAATGTTATTGACGAGACGCAGGAAGCGCTGTTCTTCACGTCGCGACCAAAAGTGAAATTCGTTTTGGGCGCGTCGTTTGAAATGGAGAAGTTGAATGTCTCGCTCAACAACACCTACTTCGGCAAGACAGAGTTCAAACAAGCAGGCATAAGCCAGGATCCGGTTACCAAGGTGTTCAATCTGAAAACTGTCTTCGATCCGAAGATTGTTTCCGACTTGGCTGTTACCTATGATCTCTTTGCGAACGTGGGTCTTGCTTTGAACGTGAACAATCTTTTCAACGTGACGCCAAAATGGAAGTTCGAATCATTGAATCCCGTCGGCGCGGCGATCCTGGCAGATCCAGCCCAAACAAAAAATCAACGAAATCTCCTCACCTTCAACGGGCGTTACGACATCATGACGTATGATGGTTTTCATTTCAGTCAGTTGGGGAGAATCTATAACTTGGCGGTGACGTACAAGTTCTAGAATGAAGCGAATGATCTAAACAAAAAGCCGTCCCGCATTGTCGTGACGGCTTTTTTGTTGAGAACAGGAAGTTCGTTTTCCGATTCGCCGATCCGTTGCGTCTCGCCGGGATTGTCAATAGATTATCTATGCAAAGTCAACGTAATAGTTGGAATACACTCAAGGGGCATTAACTATGTTCGAGCATGTTCTTGAAGCGCAGGTGACAAACGGGAAACTTGAAATCAAAGATGTTCCGTATGCTGACGGTACTCCCGTAAAAGTCGTCATCACCCCAAAGACACAGGATGTCTTGGAAGGTTTGGAAGAGATCCGAGAACTGACGGCGCATATAAAAGGAAATCTGTCGGACGTTATCAGTGAAGAGAGAAATGAGCGATGACGGTGTTCTTTGATACAAGCGCATTGGTCAAGTTGTATCATGACGAAAAAGGTACATCCGTTCTCATCAGGTTTGTGGAAAAAAATCGTGCTGGACTTATCTCCGAAGATTAGCCATTCCGTTAGCTTCTCATCTATTTCACCAAATCAACTAGCATCGCGAGATTGACAAATCGAACGGACATGCCCTTCACGACTCGTGTGAACGCTCGCTCAACATCCTGCGACACGGCAAAAATTTTCGATTTCGGATATTGTTTCCAAAACGAGAGAAGATTTTCGGACTCGAACGCTTTTGTTGTCCACTTGCATTCAATGGCGATGGGTTCACGACCGCGTCGCGAGAGTACAAAATCCACTTCGTGTTTTTGCTTGTCGCGCCAGTAGAAAATGTTGCGCGTCTGCAGGCGAGCTTGAAGTTCATTGAGAACATAGTGTTCCCACAAAATTCCCATATCGTCCTGGCGGAGTTGATGCCAGCCTCGATAGTAACAGACAAATCCCGTATCGAAGCCATAGACTTTTGGCGCCGTGATAATTTCTGTCGCTCGCCGCGAACTGAACGGACGCACGACGTTCGCAACGAATGTCGTTTCGAGAACCTTGAGATAGTTTGTTATCGTACTTCTGCTGACTTCACACGGCTTCGCGAAATTCGTCGCCTCGAAAAGTCCGCCGCTCTGGACCATCAATAGCTCGATAAATTTTTGGAACGATGCGCGTCGCTCTAATCTGAAAAGTTCTTGAATGTCTTTCGACCAATACGCGTCCATCCACTCTTGGAAGTCTCGTTCGGGAAGTTCCTTTTCGAGAAAAAGGGGTGGCAAGCCGCCGTGAAGGAACCGATGCTTCAACGCTGGTCGCTGAAACTCTTCAAGGTCGGAGTTCATCATCGGCGTCAGCCATAACTCCGACTTTCTGCCTGCGAGCGTGTCTTTGAATTTTGACGATGCGCCCAATGTCGAAGAGCCGGTTGCGACAATCTTTGTTTTTGGAAAATAGTCCGCCGCGAGTTTTAGCAACTCAGAAGGATTAGGCAAACGATGAATCTCATCGAGTACGACTCGCCGACCATTCATGTCTTTAAGAAACGCTTGCGGGTCTTCCAATATTGCGCGAACGCGTGGAAGCTCGCAATCGAAGTACTCGATGTCGGGAATACTCTGGCAAAGGAAAGTCTTGCCAACCCGCCGAACGCCCGAAAGCCAAACGACGTTGCGCTTCCGCCAAAAGTTTTCGATTTGTCCCAGCCAAAAATGTCGTTTTACCATACGCCGACAATATCGCATTTAGTAGTACTAAACGCAAGTCGGGTTCGCGTTTGGTATAAGGCATTTTTTAGTCTCGGGAGGGCGAAAAGAGAAGTCCGGTGGGGATTATGGTTTCTTCGGCGGGTACAACTTGGTGAGCTTGCCGTTTTGCATTACGACAACGGGCTGTCCATGGCGGAAATGATCTTCGATGGCTTCTTTGACAGCTTTGTTAATTGCAACAGTGAGTCGTTCTGTAAAGCGTATGAATTCTTCTTTTCCCACAATTAGCTCCTGATCCTACCCCAAATATTGACATCGAAGAGCTCAGTTTCAAGCCCCTTTCCTCCGCGTGCTACCATTTGTGACCTCACGAACTCCCGGCAATCAAGAATTTCAGGCAAGATTGTTTTCGATGCAGTTGTTTTTCCAGCGCCGTTGCAACCGTCGATGATAAACAATCGAGACATGAGGTTTTCGTTCTGCTTGGTGTGGTGAAACCGATCGATCGGTTGCGATGATACATGTTTGACATTGCCCCACGACTCAAAGTCGTGGGCTGAGTCTCTCATGAATCAAACGGACACCTTCCAGCACCAAATCCGGCTCAACAGCGTCGAAGGTTGTCGTCTGTTTCGACATCATTGTTGAAAGCCCGCCGGTTGCAATGACTTTGGCTTCGACGCCTAATTCTTTTCTGATTCGTTTCACCATTCCTTCAACAGCATCAACGGTTGAGAACATTATTCCTGCCTGCATCGCGTCGAGCGTATTGGTAGCAATCGCTTTTTCAGGCATTTGAATTTCGAAGCTCGGCAGTTGCGCCGCTCGACGATACAATGCTTCGGCTGTAGATTTCACACCCAACGAAATTACTCCCCCGAGAAAGTCGCCGTTCGCCCCAACAACTCCATACGTCGTTGCCGTTCCGAAATCAACAACGATCAACGGTTCGCTCGCCGAGTCGAGTCTTCGACCGTATTTCGCAAACGCCGCAACCGCGCTGCTAATTCTATCGCTGCCCAACATCGTGGTGCCGTCGTAATGGATATTGATTCCTAAATCGAGTGCAGCGCTGACGACGAGCGGCTCAATGCCGACTTTCTCTTTTGTGAGCGATGAGAAGAGTTGTGTCAGGAAGGGAACAACGGACGAGATGCCGACGCCTCGAATGCCTCTCGCGGGGTCATTCGTTTGTCGGATGAGTGATTGGATTATGTCCCACGCTTCTTCCCGCGAACGCTGCACTGCGCTCGGAGCAATTGTTTCAGCAAGTTTTTTCTCACTATCGAACAGTGCGGCAACAATCGTCGAATTGCCGATATCGAGGGCGAGCAACATTCAGGAGATTGCGAGAGATGAGTGCTCGCTTGCTGAGAGTGGAAGAAGCTGCTCGGGCGTATCGCCCAAGACTGTTACATCGCCCGCAAAGAAAGTTCTCTCACTGCCGTTTGACTGCAACACGAGTCCGCCGTCTCTGCTGAGTCCTGTGACAATTCCCGAGATCACATTTCCTGATTGCGAAATGAGGATGGATTTGTTGAGCATCGTTGTCCGCCGCGTCCAGAAAGGAATAACAGACTGAAACCCGGTCGACATCGAGTGCTTGTAATGCGTCTCGAGAGAGGAAAGAACTTCCTTGAAAAGCGCGACGCGGTCGACCGGCTTGTTCAATTGCAGCTGAAGGGAGGTTGCTTTGAGCATGAGGTCGTCGGGGAACTTCGTCTGGTTGACGTTGACGCCTAGGCCCACCACAACGTGTTCGACGATGTTGTTCTTGATCGAACCTTCAATGAGAATCCCTGCGACTTTTTTCTTGTTGATGAGTAGATCGTTTGGCCACTTGCATTCCACTTTGAGTCCGGTGATTTTCTCGATCGCCTGCGCGGTTGCAACAGCAACATACAGCGGAAGCAGGTTAATGACTTCGGGCGGAACCTGAGGTCTGAGCAGCAATGAGAACATCAGGTTCTCGGCGGGATTTGCCAGCCACGCTCTCCCTAACCTCCCGCGACCTTCGGTTTGCTCCTCCGAAATGACGACGATGCCTTCCGGCGCGCCGATGTTTGCGACCGCCTTTGCACAGCTATTGGTTGAGTCAATTGTCTGAAACGTGTATATCTTGGTTCCAAAGGACTTTGTCTTGAGTCCTTTGCGAAGCTCGCGTTCGGTGAACATTTTCTATCCTCCTGAAGATGAGAAACTGTTTCTGCTTGAAAAAAAATGCGAAGCGTAACTAAGAGTGGAGAAAGGGAGCGTTGATTATGGAGCGAATGCGTTGGTCATGATACCACAAACTTACTGGAATGTCAAGTCCGAAGTTTTGGCAGGGGTTTTCGCAATTGATGCCATTAATGCCAGCCGTCGCTGCCATCATGTCAACTTCGATTGAATGGAAATCAGACTGATTGGATCTCGAAAAACCGATAACACATTGGAGGTCATTGGGTTAAGGAATGAGAAGGGTACGGTTATCACCTTGGCATATGAGTTGGTACTAATGGTGCCAGGTAAATCATCAGACAACTATTCTCAAAACCATAGGAGCATAACCAATGGCAGGAAAAATAATAGGAATTGACCTTGGCACAACGAACTCAGTTGTCGCAGTCATGGAAGGCAACGACCCCGTTGTGATTGCGAATGCCGAAGGTGGTCGTACAACGCCATCGGTTGTCGGATTCGCGAAGAACGGTGAGCGTCTCGTCGGACAGTCCGCGAAGCGCCAGGCGGTAACGAATTCGCAGAACACCGTCTTTTCAATCAAACGCTTCATGGGACGCCTCATGAACGAAGTGAATGAAGAAATGAAGCTCGTGCCGTACAAAGTGGTGAAGGGCGATAACAACACAGCGCGCGTTGAAGCGGGTGATCGCGTCTATTCACCGCCGGAAATCAGCGCGATGATTCTGACGAAGATGAAGCAGACGGCGGAAGACTATCTCGGGCAGAAAGTGACCGAGGCAGTTATCACCGTGCCTGCGTATTTCAACGATGCGCAGCGACAGGCGACAAAAGAAGCGGGCGAGATTGCCGGGTTGAATGTTCGTCGCATCATTAACGAGCCGACTGCGGCAGCGCTCGCATATGGTCTTGATAAGAAACATAAAGACTCGAAAGTTGCCATCTACGATCTCGGCGGTGGTACCTTCGATATTTCAATTCTCGAGCTTGGCGAAGGCGTCTTCGAAGTGAAAAGCACGAACGGCGATACACACCTTGGCGGTGATAACTTCGACCAGCGGGTGCTGGATTACATGGCGGACGAATTCAAAAAGAACGAAGGCATTGATCTGCGCAAAGATCCGATGGCGCTCCAACGGTTGCGTGAAGCGGCGGAGAAAGCCAAGATGGAGCTGTCGCAGCTCATGCAGACGGAAGTGAATCTTCCGTTCATCACCGCGACTGCCGACGGACCAAAGCACCTGAACATGACGATCACGCGCGCGAAGTTCGAGCAGCTTGTTGACGATTTGATTCAGAGGACGATTGGGCCCGTCGAGCAGGCATTGAAAGACGCCGGCATGCGTCCAAATCAAATTGACGAAGTGATCCTTGTCGGCGGAATGACTCGCGTACCGAAAGTCCAACAACTCGTGAAAGACATCTTCGGTCGCGAACCGCACAAAGGCGTGAATCCGGACGAAGTCGTCGCCGTTGGCGCGGCGATTCAGGGCGGCGTGCTTGCCGGCGACGTGACGGATGTTCTGCTTCTTGACGTCACGCCGCTCTCGCTTGGCATTGAAACGCTCGGCGGCGTTGCGACGAGATTGATTGAATCGAACACGACGATTCCGACAAAGCGCAGCGAGATCTTTTCAACTGCGTCGGATAATCAGCCGTCGGTGGAGATTAACGTGCTGCAAGGCGAGCGCCCGGTAGCAGTGGACAACCGCACGCTCGGAAAGTTCCATCTCGATGGAATTCCGCCGGCGCCGCGCGGCGTTCCTCAAATTGAAGTCACATTCGATATCGACGCGAACGGAATTCTCCATGTCTCCGCAAAAGACAAGGGCACAAACAAGGAGCAGTCCATCCGCATCACATCATCCAGCGGCTTGAGCAAGGAAGAAGTCGAGAAGATGAAAACGGACGCGCAAGCTCATGCATCGGAAGACCGGAAGCGCAAAGAAGAAATCGAGATCAAGAACCAGGCGGACAACCTCGTGTTTCAAACCGAAAAGCAGCTGAAGGAATTCGGCGATAAAGTGAATGCGTCTACGAAAAACAAAATCGAAACTGCGAACAACAATCTGAAAGAGGCTATCAAGTCCGCCAATATTGCACCGATCAAGGGCGCAATCGAGGAACTGAACAACGCATGGAACGAAGCTTCGTCCCAGATGTATCAGCAAGCGACTTCGGATACCGGTCAGGGTCCTCAGCAGGGCGGCCCGCAGCAGCAGCAGCAGAAGACTGAAGATAAGAAAGTCGAAGATGCGCAGTTCGAAATCGTTGATGAAGAGAAGAAGAAGTAACCCCAAATTCTGAGCGAAGCGAAGAATCTCGCAGTCGGAATATGGAAATCAGTCAGTAAAAGGCGAGGGAAGTTTCTCTCGCCTTTTTTGTAGTCGCGATAGAGGGTGTTGCGCGCAAAAAGAAGTTTCGCGTTAATGTGAGTGCGAGATTCTTCGCTCACTCCGTTCGCTCAGAATTTAGCGAGCCAAAAATGAACTTCAACAAATTTACCATCAAATCACAAGAAGCCGTTCAGAACGCGCAAGAGATTGCATCGAGCTATGGCAATCAAATGATCGAGCCTGAGCATTTGCTTGCTGCGCTTGTGCAGGATTCGAGCGGCACTGTCATTCCAATTTTGCAGAAGGTTGGGGCCAACGTCAGCTTTGTAAAAATCAAGGTGAACGAACTGCTGGACAAGCTGCCTAAGGTGAGCGGCGCGAACGTTGCGAATCAGGGCATCTCGCAGAATCTCGGACGGTTATTCGAGCGGGCAACGAAGCAGGTGCAGAACTTGAAAGATGAGTTTATCAGCACAGAGCATTTGTTGCTTGCGATGGTTGAGTCGAAAGACTCCAACGCAAGCAAGGTATTGCTCGATCAAGGCGTGACGGTTGATGCGATTCTCAAAGTGTTGAAAGAGATTCGTGGCACCCAGCGCGTTACCGACCAAACCCCTGAAGAGAAGTATCAAGCGCTTCAACGGTATGGTCGCGACTTGAACGAGATTGCGCGCAAGGGGAAGATGGATCCCGTGATCGGTCGCGATGAAGAAATCCGACGTGTGCTGCAAGTTCTTTCGCGGCGCACAAAGAACAATCCCGTGCTCATCGGCGAGCCGGGCGTCGGCAAGACTGCCATCGCAGAAGGCATTGCGTATCGGATTGTTCAGGGTGACATTCCCGAAACGCTGAAGACGAAGCGCATCGTTGCGCTCGACATGGGATCGCTCGTTGCGGGAACGAGTTTCCGCGGGCAGTTCGAAGAGCGGCTCAAGGCGCTGTTGAAAGAAGTGACCGAGTCCGACGGTGAGATCATTCTCTTCATTGACGAGCTGCACACGATCGTTGGCGCCGGCGCGGCACAAGGCGCTGTGGACGCGGCGAACATGCTGAAGCCTGCTCTTGCCCGCGGGGAGCTGCGCGCCATCGGCGCGACAACCATTGACGAGTATCGCAAACACATCGAAAAAGATCCGGCGCTCGAACGGCGCTTCCAGCCCGTCATGGTGAATGAGCCGAGCGTCGAAGATACCATCTCGATTCTGCGCGGACTGAAGGAACGTTACGAGGTGCATCATGGCGTGCGTATTACGGATGGGGCGATTGTATCGGCGGCGGAGCTGAGTCATCGCTATATCTCCGACCGCTTCCTGCCCGACAAAGCTATTGATCTGGTTGACGAAGCAGCATCGAAGCTGCGCATTGAAATCGCCTCCATGCCTGAAGAGCTGGACGCAGTCGAAAGAAAAATCAAACAGCTGGAAATCGAACGCGAGGCGATTCGTCGCGAAAAAGATGAAGCTTCGCTTGACCGGCTCGCTGAAATTGAGAAAGAGCTTGGCGAGCAGCAGCAGCTGCACTCTGGACTGAAAGCGCATTGGCAGGTCGAGAAGGACCTGATTCAATCCATTCGCAAAATGAAAAGCGAGATTGAAGAAGCAAAGATCGAAGCGGAAAAGAAGGAGCGTGAAGGGGACCTCGGTCGCGTGGCAGAGCTGCGTTACGGCGTCATCGGCTCTTTGGAGAAGAACATCAAGAAAGCGTCGGAGAAACTCTCGGATGTCCAGAAGGTTCGAAAGATGTTGAAGGAAGAAGTTGACTCTGAAGATATCGCCGAGATCGTCGCGAAGTGGACAGGAATTCCCGTCTCTCGCATGTTGGAGAGCGATCGTCAGAAATTGCTGCATCTCGAAGAACGGCTGCAAGAGCGTGTCATCGCTCAGGAGGAAGCAGTGAAAGCCGTCAGCGATGCCATCCGCCGCTCACGCGCGGGCCTGCAGGATGAGAAGCGGCCGATCGGTTCGTTCATCTTTCTCGGCAGCACGGGCGTGGGGAAGACCGAGCTTGCGCGCTCTCTCGCTGAGTTTCTGTTCAACGATGAAAGCGCGATGGTGCGCATTGATATGAGCGAGTACATGGAAAAATTCTCTGTCTCGCGACTCATCGGCGCGCCGCCCGGGTATGTCGGCTACGATGAGGGTGGGCAGTTGACCGAAGCCGTCCGCCGCAAGCCGTACTCCGTTGTGCTGCTCGATGAAATCGAAAAGGCGCATCCCGAAGTATTCAACGTGCTGCTGCAAGTGCTCGATGAAGGACGCCTTACCGATAGCAAAGGCAGGACGGTTGACATGAAGAACACGATCATCATCATGACGTCGAACCTTGGCTCGCATCTCATCAGCGAAAAAGTCGGCGCGGGATTCGAGAAGCACCCGAATTGGGATGAGGAGTTTTCGGATCTCAAACAGGAGCTTCTTGCACTACTCAAGAAATCCATTCGACCTGAATTCCTGAACCGCATAGATGAGGTGATTGTCTTCAAACCGCTTGCGCAGGCGGACATTCGCCAAATCGTCTCGATTCAATTGCAGCGAGTGATTGACTTGCTGAAGAAGAAAGACATCACGCTCGAAGTGACCAACGACGCAAAGGACTGGCTCGCGAAGCTTGGCTATGATCCGATGTACGGCGCGCGGCCGCTGAAACGGGTGATTCAAAAGCATATCACGAATGTTATGTCGGAAAAAATTCTTTCGGGCGAGTTTGGCGAGGGAGATGTTGTTCAGGTTGGGTTGGATACGCATGGGTTGATTGCGTTCGCGAAGGAGGAGAGAAATCAATCCGCCCAGAACTGAAACCAAGGTTCAAACGCTCGAATGAGGTACTGGCTCGATGACATTCGATTCGAGATAGAGCGTCGCAGGTCCGAAGTCTTGCTCGTTGGGCCACTGAACGGTTGTATTCTCAACAAGATTTCCTAAGCGAAAGAGGAAAAGCGAAACCACAGATTTCACAGATTTACACAGATTAGCCTTCAAAGCAAAGGTAGAATGTTGGCCGAATCGAATTCATAAAAAACAATCTGTGGAAATCTGTGAAATCTGTGGTTCAGTTTTTCTTTAGTTGCGGCTCTGCCGCGTTGCATACTCAGCGTGTAGGTTGTCATCAACAATGTAAGCAGGATGGCTATTCCCTGCAAGTTCAGCGTTCAAGAAAGCAGCTTAGTCCGCCTTAGTAGGCGGACGAAGCGTATAGAGAAATGAAAAAATCCTCCATCATCGGTCACGTCTGCGAGCTGCTCGAACTGATTCGTCCGCTCAAACAACCCGCCGACAGTATTGTGAAAGATTTCTTTCGACAGCGGCATTATCTCGGCTCGAAAGACCGGCGTTTCATTTCCGACACGACGTTTGCAATTCTTCGCAACTTCACGCTCGTAAGATTTCATGCCAATGAAGCGTTAAGGCTTCTCGAAACATCGTCTGCGCCGCTCGACGAGCCGCCTCCGGGGAGCCTCGCCCTTGGCGGGTCGAGTCAGCGGCCCATTGCGATGTATGTTTCTTTTGCTCTCAAGGTCCGAAACGAAGATGCAGGTGCGTTGTTGTCGGATGTTGAAAGCAGTTGGCGGATTTCGCTTCCGAAAGTCTCATGCGAAGAATTCATCCGGGCAGTTGCTCAAGCACAGCTTCCGCAAACAGCTCTTGCAAATCCGGTGAAGCGAATCTCGATGATGCATTCGTTTCCTGAAACGATCATTCAAGAATGGATTGAACGATTCGGAGAAGAAGAGACCGGGAGATTGTGTGCAGCTTCGAATCAACCGGCGCCGATTGTTATTCGTGTGAACACGCTGAAAACAACGGTTGAGGAATGCAGAGCGAGGTTGCGGTCGGAAGGGATTGAAAGCGAGCCGACAAAACTCTCGGCGTTCGGTCTGGTGTTGAAGAAGAGAATCAACGCGCAGGCGCTGCAATCGTTCAACGATGGTTGGTTTGAAATGCAGGACGAAGGGAGTCAACTGGTTGCGCTGTTGCTCGAGTCGAAACCGGGCGATGTTCTTGTTGACGCGTGTGCCGGCGGTGGCGGTAAAACATTGTCCATCGCTGCGCTCATGAAGAATGAGGGGAAGTTGATCGCGTTTGATGTTGATGCGAAGCGATTGGCAAACATTCAGCCGCGATTGCGGCGAGCAGGCGTCGGCATAGCTCAACTTCATCGCGCTGAAAGTAGACTCCTTGAGGCGCTTGAAGCAAGGGCTGATGCCGTTCTTGTTGATGCGCCTTGCTCTGGGGTCGGCACGTTCCGCCGCAACCCGTGGGCGAAGTTGAGCTTCGATGAGAACTTTGCAGAGAGAATCTCCATAACGCAAAAACGAATTCTTGAAACATTCGCGCCGCTCGTGAAACCGGGTGGACGCTTGGTCTATTCCACATGCACGCTGCTCCAGAGAGAGAATGAGGAGGTTGTTGAATCGTTTCTCGCTGTTCATTGTGAGTTCAGTTTGCTTTCCCCGTCAACGATTCTTCAGCGGCAATCCGTTTTTGTCGAATCGCCCCCTGACTATCTTATGCTTCTTCCGCCTAGCACCGATGGTTTCTTCGCAGCGACACTTCAGAAAAAGTGATTTGGACATTGAACTGACTCTCAGTTTGTGTTTTGTTCGTTTTGTGACTAATTTGAAAATAAAAATCGGCGACAGATGGCTCCCATTATAATCCGGTCCAATACGATTGTCTTGCCGGAAGAAGCGGCAAAAGCAATCAAAGGAAAAACGGTCATACCGATAGTTACAGATGAGGGTGTGTTGTTGAAGACAACACAAACCGATGCTGTTCATCGTGCTCGAGGAATGCTGAAAAACCCGGCGCTCTCCGTTGAGGCATTTCTTACGCGCAAAAGAGAAGACACTCGGCTTGAATGATGAGCCGTGCCTGCATTTTTGACGCATGTTCCCTTCTTGCGTATCTCAATGATGAAGAGGGTGCGGACAAAGTAGGGGAATTGTTACAGACTGAAGAAGCCGAAAAGCTGATCCATGTCATCAATCTGCTGGAAGTGTTTTACGATGTTTACCGCGTCGAAGGAAAAGAGAAGGCACAGGACGTGTTGGAGGCTCTAGGACAATTCCCGATGCGTATTATTCGCGAAATTGGAAGTCAGACGTTTCATGAAGCTGGACGGTTGAAAGCAACGTATCGCCTATCTCTCGCTGATGCTATCGCCGTGGGAGAAGCAAGAGTTCGCGGCGCAGACGTCGTCAGCGCAGACCACCATGAACTTGAAGCCCTTGAAGCCGCAGGGGAAGTCAACGTGATCTGGATTCGGTAAATCTCACGCACGACTTTTTTCGTTTCTCACACTCATTCGTTCATAAAAAAATCAAGGATAGGAGATTTCATGAAGTTGTTCTTCGCTGTTCTTTCTTTTACACTCTTGCTCGTTGGTTGCAAGCCGAAGCCGGAGGACTACGTGGGCAAAGCGACCGTGCATATCAATGAGAGGAATTTCGCGCTCGCCATCGAAGAGTTTCAGAAACTCATCGCCGACCATCCCGACTCGCCGCAGGCTGAACACGCAATGTTCACCATCGCGTCTCTCCAGCACAATGAGATGAGGGATTTTCGCAAGGCTGCTGAAACGTACAAGAGTTTTGCGGAGAAATATCCAAAGAATGAACGGGCACCGACTGCTTTGTTCCTTACCGGTTTTCTCTGCAATGAGGAGCTGAAAGATTTGGAGAACGCGAAGAATGCCTACGAGAGCTTTCTCGCCGCCTATCCAAACCATGAAATGGCAGATGATGCGCAATTCGAATTGAAGAACCTTGGCAAGAAGCCGGAGGAATTGTTGCCCCCTCTTCAGCAGGAAGCTCCGCCAGCAGTCGCCGCAAGTGCGAAACCCAAATCCTCGAAAAAACATTGACCGAAGCATATCGCAAATACCTTGAGCCGCATGTTGTGTCGAAGCTCGCAAACATGGAGCTGCGCGCACGGCTTGTGGTGGAAGGTTTCATCACCGGCTTGCACAAAAGTCCCTACCACGGTTTCAGCGTGGAGTTTGCCGAGCACCGGCAGTACATGCCGGGCGATGAAATCAAGCACATTGATTGGAAGATCTACGGCAGAACCGACCGCTACTACATCAAACAGTTTGAAGAAGAGACGAATCTCAAGTCGTATATCGTGCTTGACGCGAGCCGTTCGATGGAGTACGCTTCGGCAGGGAACGTCAAGAAGATCGAGTATGCTGCGTACCTTGCCGCAGCGCTTACGTACATGATGATCAAGCAGCAGGACGCGGTCGGGCTGGCAGTGTTCGATGAACAGCTCACCTCGTACTTGCCACCGCATGCGACGAAAGCCTACCTCAGACAAATCCTGATCGAGCTGCAAAAACTGCAAGCGAGCAAGCGCACGGGTGCGGGAAAATCGCTGCATCAAGTTGCGGAGCGAATCAAGCGGCGCGGACTCGTCATCGTGATCAGCGACTTGATGGACAATCCTGACGACGTGATTGCGGCGCTGAAGCATTTCCGCCACAAGAAGAACGAAGTCATCGTGATGCACCTGCTCGACCCGCTGGAGCGGACCTTTGCCTTCGGCGCCGATGCGATGTTCAAGGACATGGAGTCAACCGAACAGATGATGACGCAGCCGTGGCATATTCAAAAAGCATATCAAAGGGCAATGAAAGAGTTTGTTGAGCGCTACAAGCGCGAGTGCCGCGAGAATTATGTTGACTATGTGTTGATGGATACTGCGACGCCGTTCGATGTGGCGTTGACGCAGTATCTGAGCAAGAGAGAGCAGTTGGGGTAGTGTTTTTCCAACCCTGAGCGGAGCGAAGGGTCTCACTGTTCTCAAAAAAAACGGACTCAACTGGTAGGCCTCATCAAACTGAGGCCGCGGTGTATCGGCGGTAAGATGGTTCGCTCCGCTCACCATGATCTGCCGGTACGTTAATTCATACACCGAACCTTCCTGCCTGAACACACCGTACTTATGAATGAATCTCTGAAACTCATCCGTCAGCTCGCTGAAGATGTCAAGCAACAAGAGTCTGCATTTCTTTCCCCTTCGTATCAAGAATCGGAAGTCAGGCAGGACTTCATT
Source organism: Ignavibacteriota bacterium (assembly GCA_031394795.1). Lineage (GTDB taxonomy): Bacteria > Bacteroidota > Ignavibacteria > UBA10030 > UBA6906 > CAADGV01. Next base: position 14,356 of record JANNUB010000009.1, on the reverse strand, counting down.
GACAAATTCTTTACTTCACTCGGCTGGGATGTAACGCACGAGCAGGAGAAGAACCCCTACGAGCAGGAAGTGAAGATTGAAAACAAAGCCACCGACGCGGAGGTAAGCCGTCTCGAAATGCAATGCGCCTCGCTCGACCGCCAGATTGATGCGGGGGTGTATGAGCTGTACGGGTTGACGGAAGAAGAGATTGCAATTGTCGAAGACTCGACTCGGCGAGTGGAAGGGAGGGAGAAATCCTAATGGCAAAAAAGAATCAAACCATCGTTGTGAAGGGAACAGAGATTGTTCTTTTCACCAAAGAAGACCAGGAATATATCTGCATAACGGACATTGCCCGTTACAAAAACCCGAATGAACCCAAAGATGTAGTGAAGAATTGGATGCGAAGTCGAACCACGATTGAATTTTTGGGGCTTTGGGAAAAGATTCATAACCCCAACTTCAAAGGGGTCGAATTCGACTCCTTTCTTTACCAGGCGGGAAGCAATTCCTTTGTGCTTTCGCCTACAAAATGGATTGAAGCTACCAATGCGGCTGGAATAATAACAAAAGCAGGAAGCGGAGGCGGGACATACGCGCATAAAGATATTGCCTTTGAATTCGCCTCATGGGTGAGCGCGGAGTTCAAACTGTATTTGCTGGTAGAATTTCAGCGTCTAAAAGTTGATGAAAATAAGCGCCTGAATTTGGAATGGAACCTTCAACGCACGTTGGCAAAGATAAACTACCGCATTCATACCGACGCGATCAAAGAAATGCTCATCCCACCAACCGTGACGAAGCAACAAACGAATACCATTTACGCCAGCGAAGCGGACTTGCTGAACGTCGCGCTGTTTGGTAAGACGGCAAAGGAATGGCGGGAACAAAACGCGGGGAAGGATGGAAATATTCGCGACCATTCCACTCTCGAACAACTCGTCATACTTACAAATCTGGAGAGCATCAACTCCGTATTGATACGACAAGCATTACCACAAGGCGAACGACTGAAGAAGTTGAACGAAATTGCAATCACGCAAATGAAGTCGTTGCTTGCGGAGAAGAGTATCAAGAAACTGAAATAGAACGTTGGTGGAGCGGATGCTCGCCGCCAAAGCGAAGCTGGCGCAATCCAAGACCGGCGCCGAAACTCATCGTCTCGAAGCCCACTGCGCCTCGCTCGACCGCCAGATTGTTGCGGCGGTGTATGAGTTGTATGGGCTGACGGAGGAAGAAATTGCGATCGTCGAGGGAAAGGAGAAATCCTAATGACAAAGAAAAATCACAACCCTGATTTTAACCCTCTCGAATTCGAGGGGTTTAAGAAGCAATGAGGTCTGGACAGTTTCTCGTTGTCTCCCAAGAAATGGATTGAGGCAACCAATGCCATCGGCATCGTTTCCAAATCATTGCTAAGGTCGCGAAAGTTCTCGAAATTGATTGTTGAGATTCAACATATCCCTCATCTTCCGATTGAAAGTCCACGGTTCTCTCACTATATTGATTCATCGCTTTTTATGACAGAACCATCACGGCATTACCCCTTTCAATGACCCTTTCCATCAAAGAGTTTCTTGCCGAACGAACGGACGCAATTGCTGCGGCGCATCGTGCCGGGGCTGGAGGATTTGCGACGTGCGCGTCGCTCACTGCGATGATGGATGAGGCTGTGCGAAGTGTGTTTCACGAGCTTGCTTCGTCGAAGGATATTGCCATCTTCGCGCTCGGAGGGTACGGGCGCGGGGAACTTTGTCCGAAGTCGGATGTGGACCTCATGGTCTTGTGCGATCAAGAGAAGAAGCAAAGTGTCGCGGAGAAGGCGAAGAAGTTTCTCCATTCGTTGTGGGATGCAGGACTCGACGTTGGGCATAGCGTGCGGACCATCAAGGAAGCGCTTGGGCAGCATGACGAAGCAGTCGAATCTTGGGCATCGATGCTGGAGAGCAGGTTTCTCTGCGGCGACCGCGCGCTCGCCGAGAGCTTTTTCGACGAGTTGCGCAAGGAGGTCGCGAAGGGAAAAGACCGGTGGTTTATCGAAGGAGTATTCGACGAAGTGCGTTCACGGCATGAGCGATTCGGCAATTCGGTAAAACTGCTTGAACCGAACATCAAGAAGAGCGCCGGCACGCTGCGCGATTTTCAATCGCTGTTCTGGCTGTTTCGTGCGAATGACACGAAGTTCTTTTTCCCGATTGATGAGAAGGTCTCGGCGTCGCGTCAGTTTCTTGAGGCGCTGGTGCAGGCGAACCTTCTCGATGAAGACGAGAGGAGGGCATGCGAAGAAGCGCTCGCGTTTCTCTTCCGCACGCGGCATGAAATGCACTTCCGACGCCAATCGTCGAGCGACGGTCTGGAATACGCGCTGCAGCGCGATGTTGCGGAAGCGCTGGGGTACGGTCGAAGACTCGACCCGCCACTGGCGAGGCTCGCCAAAGGCGGCTCGTCGAGTGGAAGCCAGCACCTCCGTTCGGTCGAAGTGTTCATGCGGGAATACTATTTGCACGCGAGAACGCTTCACCGTTTGTACCAGAACCTCTCACAGCGGTTTCGTGAAATTGTCGAGACGATCCATTTTACGTTTCGCCGGACGCAGAAATTCAACGAGCGATTCTACCGGAGCGAAGATGTGCTCGGTGTGGAGTCGCATATCAACACGCTCGCGAATGCGCAGCAAGTACTCGAGGCATTCGTTATTTCAGCCGAAGAGGATATCCCCCTGCATCCGCGGCTGCGAGGCTTGCTTGTGCGAAGCGCCGATCTGTTCGACGACGAAGCGCACCGCTCCCCCGATTTGGCGGCAATGTTCCGGCGCATTCTCCGGTCTCGCCGTGTGGCAAGCACCCTCCATGACATGAATGAGCTGAACGTCCTCGGGGCGTTTATTCCGGAATGGAGCGAGCTTGTCGCGTTCTTTCAACACAACATGTATCATTACTTCACTGCGGATGAGCATACGCTGATTGCTATTGGCAATGTCGAACGTTTGCGCGAACAACAGCACATCATGCGCGAGGTGTTCCGGAATCTTCGCAGGAAGGATGTTCTGTATGTTACGCTGCTGCTGCACGACATCGGAAAGCCCCGCGGCGTTGCAGACCACGAAATCACCGGCGTGGAGATTGCGCGCACTGTGCTCGAGCGTCTCGGCATGTCGGAGGTGTTTCCCGATGTCGCATTTTTGATCCGGAATCATTTGGTGATGGAACAACTCGCATTCCGGCGCAACATTCACGATTCGACGACCATCAAGGAGTTCGCGTCGCGCTTCGAGAGACCGGAGCTGCTCGATTATCTCTACCTGCACACGTACGCCGATCTTTCGGCAGTCAACAAGAATGTGTGGACGGAGTGGAAATCGTCGCTGCTTCTGGAATTGTACCAGCTGACGTCGGAGGTGCTGCGGAGAAATCTGAAAGGAGCGCAAATTGACGAGTTCAAGCAATCGCGTCATGAGCAAGCGGCAGAGTCGCTTGTAGCGAAGCTGAGCGAGACGATGCCGCGTGAGCACGTCGAGGAGCATCTGAGCATCATCGGGAACGATGCATATATCGCGCTGTTCTCCGGCGACGAGATCAAGCGGCATATTCATGAAAGCAAAAGCGATGCGACGGTCTCCACGGTATTCGCTCATCAGGAAGGATATACGGATGTGACGGTTATTGCGGAAGATGCGCCCTTTGCGCTCTCCAAATTTTGCGCCGTGCTCTCGGCGAACGACGCGAATATTTTTGATGCGAACATTTTTACGCGCGACGACGGCATCATTATCGATCGCTTTCGCGTCACGGACGCCGCGACGAAGAGCGCGTTGAGTCAAGCGGCGTGCACCAAAATCGCAAGCGACTTGAACGACGTGATGGAAGGGAAGCTCGACATCGAGCATTTGTTCGCCGCACACAGGATCAAGTGGAAACGCCGAAAGAAGCCTCCGGCAAACCCGAACATCCGCACGGACGTTCAGTTTGAGGACAACCCTCGTTACACGATTATAGACGTGTACGCGCCCGACTCGCTGGGCTTTCTGTATCGCATTACGGAAACGATTTCAAAACTCAATTTGAGTATTTACTTCGCGAAGATTGCGACTCGTGTGGATGGCATTCTCGACGCCTTCTATGTTCTCGGGCGCGATGGGAAACGAATCACAGAACCCACACGGCAAGAAGAAATTCGGATTGAAATTCTGAACACGGTGAGACAGATTTCGGAACAAGAACTCTCTTCTGCTTCTGCTTAACTCTATGAACTCTCAACTCTGCAAACCAGGACCAACGAGACCCTTCGCCAAAAGAAGGCTCAGGGTTTAGGGCGAATGAATTCAAAGCCAATCGGCGTGTTCGACAGCGGCATCGGCGGACTCACCGTCGTTCACGCTCTGTCGCAGCGTCTGCCGTATGAGAACATCGTGTACTTCGGCGACACCGCACGCGTGCCGTACGGTCCGAAGTCGCCGCAAGTCGTTCGCGTGTACGCAGCTGACGATACGGATTTCCTGCTCACGAAAGATGTGAAGATGATCGTCGTCGCGTGCAACACCGTCTCCGCTGTTGCGTTGGATGTGGTGATGAAGCATGCAAAAGTTCCTGTCACGGGAGTCATCATCCCGGGCGCGGCTGCTGCGGTCGGCGCAACGAGGAACAAGCGCATCGGCGTCATCGGAACCATTGCCACAGTAAACAGCAAAGCATATACTCATGCCATCAGGCAAATTGACCCGGAGGCGGAGGTCTTCCCGCAGCCGTGTCCATTGTTTGTCCCGCTCGCGGAGGAAGGATGGACACATCATGCGGCGACGGAGTTGATTGCGAAGGAGTACCTGTTTCCGCTCAAGCTCGAAAAAATCGACACGCTGATTCTCGGCTGCACGCACTATCCGATTCTGCGTGACGCAATCACGAAAACAGTTGATGCAAACGTAACTCTCATTGATTCGGGAGAAGCGACTGCGGTTGAAGTGGAGCGATTGCTCGTTGAAAAGAATCTACGCAATCCATCGAAACTCAAGCCGCATTTGCAGTTTTATGTCAGCGACGTTCCTGCAAAGTTCTCGGAGATTGGTGAGAGATTTTTGGGGCAGAAGATGGGGCGAGTGATGAGGGCGGAAGGATTTTGATGTTTCAATTGTGTAGCATCTTTGAATGATGAGTTGTAAATTCGTTTAGAAAAAAGCAGGAGCAATTATGTCACTCGATTCACTACTAATAAGAACACCTGGAACATGCGGAGGACGATTGAGAATAGACGGAACGCGGATTACTGTCCTGCAAATCGCTACGTTGTACAAGCAAGGTTGGGCAGCAGAAGAAATTGTTGATCAATACCCGCATCTCTCCCTCGCGCAAGTGTACGCGGCACTTGCGTACTACCACGCGAATCGGGATGAAGTGGAGCGAGAATTGTATGAGGAGCAACGTGAAGCGGAGCGCCTTGAACGGGAGCACAAGCAAGCCTCTCGCGCAGCGTAATGGCATTTTCATTGTACATTGACGAAGATGCTATGTCGCGAGCATTGGTTTATGGGCTTCGCATCCGCGGGGTGGACGTTACAACGGTCCTTGATGCTGGACTCAAAGGAGAGGATGATGAGCCGCAATTGATCTTTGCCACGGAAAAGGGTCGCGTGTTGTTTAGTTACAACGTTGGACACTTCTGCCGATTACATTCTCTTTTCCTGCAACAAGGAAGGCAACACAGTGGGATTATTGTCGTTCAACGTCTTAAGATGTCAATTGGTCAGCAGATCCGTGGCTTGATGAGGTTGGTCAATACGCGTACAGCTGTCGATATGGAAAACGGATTGGAGTTCCTTCACGAATAGCGCAGTTCAAGCCTCAGTACTTCCCCCAATTCGTCTTCACGCAATACTCAAATATCGTATCCGAATAATTCTTGAACAGTGGAAACTTGATTCTGCTTCCTTCCAGCAATTTGTCCGCGTTGGTTGAATCGAACAACCGGTTGACGGTGACGTAGGGGAGAAGCGTGTCGAGCTGTGACATCAGCGCCTCTTCGCGGCCCCGCATTGCTGAGCGGCGCTTCTCGTAATCTTTTCGTGAAATGAACTCCATCGTTCGCGGATGCTTCAGCGGCGTGTGCTTGTCGAAGTACTCCACAGCGGCGACAACGACTTCGTTCAGCCGCGCTGCGCGTTTCGGTCCCGCAGTAATGTGAAACACCCCGCTCACCGATTCCGGCTTCGACATGATGTGCACCATCGCATCATCCACCCAATCAATCGGCACCAAGTCCATCAGCGTGTCCGGAGTTCCGGGCACATACGTGAGCAAGCCTTTCTGCACGAGGCGCAGCGGAATGTAGATGACGTTGAACGTGCTCGTCTTTCCCGTGCGCGAATCGCCGATGATGATGCTCGGGCGAAATACCGTGCAGGGAATTTTGTCGAAATGATCTCGAACGATTCTCTCCGATTCATTCTTCGATTGCTCATACGTGTTGAAGAACTTCTGTCCCATCTCCAACTCATGCTCATAAATATGTCCGCCGCGCTGGCCGGAAACGGAAGAGCTGCCGATGTAGATAAAACGTTGGAGCGTTCCCTTGTCAAGGCATTGTTGAGCGAGTGCGAGCGCTTTCTTTGTTCCTCCGCAATTCAACTCACGCGCTTCTTCGATCGGATGGTCGAATCGAATCGTCGCCGCGCCGTGGAGGAGATGCGTTGTTTCTTTGACGATGCGGTCGCGTTGTTTCGATGACAATCCGAAATTCTCCAAAGCCACATCACCGCGGACTGCATTAATCCGTTGCGCTGCATCCGCGATTCCATCGTCGGTTTCAATCTCGCGGGCGACTGCCTTGAGCCGATGCTGGGCGTGTTCGTCTGAATCTGCACGTGTAAGCAGTGTGATGGTCGAAGCCGGGAACTGCTTCAGTAGGCGAGGTAGAAGGCTTCGTCCTACAAGTCCGGTTCCGCCAGTAATAAAGAAGTGGGGATTCATTGTTCGGAAGTGAAATGGTAGTATGAAAATAGCGGTTTTTGGCATTTATTTCGAGGAAAATTCGCTCGATAACAGCACAATTTCGAACGAATCCTAAAAAGTAGTTGCTTCTACCGGAAAGATTTGTTTAATTCATTCGGTTATTTGCTTTGATACTAAAGAGTTAACTAATCAGAAATGTATTTGGAAATTTCTGGAAGCAAAGTAACTTCGGTCCCAAAAACAATTTTAAAGGGGGAACTCATGAAAACCTGGCTTGCAGTTGTGCTGATATTCGCAGTGGTGTATGCCGGATGTTATGACCGTACCGAATTCAACCCGGTAGGTCCCCCGGCGCTTACCGATTCAAATATTTTGCCGACTGTGATTTACACGTATCCTGCGAACGGAAGCCAAGGACCGTACAATCCGCCGGCGAATCAGATCAGTATTCGATTCAATAAGATTATGGATGTGCGATCGGTGATGAACGCGCTGCACTTCAACGGACCGGGAACCCGCGCGTTCATTGACTCGAACACGATCGTGTTGTACGGCGGCGACCTGTTTGTGTTTTCTGTGTACGACAGTCTTGTTGATCCGTTTTCGAATTACACACTGCACGCATGGAAAGTAGGAACGCGATATTCGATAACAATAGATTCGACCGCGAAAGATATCAACGGAAAAGCGCTCAAGTCGAGTTACCCGTTTTTGTTTACACCTGAGCCGTACTTCCGCGTTCTCAAAACAACTCCCGTGGGCGGACAGAGCGGCGTTCTGACGAACACAAGCATTCAAGTGTTCTTCAACAGCAAAATTGATACGACGATTTTTTCGAAGGTTACGATTTCGCCGCAATTGATTGGAAGATGGAGGATTGGATCGGGCAGCGCTGATTCGACGGTATGCATTTTCGAGCCAAACTTCATGGCGCCCGGAACAACGTACAGCGTCTCCGTTGATGCCACTGCGAAAGACAGGTACGGGAACCAGGCTCGTTCATCTTTTGCAACGTCGTTCTCAACGACGACGTTTCGCATTAGCGGCACGTCGCCGCCGGCCAACAGCTCCAATGTGCCGTTGCACGCGAACATTGTGGTTGACTTCAATGACGCAATTGATACGAGCAGAGCGCGAGCTGCGTTTCGGATTACACCGTCGGTCGCGGGGCAGTTGACGCCATCGTCGGATCGCCGAAGGATCACATTCACGCCGCAGAGCGATTTGACTCCGCAAGTCGTTTATTCCGCGACAGTGGATACTTCGTTGCGCTCGGCGAACGGGGCGCGCATTTCGACACCCTACTCGTTCTCATTTGCCACAGCGTCGTTCGGCGTGTCGCAGACCACTCCATCAAGCGGTGCAACAAACGTTTCGCGTTTTACAACCATCAACGCGACATTCACGGGGCGCATTGACACGGCGTCTGTCCGCAGCGCCTTCGTGATGACGGGTGGAGGGAGCTCCCTTTCAGGTTCGTTTACCTTTCATACGGATCTTGCAGGCTTCACGTTCGTACCGGACAATCTTCCACTCGCGGCGAACGCACTTCACGTCGTAACACTTTCGACGGCATTGCGTTCAAGAAACGGCTTGCCGATGAATGCCGCGCACGCTTTCTCGTTCACGACCGGAAACTAATTTTTTTTCCGACGTAAAATGCGACGGTCGCCTTTTTCGGGCGACCGTTTTCTTTTGATGGTGTAACAATGTTTATTGTCTCGTCATACGCGTTACGACCATGGTTCCTTCTGTGATGTTCTTCGTTGCTGTCCCGCTGTTCCCGACAAAGTTGAATGTTGCCTCAAATCTTCCGCCGGTTGTGTCGGAGACCGTGAGATTCAACGTACCCGACTGCGAATGGTAGGATGTTCCTGCTGTTTTATACGTCAACCATGCGCCGGTAAAATTCTGTGCAGCAGTTTTCGCACCGGTTCTTGGGAGAAAGTGAAACTCCAATACTTGGTTTCCGCCTTGAAATGCGTACACATCAATCTCACGATTGTTTGGCGGGATTCCCAAGTTATACAGAACTGCTCTGGCGGAATCAATTGTAACAGCAGTTCCATCAACTTTGAATGTGAAGCTGCCGGGCGGATTGTTGCTAATGCCGTTGACAAGGATCGTTTCTTCCTTGCATGCCGACAGGAATAGTGTTGCTGTAAGAAGAAATGCAAGAACGCGTTGCGTCATGATGTGTACCCCTTTGTTGTGGTTGTTTGTCTGGTTGCTGGTTTGTACATCTTGTGGTAAGATAGGGACGGGCAAACGGTCGTTCAATACCCCATTAGAGGTATTTTATTGAACTTACATCCCAATTCTTCTATTATGATGAACAAGTATTTTGCAATTTCCATAGGACATGGCAAAGCGTTCTTCCAATTCTCTCACTCCCATCAACTCCAACGGTCACACCCCATTGGGGCAAACCCCATTGGGGCAAGCCCCATTGGGGCAAGACCTCATCGTCATCCGCGGCGCGCGCGTTCATAATCTCAAGAACATTGATGTTGATATTCCCCGCGACAAACTCGTTGTCATCACCGGACTATCAGGTTCGGGCAAGTCGAGTCTTGCGTTCGATACGATTTACGCCGAAGGTCAGCGCCGCTACGTGGAAAGCCTCTCCGCGTATGCCCGCCAATTTCTCGATGTGATGGAGCGTCCCGATGTTGATTACATCGAAGGCTTGAGTCCCGCGATTTCCATCGAACAGAAAACCGTCAGCAACAATCCGCGTTCAACAGTCGGCACCGTGACGGAGATTTACGATTACCTTCGCCTCCTCTTCGCACGCGTTGGTGTGCAGCACTGCTACAATTGTGGCCGCATTGTCACGAAGCAAACCACCGACCAAATCATTGACAGCATTGTGAAGATGTCGGAAGGGACGAAGGTACAAATCCTCGCGCCTGTTGTGAAAGGGAGGAAGGGGCATTACCGTGAATTGTTTGAAGAGATTGTGAAAGATGGTTTCATTCGCGTTCGACTTGACGGAGTTGTGAAGGAAATCTCGAAGGGAATGCAAGCCGACCGCTACAAAGTTCACAACATCGAAATCGTCGTTGACAGGATTGTCGTGAAGAAAGAAGCCCGCTCGCGCATAGCCGATTCGGTGGAAGTCGCGCTGCGCTTCGGCGGCGGTATTGTGATTGTGAATGTTGATAGAAGTGGAAATTCTACCGAGACAAGCAAGACGTTGAGGAAGAGTTTGTCGAAAAAGAAAACCGCCCCGCTCGGCGGGGACGGCGAAGACATCCTCTTCAGCAAACACCTCTCCTGCGCGTTCTGCACCATCAGCTACGAAGAGCCTGCGCCGAATTCGTTCTCATTCAACTCGCCGTACGGTTCGTGTTCAACATGCGATGGGCTTGGTGAAATCAAAGAACTCGATCTCGATTTGATCATTCCCGATCAGTCGCTCACCGTCAATGAAGAAGGGCTCGCGCCCTTGGGCAAGCCGAGGCAAACGTGGGCTTGGAGCCAGGTCCGCTCGGTCGCGAAAAAATGCGGCTTCGATTTCGACACTCCGATCAGCAAAATTCCGAAGAAGGCGAAAGATGTTCTGCTCTATGGCGCGGGGGATGAGAAGTTTGAGATTGAATATCGTTACCAAAGCGGACGCACCGTCATGTACAAGCACCGCTTCGGCGGCTTGCTCGATGTGCTGAAGCATTACTACGACGACGCAAGCACGAGCAACATTCGCGAATGGGTCGAGGCGTACATGACGACAAAGCCCTGCTCGTCCTGCAAAGGCGGCCGGCTCAAGAAGGAAAGTCTTGCCATCAAGCTCGGCGACGCGGCGACGAAGCAACAATACAACATCCACGACGTCGTGAGGCTTTCGATTGACGAAGCTCTCGAGTTTTTCGCGAAATTGAAGTTGACTGAACGGCAAATGCTGATCGCAAATCAGATATTGAAAGAGATTCGTCAGCGGTTGGAATTCTTGCTGAATGTCGGACTCGATTATCTCACGCTCGATCGCTCCGCGCGAACACTCTCCGGCGGCGAAGGACAGCGCATTCGTCTCGCGACCCAAATCGGTTCGCAGCTGGTTGGTGTGCTGTACATTCTGGATGAGCCGAGCATTGGGCTGCATCAACGTGACAACATCAAACTCATTGATTCGCTGAAGTCGCTGCGAGATTTGGGGAACACGGTCATCGTTGTTGAACATGACAAAGAAATGATCGAGAGCGCCGACTTCGTCCTCGATCTCGGTCCCGGCGCAGGCGAGCACGGCGGGTATGTTGTCACTGCCGGTCATCCTTCAAAGTTGGAATTGCGCAACGATACGATTCATACGAACGGGAACGGCGTGTCTCCCGCAAGCGGGTTCCCCGCAGGCTGGTTCGACTCGGTGTCGTACACGGCGCACTATCTGCTCGGAAAAAAACAGATTGATGTTCCGAACGAGCGTGGAAAAGGAAACGGAAAGTTCATCACGCTCGAAGGTGCGAGCGGCAACAATTTGCAAAACGTGACGCTGAGAATTCCGCTCGGAAAGTTTATCTGCATCACGGGCGTGAGCGGCTCGGGAAAATCGTCTTTGATTTCCGAAACTCTCTATCCGATTCTCTCACGAAAATTCTATCAAGCCAAACTTGTTCCTCTCCCGTACAAAAAAATTGATGGGCTGAAGAACATCGACAAAGTGATTGACATTGACCAGTCCCCGATTGGGCGAACGCCCCGCTCAAACCCCGCGACATACACGGGCACGTTTACGCTGATTCGCGATTTGTTCGCGCAGCTCCCTGAAGCGAAGATTCGCGGTTACAAAGTCGGACGCTTCAGTTTCAACGTCGAAGGCGGACGATGCGAAGCGTGCGAAGGGGACGGCGTGAAGAAGATCGAAATGAATTTTCTTCCCGACGTGTACGTTCTCTGTGATATTTGTCGAGGCAAAAGATACAATCGCGAAACGCTGCAAGTTCTGTACAAGGGGAAGTCCATCGCTGATGTTCTCGACATGACGGTTGCGGAGTCGGTGGAATTCTTCAGCGAGATTCCCGGCTTGCAGCGAAAACTCTCGACTCTGGACGACGTCGGGCTTGGCTACATTCGCCTCGGTCAGCAGGCGACGACGTTGAGCGGCGGCGAAGCGCAGCGCGTAAAACTCTCGACCGAGCTTTCAAAAATTGGAACGGGCAGCACACTCTACATTCTCGACGAGCCGACGACGGGCTTGCACTTCGAAGACATTCGGATGCTGCTCGGCGTTCTGAATCGTTTGGTCGAAAAAGGAAACACCGTCATCGTCATCGAGCATAATCTCGATGTGATCAAGACGGCAGATTGGGTGATTGATCTTGGTCCGGGTGGAGGAAAAGCCGGCGGCGAAATTGTTGCAGAGGGGACTCCGGAAGAGATCGCGCGCGCGAAACATTCTGCGACAGCAGAATTTTTGCGCTCAGAACTGGCTATGAGTTGATCGGCGACGAAACCCAGTGCGCGCCGTTTTTTTTTGAGTCAGGAAATTTCGGTTGCGTCACAATCTGGATATATTGGCAAACAAAAAATTCACGGTTTTTTGTAAGTGCAGTTGGTAGGGAGTGATCTTATGAAGCGATACATTTTTTCTTTCGTCCTGGTTTTCTCCGGGGTTGCCTTTTCACAATCCGTCACACTGGTTGGTCAAATTGCTCCTCCGCATGGTACGACGGGAGGCGTCTCCTACGCAGGCTGCTGGGGCTACACAGCGCCGGACGGTCGCGAGTACGCTATTCTCGGAACGGCGACCGGCTGTTCCATCATCGATATTGCAAACGCTGCGTCGCCGGTCGAAATCGGACACATTCCCGGTGCGACATCGCTGTGGAAAGAAGTGAAGTCGTACGATCGCTACGCGTATGTTGTTTCCGATGTGAATGGTTCTCAAGGTCTGCAAATCATCAACCTCGCGAATCTTCCAACCAGCGTCTCGCTCGATACGACTATCATGAGTCTTGGCGGGTTCAGCGTCGCGCAGAGTCATACGATTTCGATTCATGACGGCTATCTGTACTTGAATGGAACGGGCAGCGGAATGATTATCGCAAGTCTCGCGAATCCGCGCCGCCCGCAATATCTCGGTCGGTGGACAACGCGCTACGTGCACGACTCCTACACGCGCAACGACACAATCTTCGCCGCAGCAATCAATAGCGGCAGGCTCGACATTATCAACGGCACGAATAAGGCAAACCCAACTCTGATTGCAAGCATTGCATACGCCGGCGGCGGTACGCATAATGTATGGACGACAAAGGATCGCAAGTACGCGCTTACTACGGATGAAGTCGGTTCGACCGCGAAGAATTTGAAAGTGTGGAATCTCCAAAATCTTCCGACGGTCTCGACGACGCCGGTTGCAACGTTCAGTCCGAGTCCAGTCGACATTGTCCATAACGTATTCATCCGCGGCGATTACGCGTACGCTGCCTGGTACACAGCAGGATTGCGCATCGTGAACCTGACGAATCCCACTGCGCCCAGCGACGCCGGCGGGTACGATACTTCGACAGAACCGCCGGGAAGTTATGACGGCATGTGGGCGTGCTATCCGTATTTTTCTTCCGGGAAGATCATCGGCTCCGACATGCAGAATGGATTATACATCTTCCGTTTTACTGGGCTCGCGGCGCGACAGAACACCGCGTTGCTATCGCCGGCAAACGGTGACACGCTGGTTTCTCCGAGCAGCATTAACTTTCGTTGGCGCAGGGCGGCAAACATGAACGCCGATCCGCATTACTATCTGCTGCGGCTATATGGTCCGGGGCTGGATACAACGATGCGCGCGAATGACTCGACACTTTCTTTTCCTGATACCAATCGGTTGACAACTAATGCAACGTATTCGTGGCGCGTCACCACAAAGGATGAATTCAACTCGACACTGAGCCAGGAAACATTTACGTTCACGTATCGTGATCAGCTCCTTCCGATCACTCTTGCATCGTTCACCGCGACAGTCAGCGGCAGCAGCCGCGTGCGTGTTGACTGGCGAACGCTTTCGGAGATCCAAAACTATGGATTCGAAATACAGAAAAGCCAAAGCGTCCCGACGCACTTTGCTACCATCGCCGGAAGTTTCCTCCCGGGCAGCGGCACAACAAATGAGCCGCACAACTATACATTCACCGATTCGAATGCGACGAGCGGCGTTTGGTATTACCGTCTGAAACAGATCAACCTGGGGGGCACGTTCAACATCTTCGAGCCGGTGAGGGTGCAAGTTCCCACGGGAGTTGCGGAGGAGAAACCGTTCGAGTATTCGCTCGCGCAGAATTATCCCAATCCGTTCAACCCATCTACCAAGATTTCCTTTTCGCTGAAGAGAGGAGGGCCCACGCGGCTCACGATGTTCAATCTTTTGGGAAAGGAGGTTGCTACGCTTGTGAGCAAGCATCTCGATGCGGGCCCTCACTCGGTTGAGCTGGATG
>JANNUB010000038.1:0-4445 GCA_031394795.1 Ignavibacteriota bacterium | reverse complement strand
TCTGTCCGGCGCAAGGGGGTCAGTTCAGATCGCCATTGGTACTTTGAACCCGGGAGAAGTTTTTTCGGGGAGATTCGTGATTTCAGTTGGTAGTGATATACTCCTTGATACGACAAGCTTTGACCTTGAAAGGTTTCCAGGAGGGATTTACGCAGGATTCTGGGTGGGTGCCGGCTATTTGCCGGGATATTTCTCTCGCTTCCGGATGGGTGGGGGAGACATTTACGCAACAGAATCGACGTCCTTTTTCCTCGTTGAAGAGAACGATTGTTCCGGCACTCTGTGGAACCCTACCGACTCGATCCATTTTAAATTGATACAAGGGAGTGAACTTGGAACGCTTGTCGGCGTAAATGGTTTCTCGCTCGGTACGGAGTTTACGATGCTGGCAAGCAAGTTTGCTCAAAATGTGAAGTTTATTGCCAATGGACCATCGGCGTTTGGTGGAGGAACGGTGACTCTAGAAGGAACAAGTGGAGAAGTGAGATCAACAGCGACATTTCTTGTGAAACCCACAACTTTTCTTCTGCGAACGTTGTTCTCACCAACCGAAGTTTACTATAGTGCAGAAGCGTTTATAGGTGTTCAGACGTTCCGACAGGACGGCCGTACGGTATCCCTACCGAGTGGAGTCACATATACATATTCAATAATTGAGGGACAAGAATTTGGTACTTTATTTCGAGGAATAACCCAAGGGGACAGCTTGAGCAATCTGTCCCAATTCGGTGGCCGAGGAACGATTGGTTTCCGAGCAAGAGAGGTCGAGCCAACGGAGTCCAGGAAAGTGAAGATCAAAGTTACTCCAACGGATGCGACGATAAGTCCAGCAGTTGTCGAATTCAATATTGTGCCTAGTCCGCTGCTTTTCAGAATAGTGCCTTCTGTGTTGCACTATGGAGACACAGCCAAGATTGAAATAAGACGCAAGATCAATAACAATGACACGATCGGAATCGCCTTAGCAGACGATGCGACAATTTACCACCAAATTGTCCGTAATGCCCCTGCGGGCTTTTTGAGTTCGCTCGAAGGCGGTGAGAACTATGACGATCTCTACGGGTTTAACCGGAACGCACTTTTCATCGCTCAGGAGGAATCTCTCCAACCGGATTCGGTGCAAGTAGAAATCCTCGTTTATGTATTTGATGAAGGCAGCAGTCCTAGCGGTCTTGTGCTGCCTTTGGCTGGCCTTGCGAAGATTCTCGTGACAAAAGAAGAGAAACACGAAATTCTACTCGGTGAGACGAAGTATTACCAGACGAAAGTCGAAGGGAGCCAATTAAAGATCGAGGAATTGGCTATGCCAGAACTCAACGGCGGTATTGCAGCTGATGTGTGGGGAAGTGATCCTGTGAGTATCGAATCAGGTGATAAGCTGGGAGTGTATTGGGAGAAGAAGTATCCGGTGTATGCCAGTCCGACGTTTGCGGGCATGATGGATTTGCCTGAGGGAGTGATCAGGCTGGTTGGAAGATATTGGGAACAAGGGAAGACTTATAAGGTGAAACTGAAAGCCAGCCATGAAGGAAAGACAGGAGAGTCAGTCATCGAGGTGAAGAAGCCGGGAAAACTAGGAACAACGCGCTCAAAGTCCAAAGATGTGTTTGACAACGAAATCAATATTGATGAGTTATGCATGAAATACGGAGGGCAATATGGGATACCGCCGCAATTGATTAAGGGACAGATAGAGCAGGAAGCGGGCACATATGATTTCGGTGAAGGAACAGGTCTCGGCTTTGCACCCTCCTATAGGTATGAGCCGTACACAGTTCAGTTTTGGAAAGGGGTGAGAACCCGTGCAAAGAATTCTTTTTTTGTTTCAGAGACGAATGTGAACGACCCTGCGGTTCCCCAGCATGTTTACGTCCAGGATTATTTGTATCCTTATCCGAACAAAACCGTGTGGGACATGATCTATGACCACTCCCAGCTCGTAAACAATATCCCGGACAAAGAACACAGAGTCTATGGTGTCCGGAAAGCGGACGGTACAATGAATTTTTTGCCTTATAGAAAAACTCAGAAGCAGTATCAAAACTTCCTGGAGGAGTTTCTACAAAAGAATTACCCTCTGACAGAAGCATCCGTTAAAGCGAATGAAAAGATGGTTGTTTATCTTCGGGACAAGTGGGACGGTGGAGTAAAGTATGGAACCAAGGGTCTGAAGAATATCAAGGCACAAACGCGTATTGCAAGCTCTTATGGACTGTTGCAGATGCTTTACACGACAGCGCTCCAAAAAGGGTATCCAGAAAACCGAGATCACCTGCCCGAGAGCCTCAACGAGACGGACACTATTCTCAATCTCTCAGTCAAATATCAAAAAGCGATTCTCAGGGGAAGACTTTCTTTTTCTGCAGAATCGGGTAATGACTGGCCTCAAGGATACGAAAATGGGTTCTATCTTTTTGTCTATCCCAACTGGAACACGCAAGAGAGTTATCCGGCACAAGTAATCAGAAAATCACGATCATATTTACCCAAAAAGTAGGGATTACAACATGAGATCTTATTATTTGATTCTAATGTCCGTCGCAGTCTGGTCTGTGTCTCAATTGCATGCACAATACAGACGTGGCGTTGTGGAAAATGATTATGCGAGGCTTCAAACCCTCTTGGATAATATCTATGGGCAAGGAAAGTATGGAGAGTTTGATATTATGAACATTGACAGCACCAAAAATCCGGGCTCACCAGAGGGCATTGAAGATCCCTATGGAACTCTGAAAGGATGCTATGTTTTTCTTGCGGAGGGAAAGCTCCAACCTAATGAAGAACGGCCAAAGGGATTCATTGGTATAATGAAAAACGGGCAGATTATCTGGAAGTCCGACACGCTTGTCAATTGCGAAGATGTCGTTAACGCTGAAATCAGAGATATTCGGGAGCTCAACCAAGACGGAAAAGTGGACATTGTCACAATTTGGCAGGAGGGAAATCGGGGTGATATCGGATACCTGTGGATTTTCAGCTGGGATGGGCATAGCGCTTCAGTCATCAATGATATCGACGGTGATCACAGATCAAAGATTGTTTCGGTTGCTGATGAGCTTGAAATAGTCGATCTCGACGGAGATGGGATCAAGGAAATTACGGCTCAATGGAGAAGTGAGACCGATCCGAGTGTTCTCATCCCGATTACCTACAGTTGGAACGGCCAAATGTATGGGAAATGGTCAAATCCGCCTCAGCCACCATCAGATGGATCGTTGCCGAAGAATAAAATGGACGTTGTCGTGAGGGCAACAGTTTCTCAAGACAACAGCGACTCCTTCCTCTTTAGCTATGCTGTGGAGAACAAACAAACAAGCCTCCAGAAGTTGGCAGTTCTTGTTATAACGAAGTTGACGAACAATATCGTACCAAACTCGGCGCGAGTCGATTGGGAATTTGATCTGTGGAGAACGCAGCCTGCTGTTTTAGGATGGAACGATGACTTTCACTCAAACCTTATAGCCCCTGGCGATATTGAAAAGAGCTTTAGTTACATGACCTCCGCTCTTCCGAAGATTGCATCTTTTTATGCACAAGGTTATAATGGAGAAACGGCATTCAGAGAAATATTCACAAACTCAGTTCAGGGAAAAACCCTCGGTCCCGCCGATTCCCCTTCTCCCTTCATCCCCCTTGTCTTCCTCGATTCCCTCATCTCCTACAAACATCAAGCTCTAGCATTGGGCTGGATTGACAACCAAGGCATCGCCAACAGCCTGGATCAAAAACTCGAGAGCGTCCGCAATGCTCTGGTAAAGAATAACAAGACTTCAGCGAAGAACATCCTTCAGGCGTTCGTCAACGAAGTCGAGGCACAAAAAGATAAGCACCTCTCTAGCGAGGCCTACGCACTCCTTAAGTTTAACGCCGAGTATTTGATCTCCAAACTCTAACGCAGACTACGATGCGTATTCTAGCTTTGCTTATTTTACTTTTCGAGGTTACAGTTGGGCAATCCAAGACGTATGAAATTCCATTCGCCTCTACAGGGAATGCAATTGAGCTTACCGTTGCGAATAGCTCCAACATTCCGACGAGCAATATTCTGATCACAGCTGTCGATCTCCCGGCCTGGCTCCGGTTCTCTCAAACTGAACAACGGTTTGATCAATTAGGTGGCGGAGAGGAAGTGCAGGCTTCGTTCCTGTTTTCCGTTGACAAGTCGGCACCAGTGAATTCACCGCACGCAATCAGGTTCCTCACCAGTAACTCCAACGGCGAATCTTGGACGAAGAAAATCGAGATAAGCATCGCTGCGCCGGAAAAATTCGAGCTCTTCCAGAACTACCCAAACCCGTTCAACCCGTCGACAACAATCAGCTATCAGCTTTCGGCGGACAGCAAGGTTTCAGTCAGGATTTACGATCTTCTCGGCAGGGAGGTGGCAACACTTGTTGAGGCAGAACAAAGTGCCGGGTTTTACGAAGCGAAATTGGATGGGAGGA
>JANNUB010000609.1:0-19728 GCA_031394795.1 Ignavibacteriota bacterium | reverse complement strand
GTGAACGATCCCCAATTGGCGGCGACTCCCGAAGTTGGTTTCCGGATTGCGGGACTGTTCTGGAAACGAAGAGGTCTGAATGAGCTTGCTGATCAGGAGATGTTCAAGCAGATAACAAAGCGGATCAATGGAGGGCTGAACGGACTCGATGATCGTTTGAAATACTACGCGCTTGCGAAAAAGGTTTTGGGTGCAGAATCTCCGAAGGAGTCCTTACGGACAACTCGGGGTATTCGGACTAGCGGTTCTCGCGCTGTTGGATCAACGGACATTGAGTTTAGGCGTGGATTCGAAGCCATCGAAGCGGAAAAGGCGCGTGTGAGAAAAAGAAAGCAAGCAAGGAAGCCAGCCAAACCGCATAAGAAAAAATCGTGAAACATCGCAGCAGCCAAAAGGCTCGATGAAAAAGCAGTGGATCGAAATGCAATAGGAACGGAGGAAGCAAATGGCGAGCCGGAAGAAGCGACCGAAGAACACCCCCACGTCGCGAAAAACGACTGAGGATCGTCGTAAAAAAGCGCGGTCTCCCAGTTCGGAACCCGACAAGATTTCTAGAGCATTCAAGTTGGCGGGTATCGAAGATCCGGGCGCCGGTCAACGCTCCGGTCTTTCGCCGCGATGGAAATATGCGAAGATGCATGTGAAGGCGTCTTTCCGCCCCGGTACAACGCGCGCTCTCGAACCCACGCGCACTGTTGATGTCCATGAAGACGATCTCATCGAGATCGAATTCGAACGAGGAGTC
The DNA here is from genome assembly GCA_031394795.1 of Ignavibacteriota bacterium. Taxonomy (GTDB): domain Bacteria; phylum Bacteroidota; class Ignavibacteria; order UBA10030; family UBA6906; genus CAADGV01. The sequence continues at coordinate 18,983 of JANNUB010000609.1, read as the reverse complement.
CGCGTTTGGGTCAACGGTGCGGATTATCGTGAACACTTCGGCGGCGCGCGGCAACGCGCATTTGACTCTTCAGACGTGATGACCGTCCCGTCGAGTTTGCCCGTTGGAGATCAACGCACGAGAGGGATAGGGAGCTGGTTGATCAAGTCATTGAACGTGCTCGGCATTGATCTCGCCGGAAAGACCGCGGAGAAAATCGGCAGGTTGGTTGAGGAACCGGGTTCGGAACACAAGAAATGGCTTGGCCTCAGCCGCTGCACGCTCGACACTGGGAAGTTCAAACTCGAGAAGCCGACGAAGCGCGCCAGCGATAGCCAGGGTACTTACCTGCTGTTCATTCATGGCACGCTTTCAAGTACATGGGGGAGCTTCGGCGAGCTTTGGTCGGAAGATCGAAAGGACGAACTTTCCGAACTTCATGCACGCTACGGAGACCGCGTCCTTGGTTTCGATCATCGGACCCTCACCGAAAGCCCGATTGATAATACGATCCAACTCATTCGGGAGTTGAACAACTATCTGCCCGGCGACGCTGAAGTGCATCTGGTGACTCACTCGCGCGGCGGCTTGGTAGGCGAGCTGTTATGCTGGGATGCGAAAGTACCATTGCCCGAGGAGAATTTCTTCAGGAGCAACAAAGAGAATGAGCAACTGCGCAAGCCGCTTGAATCGCTGCGGCGTGAGCTGGGGAAAAAGAAGTTCCACGTAACACGATTTGTTCGCGTCGCGTGTCCTGCTTCGGGAACTACGCTTGTCTCCGGTCGTCTCGATCGCTGGTTCTCCGTCCTTGGCGGCGTCTTAGGCTCGGCTCTTCCCGGCACACCCCTCGGTGAAGTGTTTGAAGATGTCGGCGAGTTTATTGCAGCAGTGATCAAGCAACGAACCGATCCCAAAAAACTCCCCGGCATTGAAGCGATGATGCCGGAGTCACCATTCATCTCTGTCGTCAATCGGGATGGCATGAATGTGTCAGGTGACATCACGGTCATTGCCGGCGATGTTGAGCCGGACAAATGGTGGGTGCGGCCTCTTGTGTGGGCGATGGACAAATACTACGACAGCAAGCATGATCTTGTTGTAAACACACCTTCGATGTACGGAGGCGCCGTTCGATCCGGACGAGCGTTGCTCAGCTATCATGAGGGTCCCGGAGTAAACCACTTCAACTATTTCAAAAACTCCGACAGCGCAGCGAAGTTGGTAGAAGCTCTGACTCTACCGGCAGATCAGAAAGGGAGTTTTGACGATCTCGAACGGAACTCCACAAGCATTGCGCGTGATGTGAAAGCGTCGGAAGCCGACGTGCGTTATGCAGCATCCACCTACAAACCGCCAAGAACAATCGCCAAACAACTTCCCGTTACTGTTTCAGTGGTGCATGGCGACCTCGCATTCGCTTCTCATCCTGTGATGGTAGGGCACTATGAGGGAGACACAATCATCAGCGCTGAGAAATATCTTGATGGGGAGCTCGGCGACGCATTGACTCATCGTCATCAGTTGGGTCTCTATCCCGGGCCACTTGGAACCAGCGCGATTTTTCTGAATCCGAACCTGAAAAAGAATGAGTACGTTGCGCTTAAAGGGGCGATCGTGGTCGGTCTTGGGCAGGTCGGGCGACTAAGTGCCGCTTCGCTGAATCGGACGGTGGGGCGTGCAATGCAGGAATATGTTCTCCAGTGGCCCGATGCATCATCCGAAGGAGCGGATGATGAGAGCGGAAAGTATATCAAAGAATTCGACGTCACAAGTCTTCTGATCGGGACTAGCGCGGGCGGAATCAGTGTCGCTGACGCGGTCCGCGCGGTGCTCTTGGGCGTTGCGAGCGCGAATCAGTCTCTGCGCAACGCAAAGGCAAATGCAAAACCTCTGCGACGAATACGAGCAGTGGAGTTCATTGAGTTGTGGGAAGACCGTGCGATCGAAGTTGTGAAAGAATTTGCACGGCTGACCGAGGATCCGGACTTCAAACAACAATTCGAATTCCAACGCCCGCTTGAAGAACGCAAAGGTGCAATGCAGCGCTTGAGCATGAAGGAACCTGCGGGATGGTGGCAACGGCTCCAGATCCTCGGAGGTCGCAGACTCGACTCGGAGAGCGGCACGGATGCTTCAGGTCATGCTCCGCTCCGGTTCTCGGCTTTGACCAAGCGCGCACGAGTCGAAGTAACATTGCATCAAACGCAGAGAACGCTCGTTGATGATTTCATCCGACAATCAATCACCACAACTCATGACAACGACAAGATCGCTCAAACCTTGTTCGAGCTTCTTCTGCCGAACGATCTGAAAGATCAAGCGCCAGACCAGGATAATCTCGTCCTCATTTTGGACAAAGAAGCTGCGTCGTATCCTTGGGAACTGTTGCGCGACCCCGATGACAAGAGCGGCAAGCCCATCTCCGTCCAAAAAGGACTTCTGCGCCAATTGGAAACTCTGAATTCTTCGCCGAAGGTGCGCGAATCCGGTGGCTTCAATGCATTGGTGGTCGGCGATCCGATCTCACGGTTTACTCCATTACCGAGTGCGAGAGATGAGGCGCGAGCTGTTTGGGGCTTGCTCAATGGCGAGTACTTTCATGCAGGCGAGCCTCTCATACAACGTTCCGCAACGGAAATTATCAACGCACTGTACGCGAAACCGTATCGCGTTCTTCACTTGGCTGGTCATGGTGTGTACAACTTCCCGATGCGTCAGGCAGACGCGAATGATCAACGACGAACAGGAATGATTCTGAGCGATGATATCGTTCTCTCGCCGACAGAAGTACGCCAGATGCGCGATGTGCCTGAGCTGGTGTTCATCAATTGTTGTCATCTGGGCAGGATCGAAAAAGCGCCCGAGAAATCCGAGGAAGGTAATGTGCGGGACGACTATAATAGGATCGCAGCGAACGTCGCAACCGAATTCATTCAGTCCGGAGTTCGCGCCGTCGTTGCCGCCGGCTGGGCTGTTGATGATGACGCGGCAACTACTTTTGCCACGACATTCTACAAGGCTATGCTGAACGGCGAAGCTTTCGGGGAAGCTGTCCGTCAAGCCCGTGATAAAGTCTATCGAATGCACGAGGGATCGAATACCTGGGGGGCATATCAGTGCTACGGGGATCCGGACTATCGTTTTCGCAAGATAGAAAAGAAGAAATCAGGCCAGCGACCGCCCGACTTTGTATCTCCACATGAGGCGGCTGTGGAAATTGAGAACATCGCCGCCGGTTTGGCGTTTTTCGAGCGCGATGGGCAGAAGTATTACAAAGGGAAGCTTGACCAAATCGAGAGCGAGCTTGAAAAGAAAAAGTGGTCGGGCAACGGTCGTATCCTGGCGGCACTCGGGTGGGCATACGGGGAAGCGGGAGAGTTCAGCAAAGCTATTGCTTTCTACGAGCGAGCGGAAAAATCCGAAGATGGCGCGATGCGATTCCGTGATATTCGAGAGTGGGCGAATCTTGAAGTTCGCTACGCGGAACAACTTGCAAAAGGAAAAGCCGCACCAAACAGCCCCGACAAAGTCGGGGCGGAGTTTGAGAATATTGTTCATCGAGCTATCGGTCGCATCAAGGATTTGCCAACGACGGCAGAAACGCTCAGACTTCAGGGAAGCGCGCACAAACGGATAGCAATGGTGCATCCTGCAAACAGAATCATAGCGCTTCGTGAAATGACAGACAAGTACGCGGAGGCGCACGAGACAAAAAAGAAAAACAAGGCAGGAAGGTTCGATGGATATTCTTTTCTGAACTGGAAGGCAGGTGAAATCGCTCTTGGACTTCAAAACGGTGAATTAAACGGGAAGAGGAAGGAGCAACTTCACGCCGAACTGATGGGAGCTCAGGAGAACACCCAAACCACGAGCAAGAACAAGCAAGACTTTTGGGATGCCGTCATGCGGGTTGATCTACAGCTGCTTCTCGCAATTACCGAAAGCAAAATCGAACCCTCGACCATTGCGAGCATTGTCAACGACTACAAGGAATCAAAAAAATTAGCAAGCTCACGCGAGTTCGCTTCAGTTCTCGATCAACTCGACTTTCTTTTGACCATTGCTAAGGACAAGGATGCTGTCATATACGATGCACTAAAGGAAGTGAAAACAAAGATCTCTTGAGATGTGGAGAACACGGCGCGAGCCATTGCACTAATCTTCGATTTGTCTTAGTATTGATGAGCTGTAACCAAAGAACTCTTCAATTTACTCCATGACTCACTCCACGACAAATCGAAAGCGATATAGAAAGAAAGCCGACAAATTCGTAGTCGCTGTCCAAATGAACCTCGACACCGAGGGTTTCGTTTACAAAAAATGGGGAGCCGAACAGCGATGCAAGCGCGGCGACTGGCTCGTTGACAATGCAGGCGAGATCTACACAGTTGATGCTGAAGTTTTTGCAAAAACGTATCGCCGAGTAAGTCCGGGAATCTATGTTAAGACAACGCCGGTATGGGCTGAGGTTGCGGCGCTACCGGGAAGTGTAGTTACCAAAGAAGGAAAGTCCCTCTACAAGACGGGTGACTACTTGGTTTTCAACAACGAAGATGGGACGGATGGGTATTGCATCAGCGCTGAGAAGTTTGAGACGATGTATGAGCGGGATGAGTAAATCTTCAATCACTATAGAAAGGAAAACCGCCATGTCAAAAAAAGCCCTCCTCATTGGCATTAACAAGTACCGCGTGCCCGGCGCTAACTTGCGCGGCTGCGTCAACGATGTGAAGAACATTCAAAGTGTCCTGACTGAATACTACGGCTTCGCGGACGAGGACATGACAGTCCTTACGGACGACGCCGCGACAAAGAAAGCAATTCAGTCCGGTATCAAGAAGCTGATTGCTGGAGGAAAAAAAGGAGACGTGCTTCTGTTGCACTACTCCGGTCACGGCTCCAACGTGCCGGACGACAACGGCGACGAAGCTGATCATCGCGACGAGATTCTCTGTCCAACAGATCTGGACTGGAACGATCCGCTGCGCGACGATTGGTTGCGCGTGCAATTTGATAAACTAAAAAAAGGCGTGAGCCTCACGGTGATTTTCGATTGCTGCCATTCGGGAACTGCAACGCGAGCGATACTGCCTCCTGATACTGCGATTCTGCCGCGATTCCTTCCATGTCCGCTCGATCTCATGGCGACGGAATCGGGCAGAGCGCTACGCGGCAAGACGAGAGCGACGGTGAGAAAGTCTTCGAGCGCAGCGAGAAAGAAAAACGATGTTGTCTCTGCAACGATACCGGAGATTCTCATCACCGGCTGCCGCGACACACAAACATCAGCGGATGCATCCATTGACAGATCTTTCAATGGCGCGCTGACGTACTATCTTGTCTCAGCATTGCGCGAAGCTAAAGGGAAGTTGACGTATCGAGACCTTCACAGTCGAGCACGCCAACTCCTCAAGCAAGAGAATTTCGATCAGGTTCCGCAACTTGAAGGACAGCAGCAATACTTTGACGAAACGTTCCTTTCCCCATTCGCATAAATCTATTTCGGAGTCAACTCTACTGGAGAGTAAACATGGCGAAATCAAAACAGTCAAAACATACTCGTCGAACCCGAAGTCAAAAGGTTGCGACTTCTGTTGAGACGTTGAAGCTGGCGCAACACCTGTTGGGCAAAGTGCAGCAAGTCACGCGTGGCATTACCGCCCGAGGTGAGCCGAAGATCAAGCGGCCGAAAAAAATTGTGGCTGCGCTGAATGAAGCGATGTTGTTGCTGGATGAAGAAAAGCGAAAAGGGAAGGGCGTCTTCTTCGCTCCACAAAGCCGGATGGCATCGCTATTGCAAACGGTTCTTGCCGAGAGTGCCTCCTCGCGGAAGGTGGGCGCGAGCGGCGCAACGCGGGAAGTACAATTCGACACCGAGGATATCGGCGGCTGGGTTTGGGGAAGGATATCCACGCTGTTTCACTCCAAACACTCGTGGAGAAAACCTCCCAAGAATCCATTACCGATGCCGGATGTCGCAAGAATAGCACTGTTTGGTGATTGGGGATCAGGGCTGTACGGCGCACCGGTGATCGCGGCATCCGTGAAACGAGACGGCAAATTCCAATTCATCATCCATCTTGGAGACATCTACTACTCGGGAAAGGATTCGGAGGTACAAGAACGGTTCCTCAAGTTCTGGCCAAAAACAAACGCCATGAGTTTTGCACTCAACGGAAATCATGAGATGTACGCCGGTGGCTATGGGTACTTTGATCTCGTTCTCAAGCAATTCGGCCAATCCGCCAGCACGTTTTGGCTGCAGAATAACGACTGGACATTAGTCGGCCTCGACACGGCGTATGAAGATTTTGATTTGACTGCCGACCAAGTCGTGTGGCTCGGAAGAATAATCAATCAGGCAGGCACCAGGAAGGTCATCCTCTTTTCTCATCATCAACCTTTCTCCCTCATGGAAACGGACGGCTTGGCGTTGATCAAGAAACTCAAACCCTTTCTCGAGAATCAGAAAATCTTCGCGTGGTATTGGGGACATGAGCATCGGTGCACCATTTATGATCAACTCCCAAGCTGGCAAATGTACGGACGACTCATCGGTCATGGCGGAGTTCCGCAAGAGAGAGATAGCTTCCAGCCGGGTGACGTACGAGTCCGGATCCCTGCGAAGCCCGGTCTGTCGTGGGTGAGAGTAAGCAAAAGAAGAATGATCCCCGGCGCGATGGTTCCGCCGGGTTTGATTCTCGACGGACCGAATGAGTACGTCGCCGGAGAAGGCGACCCTAAACATTTCTCTCCACACGGATATCTCACGCTGGCGTTCAATGGTCCTCGTCTTACGGAGAAAGTTCTCACGCCGGATGGAGTTGAAATCTATTCGGCTGATCTTGCCTAAGAGATGCGATGGAAAAAGGAGGGAATGCCTCACTCCGGACGGAGCGGCGTCTTCATTTGAAACTCGCGGAGCAATTACATAAATTGGGGTTAGTAGTAAGTGAGTCCACTCTTAAAAAGCAGGACAAAAGCTGGCTGTAGGAAGGGCGGTTCAGGGTTCAAGGTGTTGAACCTTGAACCTCGTCACGAAGTGATCCCTTCGGGGCAATGACTTTTTGGAGTGAACTCATAACTCATCACTAATCCTGTCATTCAGTGCTCTTACGAATTCTCATTGCTCTTTTGAGACGCCGGGGAAACTTTCGCAAGACGAGAAATCTCCAGCCGTCGGAGATCAGCTCACTGCTCGTAGTTGAGCTGACGCGCATGGGTGATGTGATTGCGATGCTGCCTTCTTTTCGACTGCTGGCGCAGCATTTCTCCGGAGCCAAACTTCATTTGCTCGTGGACGAAAAGTACGCTTCGTTTCTACGGGCGACCGGGTTGCCGTGCGAAGTGCACGGAGTGCGGCGTCCGGAATCCGCGTCGGGCTTCTTGAAGGCAGTCGCATTCGTGCGCAAGCTCAGGGTGGATCTTGCGCTGAGCATGAGTCCCCCGAAGCGCAATGCTGCTGTAACGATGACAAGCGGCGCCCCGCGCAAAGTGGGCTATCTCACGTATGTCCATTCTCTCACCCCCTATCTTGCATCTACACCCGTCGAGGCATTTGGCTGTACGCTTCCCCGGCGCGAATTCTACGGATTGGAAAATATCGAAGAGCGCTCGCTGAAAGTGTGCAAGGCGCTCGGCATCATTTCGGAAAGTATGCTTCATCGCATTCACCTGGATGAGAACCGTATCACCGAGAAGTGGAACGCTGTGCGGGCACGACATCAATTGCCGGAAAAGAAATACGTTGTGCTCCATCCGTTCTCCGGCTGGAAGTTCCGCTCATGGAGCTTGGAGCGATTCAATCAGCTCGCGCAAAAAATCCTCTTGCTTCTCAACTACAATGTCGTGTTTCTTTGTGAGAAGGGGGAAGAGTCGCAGTTAGAATCGTCGCGACTCCGTTTTGCGCAGCGGGACGACGTCTTTTTCTTCCCCTCGGATGATCTGCTGGAAACGAGCGCGGTGTTGAAGCATGCCGCCCTGCTTATCGGCAATGATTCCGGCCCGATGCACCTCGCCTCGACGCTTGGGATCAAAGTGGTAGGACTCTTCGGTCCGGCGTCGCCGCAGCTCACTGCGCCAACACGGGCGCTCGGCGTGTTTCACTATGAGCGCGTCGAGTGTTCGCCCTGCGATCAGTGCAAGTGCATCCGCCCGACGGATTCGTGTATGAGTTTGATTTCGCCCGACTATGTTTTTGAAAGCGTGAAAAAACTACTCTCCCGTGAGCCTGCTGTAGAAACCGTTGCCGATGCCTAAGGTCAACATTCTGGGCGTTCAGGTTGACGTCATTGACACCCACGGCCTGCGCCGGGCAATCACGGAAAGTGTCAGGCAGCAGCGCAAGGACGTGTACACATATGTGAACGTTCATGCGATCAACATTGCGTGCAAGGATAGTGGGTTTCGCGATTTCTTGAACGAGTCGCATATCGTATATTGCGACGGTGAAGGTGTTCGCCTCGGCGCCAGGATACTCGGGCATTTCTTGCCGCCGCGCGTGGTGCTGACGTATTGGATCTGGGAACTCTGTGCGCTCTTTGAAAAAGAAAAATTCTCGGTCTTCTTTCTCGGCTCCACGGAACAATATGTTGCAGAAGCCGTTGAGCGGGTGCGCAAGCGTTTTCCCGATATCCGGATTGCCGGCGCGCATCACGGGTATTTTGAAAAGAGAGGTGGGGAAAGCGACTCTGTCGTTGAGCTCGTGAACCGTGCAACGCCGAATATTTTGATCGTCGGTTTTGGGATGCCGATGCAGGAGTTTTGGATCGGCGAGAATCTCCACCGCTTGAATGCAAACGTGATTCTTCCTGCCGGCTCGATGATCAACTACACGGCAGGAAGAAAGGGACTGGCGCCGAAGTGGATGGCAAATCACGGCATGGAGTGGCTCTTCAGGTTTTTCCAGGAGCCGGGTCGTCTGTGGAAGCGGTACTTGATTGGCAATCCCTCGTTCTTGTTGAACATTTTCTTGCAATTGTTGCGAAAGAGGAAATCGTGAATCGAGGTTCATCCAATGATGCGTAGAGGGGGGTACATGAAACCGTATGCGATTATCTCAATCCGAACCCTAACATTCGCCGTCGCACTTGCTCATGCAGCATTTGGCGGGAATGATGGGCTTGCTCTCAAGAGCCAACTGCCCGATGGCTGGCTCGCCGATTACAAGCCGGATGTTCCAATGCCGGCGCGTATTGCGATTGAGGGAAGGGACCACCTCCTCTTTTCGCACGCCGGCGATCTGGAAAACAATTCCGACCCCACAGGCATGCCGATGCTGCCTGTTGATCTGATCATGCTCGGAGTGCCCGAAGGAGCAAGCCTGCATGTCGAGCTTCTCAATCCCACATTTGAAACGCTTGAGCAGCAGGATGTCGCTCCTTTTCCCACATACGTCACCAACGACAAAGACGAACAAGTCGCGGAGTATAAGAAAAGCGCTCCGGCATATGACAGAAGTGATCTCTATCCCTCACGCCAGTTTGTGGTCGATCCACCGACGAACTATCGCGACCAGCAAATAGCATCCATCAGGCTGAGTCCTTATCAGTACAATCCCGTTACGAAAAGTTTACGCAGGTTGGTATCAGGGACATTGAAGATCTCGCTGAGAAGTTCGGACGGAAGGTCAATGCCGATACCACCGGCAGCGAGAGGTGTGAGCGATCCGCTCTTTGAAAAAACATTCAAGCACCTGATTTGGAATTACGATCAAGCAAAGGGGTGGCGTGTTCGAAAGAACGTTGGTGATGCAGCCCCCGACCCCTCGCGCGATTGGTTCGAGACGGGGAAGGATTATTATAGAATACCGATAGCTGAAGACGGCTGGTACAGAATCACGAAGGCGCAGCTTGTTTCCGCAGGCGCGAACGGGAACTTGATAGATGTGCCCACGCTGAAGTTGTTCTCTCGCGGTCAACAGGTTCCGGTTCTCGTTCGCCCCGATACGAGTGTCGAATTCTACGGTTATCGGAATTACGGAGATACGAGCTACGCCGACTTTTGGACAGATACAAGTGTGTACTGGTTGACATGGGGCGGCGCCGCCGGTTTGAGATTTCAAGCCGGGGTTTCTCATCCGGGTACCGAAGGAAGGATCGTCGTGTCCACTCTTGAGACAAAACACTTCGAGGAGAACAACTGGTATTATCAGGGAGCAGGTAATTATGAGATTACTCTTTTGGATGCTGTCCCGGGCGAAGGTTGGGGTTGGGGGAAGCCCAATGAATGGTTCTATCCGGGAGTGCGAAAGAGAATCGCTCTTCCGCTTGAACATAAGCATAGCCTCGGGACATTCAATGTGAGGGCGAGGCTCTTCGGAACGATTGCTCAAAGCCAATATACTCCACCGCGCCATACTGTACAATTCTATTTGAATGACACCCTGATTGGAACACGAACGTTCCCGCTGCGGGCGGAATGTCGGTTTGACACCACGTTGAGTATATCCCATCTCCGCGCAGGCCTCGATACGTTGACGATTCAATCAGCCGATACCGGTCAAGCGCAGTTTTATCTCGACTGGATTGAGATGCGATATCCCCGGCAGCTCAGAGCAATCAACGATCAGCTTACATTCACGGTTCCTGCGTTTCCAGGCTCGAATCCTTCGCTCATAGAAGTGAATGGATTTACAAATTCTCTGATCGACGTCGTTGATCTGACGACGCGACGCAAGATCGATGGCGGAATTGTCTCGGGCGATTCGCTGATAGGGTACACGATTGCATTCAAAGACACTCTTTCCGGCTCACACACGTACCTCGTACAGAGCCGGGGTGGAGCAAGAAATTCCCCCTCTGTTGCGAAGAAGAGATTCGTTGACATACGTGCCAACACGATAGGCGCAGATTACATCGTCATCACGCACAGGAACTTTTTGAGTGCTGCTCAACAACTTGCTGCGTACCGCCGCAATCATAATGGAGTGCGAACGGCGACTATCAACATTCAGGATGTGTATGATGAGTTCAACTATGGAGTCATGAATGCTCTGAAGCTCAAGAGCTTCTTGCGACACGCGTACGAGAGCTGGCCGCAGCCCCGGCCCTCGTATCTCCTGATGTTCGGCGACGCATCGTGGGACTTTCATAATTACTTGAACAGTACGGCGAGTTTCAATTTTGTTCCGGCACATGGCGTTCCCTCGGGAGACAATTGGTTTGTGTGCTTCAATCCCGACACGAGCGCGCTTGCGCAGATGTTCGTTGGACGCATTCCGGTAAGGGATTCGACTCAGGCGGCGCGCATTGTACCCAAGCTTGCGGGATACGATGCCCGCGAGCTTGGCGATTGGGCCAAGACTTTTATGTTCATTACAGGGGGAGGCAATCCGTCGGAATGGTCGGAGTTTGCAAATCTGTCAACGGGTTTGATCAATCGGAACATTGCTCCGGCGCCTGTCGGTGGTAACGTCGTTCGATTTGACAAGACCACTATCAGCTATATCGATGGTGGGCTCCGTGAGCCTATGAAGCAGGCGATCAACAACGGATGCGGGTTTGTGAACTTCCTGGGGCATTCGGGTGGGCGAATCTGGAGTCTCGACATCGGTCCGCCGGCAGACCTACAAAATACCGATGGCAGACTTCCATTCATTGCCTCCGTAAGCTGCTGGATTGCCGGATTTGCCGACCCTGGATCGGTAATGCTTTCGGAGGATTTCGTCCTTGCCGATAACCGCGCCGCTATTGCGGCTTGGGGTTCTTCCACCACTGGCTATGCTCAGACTGGCACCGACCTTGTGGACTACTTTTTGGAAGCTGCTAAGAGAGATACCATACGCGATTTCGGCGCTTTAACCACGATTGCGCGAACACGATTGCTCCGTTTTTCTCCGAATGGGTACGCCAATACCGTCCACCTCAACCCGCTGATCGGCGATCCTCTCTCCCGGCTGGCGCTTCCCGTGAAGCCCGACCTTGCGATATCAAGTACGGACATTCGATCATCGAATCCTGTCCCAACGCCGAATGATACGTCGGTGACGATTCGATTGGACGTGAAGAACTACGGCCTCGTGCCGAGTGATAGTGTTGGCGTAACTCTCACGGATGTATTTGCCGGCGAAACCCAGCTTCTGCCCGATGGTTTCAAACTCCCGGCTACGCGATATCGTGATTCAGTTTTCGTACGATGGGACAAGATGTACCAGGTTGGAAGGCATACGTTGCGCGCCACATTGGATCCGGCGGGACGTATTGGTGAAGTAAATGAGCTAAACAATATTGCATCAGTTGATCAATATGTTTACGCAAACCTCTTGTCGGTCGTCAAACCGCTGAAGAACATGGTCGTTCTTCCGGGGACTCAGCGTCTCGTCGTCTCCAGCCCGATCGGGTTGGACTCGGTGGGATACTCCTACGAGTTCGAGCTGGATACGGTTGATACGTTCGATTCACCGTTTCGCATTGCCTCGGGATTCGTAGTTCCGGGAGCAGTGAGCGGTGAGTGGGGCACGCCGCCGCTGACCGATGGAAACCTGTACTTCTGGCGATCGCGGACGCGGTACGGCTCGAGTCTTGGGAATTGGGTCGTGTCGTCATTCTCAACTGCAACAAGTATTCCCGCAAGCCCCCTTGCCAGAGTGCGCGAGTATTCTCGCAAGCAGTTCCGGCGCAATACTCTCAGCCAGGCTGTTGTGACAGATTCAGGAATAACGATTGCTCCGAATCCGCCAATTGCAGTGTATTGTCGCTCTGTCGGTCTCAGTTATAATCAGGAGCGTGAATACTATTCGAAGATCATAGCCAATCAAGTTGCCATTTCGGGATACTGGTGGGAGGTCGCCTCAAGCTTTATCGGTGTGCGGGTGAACGAGTTCACCGGCGCAACCGAGTTTCGATTCTTTCCGCTCTATAGCGCCCACGGCGTACCTGGAGGTCCGCCGTATGCCGACGAGATGAAGAATTTCATTCGCTCAACACCGGCGGGAAACTACCTCGCTTTTGCGGTGATCTTTGATGGGCGTACGAATGTTTCCGAGAGTCTCTACGTCGCTCTTGAGTCGTTGGGTAGTACGCAAATCCGTCAGGCCGTTTATGGTCAATCCTGGGCGTTCATTGGACGAAAAGGGAACGGCGGGCCGGGAATGCCGCCGCTTGAGATACTTTCCAATGACACCGCTGTTGTGCAGTTTCAAATTCCGAATTACTATTCTGCAGCAAAAGGCTCACAGACAAGTTCGGTAAACATCCCGGCTTCATTCAATGAGTTCCGGTGGCAGTGGAGCGGCTTGCCTGCAACGCAGACGCGTATCGCGTTTCTTGGGGTCCGCCCGGACAACACCGTGGATACGATTCGTATCCTCCCGAGGGACAGCCTGCTGGTCAACCTGGATTTCCTGAATTCCATTACGTCGGGTGAGCGATACAAAAGTCTGCGGACTGCGGCTCTTCTCTCAAGCAGCGACGCTCTCATAACTCCCACGTTTCGTGAATGGACTCTCGACCTTACACCACCGGCCGATCTTGCAGTGAGCGTCCACACGATCATGCCCGCGGATGATCCGACCGTGTATAATCTCTCCATCGCCATTCACAACATTGGCTACAGGCTGAGTGACAGCGCGAACGTTGCTGTTTCGATATTCGATAGGAATAACCGCGCGCGGAAGCTTGCATCAGCCCCTGTCGGTGCGATCGACGTCAATCAATCCCAAACCGTGATTCTTTCTTTCTCGACAACGAATTTTCCGCGCCGTCCAACGCTGCAGATAGAAGTCGCTCCAGCAAAGAAAGCGAAAGACCTCGTAGCGGAAAACAACATCGCGTACTATTCGTTCGTCACACCGCCGGGAGCGGTCGCGCAAGACATTCATGTCTTTGCCGACGGAGCGGAGCTGATGGACGGCGACTATATTTCTCCCACGCCGATGCTTCTGGTCAAGCCGAAAGAATTCGAAGGCGTGAGCGTGACGGGAATCGAGCTCTATCTTGACGGACGCAGATTGGGAGAGCATTGGTCCAACGCCCTGGCGAAGCGCACCACGGAGTTGACGATGCAGTCCGCAATAGCGGACGGCGATCATGAGCTGAGAGTGCGGGTGCTGCAACAGAATTCGTTCGGTGAGGTTGATTCTCTCGAGCGTTCCGTGCTCGTTCGCGTCTTGGCGGAATCCCGGCTGCTCAACGTCCTCAATTACCCGAACCCATTCCAGCGGGAAACGTATTTCACGTTCACACTCACGGGGTCGGCAGTTCCGCAACAGCTTCGGCTGAAAATCTTCTCCGTCACCGGCAGAAAAATTCGAGAAATACTTGTTTCCCCATACGAGCTTCATCTCGGCTTCAACCGTATTTTTTGGGACGGCAGGGACGACGATGGGGATGAAGTTGCCAATGGGTATTATTTCTACCAGGTTGCGGCAGATGCGGGCAACAAGGTTATTACTTCGACCGAGAAACTCGTGAAAGTGAGATAGCCTCGTTGTTTGGGCTGGCCGTGGCGGCTCACGACTTGTAGGCGGCAAAAAAAAGGGCGATCATATGATCGCCCTTTCAGTATCCTACCTCATGATGCCTACTTCATGAGGATCAACTTTTTCAATTCGCTCTTCGCTCCGCTTGTCAGCTTATAGTAGTACACGCCTGACGCGAGTCCCGTGGCTGAGAACTTAACTTTGTAGAGTGAGCCTGCCTGTGCAACATCGTCAAACAACGTTGCCATCTTCTGTCCGAGCGTGTTGTACACATCGAGTGTCGCCCGGTTCGTGTTCTCCACTGAGAAGCGAATCTCAGTAGAAGGATTGAACGGGTTCGGGTAGTTTTGATGCAGTGCAAACACCACCGGCGCGTTTCCGTCGTCGCCCACAGCGGTTGCGCCGGCATTTCCGACAGTAAACTTGTTGAAGTCCGAGAATCCGCTCGCAGTTGCAGTGTACGGGCCATTGCTCGTGACTGTTGCTGGAGTGGTTAGCCATCGGACGCCGTCATGCCGAAGCATGTTTACGGGATTTGCAGGATTGAACTGCGCGCCCTGGTCTCCGGAATTCCACTGGAGCGAGATGGTCGCATTGCTTCCACCCGGAACGGCTTCGGCGATGTTCCACTGACGGTTGACAACGCGCGACGGGTCGCTGGGCGGAGCATCAAACTCCGGTTTGACATTGACGCGGAACTCATCCGGTGCGCCGTTGTTGGAGATCGTCACCGGATTGAAGGACGTCTCGGTTCCGACCGGGAAGGTGATCGGCGTATTTCCGACGCTGTCGCGCTTGAGAACGCCTGTACCGAGAGTCACGATGTACGCACCCGCATGCGCGCCCGTGATGTTTCCATGCGCTCCGATGGTGAGGCTGTTGTTATTGGCGAGCTGTATCTTGCCTGCAGCAAGAGTCAGTGTTCCGTTCACACGCGCATCCTGAACGAGCGTCACCATGCCTCCGGTTTTGGAAATCATCAACTCGTCGAACACCGGAGAGCCTCCGATGGTTTGATTGCGTCCGCCTTCGAACCGTACGCGGCGTCCGTTCGTTACAAACGTTCCCGACGGAAGAAGATGGCGCCGGACGATCAGACCGCCTTCGGCATTCGACGAAAGGGCAAGCGTGCCGTTCACGCCGATGAGAACATCGCAATCAACGGCTGCGAAGCTATATGCATTGCCGAACGAAACCGTGCCGGCTTCAATGTGGAGGTTGCTCCCAATGATCCACGAATCGCTGTTTGCTGAGCGGGTAATTGTTCTGCCCGGCGCGTTCATTGTAAAGTCATACACATTAAGATTTCCCGCGTCATTCCAATCGGACGTACGGTTGAAAACTAAACTGTTCCGCGAGAAGGGCCACGTGCTGTTGGCATCCTCCGTTCCGCCGACGTTGTAGTAGCGTTCGTAACGGGCAGAAGTTCCTATAGAGCCTTCCGCATTCTCGGGGGGCATTTCGCCATAGACCGTTCCGCTTGCGTTCGCGACATATCCGAACCAGAGAAACGCTGCCGGTCGCCCGCCGAGTGATCCCCAGGGAATGGAATACTCTCGCACGCCGGGTACGCTTGCATAGGATCCGACATTTGTCGCTACGGATGGCCAACCGCCTCCTGCCGCGCTTCGTATCTCTGTGAAGCCATCCTTGAAGTACACGACACGATCAGCGCGGAAAGGAAGAGCCTCAAAGTTCGTGTTGTTGTACGTCTGTCCGACAATCGCCCCATCCGCGTTATTGCCGCCGTTGATAGGGGCAATCGGGTTGACGTCAATATATACCACAACCGCATCGTCGGTATTTGTCCCGCTCACACCGATAAACAGATTGTTGGCGTCCCAGGTCATGTACCAAATGGCGCCACCGGTTGTGTACTGGTTTGCGCCATTCGTGTGGATACCGTATTCGTTTGTGGCGATCACTCCGTCCACCGTCGGTGTACGGAATTGTGCCAGCGCGGGAACAAGTCCCACAAGAAACATCAAAGCCCCTGTAAAAGCCGAGCGCATAATAATTGCTCCTCCGAATGTTGTCATGAATGAAATTGAATAACTGATGTTACGCAGAACCAAAGAACAATAGCCACGAAGGCACAAAGAAAACCAGTAGATGTTTGACGAAAACCCTTCATATCGCCCTTTTCAAAAAAAACTTCGTGCCTTCGTGGCAAATCCTTTTTGTGGTTTGAGTAACATCAGTGAATAATTCGTGGGATATTCTTTTTGGGGGAACAACTGAGCATAAGATACTACGTGGAATACCGTATTGCAAGCAAAGAAGGAAGCCTCTCCGGTGACAATCTCTCTTCATGAGATTGCGCACGTCGCGAGGAAACGATCTGTGTACACGCGGCGCATCAAATCAATTTCTTCTGTCGCTCAACGATTCGCGTTTAGCAGGCTCGTGCATGTTTTCCAAAAACATGGTGCGCAGCGTGCGGTATTCCTTGTACAGATTTAAACAATATTCGCGCAGTAGCTGAAGCTCGTCATGTTCCGAAAGATCATCAATCGAAACTTGCGTTTTGCCGTTGCGCCGCTGAAGCTCTTTCAGCTTCGTGACGACGAGTGCATTGAGGTGCGGATCGAGGTTGTTCAAATTACGGAAGTAGTCTCCCATAGCAGACTCCATTGTGGCTGTTTGTTGTTGTGTGTACAAAGTGTTCCGGAGCGGAACTTCGAAGAGTGTATCCTGGGGGACTCGCATGTCGCCTTGTGAGGATGAAGCGACGTGGAAATATACCACGCGCTTCAGCGGAAAAATGTTGTGCCGCGCATAGGCTCGGAGTATGATCTGTCTGCGCATCCCGGAAAGGAGCCTCCATACGCGGCGAAGCCATCCCGCTCAAACGGGATGGCTCCGTTATCGTTCGTTGTTACTGCTGTGCTATGCGCTTGCCGATTGCCCGTAGCCGCGCATCTCTGCACCGGGCGTCAATCCAGTGACGTTCTCTTGCTGGTCCAACCGCTTCAGGATTTTCCAGATTGTTCGCTCGGAGATCGTGATGTTGTGCTTCTCCTGCAGAATCGCCTTCAACCGGCGTTGACCGAACCCCGTTTGATCCTTCAAACGCTTCAGCAATTGAACGGATGATTCCGGCGTTGCGCTCGGGAAGTGATGTGGCCGACGCGACTGGTCAAGCAGGCTTTTCGTATCGCTTGCGGATCTGCGGTAGCGCTTCAGCCATTTGTAAAATGTCTTGCGACTGATACCGAAGCGCCTGCATACCTCTTGCGCGCTTCCTGTCTCGTCATAGCAAATCATCCATGCCAAACGCGGATGGAGTGATGATGCGTGATCCGGGGATTGTTTTTGTTCCTTCATCATGGGTGTCCCACCTGTTTATGATTGTGATTGTGACTAAATCCATTCGTGATGCAGCAACCTCAATGAACAGGGGATGAGATTAGGGATTTTTCCGGGGGGGGTCGTCGGGAGGAGAACCTTCTTCTGCCTCATTTCTTGCTTCACGGGGAATGAAGTTTCACCTTACGTGCCAAAATTACTTGTCACAGTCTCAAGTGACGAAAAGAGGGAGAATATCCGAAAAAAGGTAGGATTACGAATGAATGACACGTAACAAGCGTGACTCATCCCGAACTGATGCGCGGCATGCCGGAGGGTGGCGCGTAATGTACAGGCGCCTTGTACATTTTACACCCGTTGTGCGCACACTGGTCTTTGAAAACAGTATCGCCATCGTCATTTTCGTTCGTGTGCTGCTGATGTATCTGAGAAGAGCAAGCTCGACGATTCAGCTCGCAGTAGTGATGCGCGTCCGATGGAAGGAGGACTGCGGGTTCTTCTCGTTGATTGATTTCGCTAAGTCGTTTCGCTATATTAATTTCAGCAGTTGTTGAAAAACAGGTTTCTCAAATATGGAGAGGTGGCCGAGTGGTTTCCCAAAGGGACTCCTTATGGAGGAAGGCGTTAGCCGTATGCAGCTCACTACGCGGAAGAATATCTAACGAAATCGGAAGCACAGGCGAGAGAAAGGTTCTTCAAGACAATTGACGGTTACAATTGGTTGAAAGCAAATAAGATCATTTGAATAGGAGAGGTGGCCGAGTGGTTGAAGGCGCTAGTCTCGAAAACTAGTATAGTCGTAAGGCTATCGAGGGTTCGAATCCCTCCCTCTCCGCATTCCGAATTGACAATTGAACGTTCACCATTGACCATTGACCGTTCAGAGTTGTCAATTCGGTTCAAGAAACCAACAATCCATCAAACGAGTTTTATGATGTTCCACTCGCACAAACTGGCGCTCATTTGTTGGCGCTGGTGGCATTTTACAAATGCCTTCCCTCGCGAACTATGAGTGGTTGTTTCCAGTGAAATGAGTTTTTTCAACCCTTCTGGTTCCGCAAGAAGGGTTTTTTATTTCAGATTGCTCTTATGATTTCATTCGAACAATTTCTAACGCTAACCAAACAGTACAACGTCATTCCGCTTGAGCGAACATTGTTGGCGGATTTGTTGACGCCTGTTTCCACGTATCTCACGATGCGGAGGACGAACGTTCCCTCGTTCCTTCTTGAGAGCGTTGAGCCGGACGAAAAGATCGGCCGCTTTTCGTTCGTTG
>JANNUB010000591.1:0-12686 GCA_031394795.1 Ignavibacteriota bacterium | reverse complement strand
CCCTCGATTTGTACTTCCGGACCTTCATTTTCTTCGATTGGGCGAAAGTAAGGATAGTATCCCGCTGCTTTGATTTCATCGGCGCGGGTGAACGACCAGCATTTTTCAAACAGGTCTACGGCTTTTCTTTCCTTAGTGCTCAATTCACGGTTCCTTGATTCATGAAGGGCGGGAGCGGATTCGCTCATAGCAGCTTCTCCTGGAGGATTGACTATCATTTGCGTTGTCAATATACTTGAAGCGTATATGAGATGCAAAGCCAAGACACAAAAGATTGTTATGGTTGGAACATGGATGACACTGGTTGAACGGATATTGATACGGATTTGTCCGAAGGACTCCTTAGGAGAAGTACGAGATTCACCGTTCAGCTGATACGATGTTCCTGGATACGCCTAAGTCGGATTTCAGGAATCTACTGCAGTTTCAAATTACGCCTCCTTTGACCGAAACCGAATAAATCGGGTACACTTCATCCATCACAAATTGTCCAGGAGAAAATGAAAGCCCTTGTTACCGGCGGCACCGGCTTCGTCGGAAGCCATCTAGTTGACCTGCTCCTGCAAAAGAACTACTCCGTTCGCTGCCTCATTCGAAAATCTAGCGACACCAAATGGCTGAACGGAAAGGGGATTGAATACGTGTACGGCGACCTGTTTGACCACAACGCTCTTCGCGATGCTGTTAACGGCGTTGACTACGTTTATCATTGCGCGGGAGTGACGAAAGCCAAAACGAAACAAGAATACTATCGCGGCAACGCCGAAGGGACGAAGAACATTCTCGACGCCGCGCTCAAGCACAATCCGCAGCTGAGGCGTTTCGTTCACGTCAGCAGTGGAGCCGCTGTCGGTCCAAGCAGTAGTAGAATCCCAATTACAGAAGAAGCTCCAGCGCACCCGTTGACGACGTACGGTAAAAGCAAGTGGCAGGCAGAAGAAGATTGTCGAAAGGTAATGGACAGACTTCCAATCACGATTGTGCGTCCGCCTGCTGTGTTTGGTCAGCGCGACAAAGATATTTTCGAGTTCTTCAGCACGATGAGCAAGGGCTTGCAGCCGATGGTTGGATTTAGTGAGAAGTATGTTAGCCTGATTCATGTAACGGATTTGGTGAGAGGGATTATTCTTGCAGGAGAGAGTGGAAAGACTGTTGGACAAACATACTTCATCACTTCAAAAGAAGTCTATGGCTGGAAAGAAATTGGTGAAGTCACTCGAAAAGCGCTGAACCGAAGCGCACTCCGACTACGCATCCCTGAAGGAGGCATTTACGTCATCGCAGCGTTTGCCGAGTTCTTCTCCACGTTCAGCTTGAAACCTGCTCTCATTAATTTCGAGAAGGCACGAGACATGGTGCAGGACTACTGGACATTCGATCACTCGAAAGCAAAGCGCGATTTCGGCTTCGAGCAGCAAGTCTCACTCGAGGAAGGAATTCACAGAACAGTGGACTGGTACAAGAAAGAAGGGTGGTTGAAATAGGAAACAGTGGTGACGAAATAAATGCGATCTGCAGGCGCCGATATTTGCTTTGAGCGCACAGAATGTCTATATTGTTGTACCAAATGATCGCGGGGTGGAGCAATTGGTAGCTCGTCGGGCTCATAACCCGAAGGTTGCAGGTTCAAGTCCTGTCCCCGCTACTGCAATGATAGAAGATTCCGATGGTATCAAAGAAGTCATCATAGAATGACTCACCATCGGAATTTTCATTATCTGGCAGACGACTTGATTCTTGTTCCCGTCGCTCGTGATTTGTCGAACGAATCGGCGCATCCAGTTCTTTTTCTCAAAGTGCTGGCTTGATCAAATGCTTGCTCGAAGTTGCAAAGCTCCGCAAGGATAGTCCTCGCAAGCTAATTTACCCCTTCACTCTTCGATACGAGTTCTTGGACACGGGGGATGACCGTCTCATCGTTAATGAAGTTAACATGGACAGTTGTTAGATTACTGCGCGATGATAAATATCAACAAAATTTTTCCGTGGCTTTCCATCCGCAGCAAGCTTCTTATTGCCTTTGCGGGACTCTCCATCTTGCCTCTTGCGTTCGTCGGAGTGTACGGGATTCTTTCCAACGTCCGCACCATGCAAGAAATTGCCCTTGAGAATCTCAGCCATGATGTGCAAACGATAAAGGGCAAAGCAGCGAACTTTCTTGAGAGCATCGAGTCTGATTTGCGCGTGGTGAGGCATTCCGCTGCCCTTGAACGCTTCATCCGAAAGAAGGAATCCCGAAGCGATTACAACGCAGAGTTTCAGCACATCAGCAATGAGCTGCTCGCCTTTGCAAAGACAAAAGGCATTTACTATCAACTCCGCATGGTGGATGAAAGCGGAGATGAGCTGCTTCGTGTCGAATGCATGAATGGGGCTGATTCCGCGAAAGCATATCGCATTGTCGCGACGAATGAACTTCGACACGCTCGCGAGTCTTTTTATCGTCTTCTCACAGATGATCTTGCCCAAGATCAAATCGCGTTTGCTCCTGCCGAGCTTGTGAATCAAACCAATGAGCGCATACCCGTCATCAGTTTTGCCATGCCCCTTGTTGGAATGAAGCAGCGTCATGGCATTCTCATCGCAAATGTGTTTGGGAAAAACCTGTTGCAGATAATGGAGGCCAAGCGACATCTTGAGATTGGCGGAAAGGTTGTTCTTGTCGCGGGTGATGGGCATTATCTCTACCATTCCGAAAAGAAGAGGGACTGGAATAAACTGTTGGCTTCAAGGGAGGAGGATAATCTTCAGCGCGATTATCCACCGAATGTCGCGGCAACAATCCTTTCCGGGAATGAAGGAACGTTGACGGAAGGGATTGGAGAAATAATCTCGTATGCTCCTCTTTTTTCGAAGAAGAATGTAGGAAGCCAAGCCTCTTCTGGTCTCATCGTTCCCGTTGTTGTGTTCGAGAGCGTCTCGCGCGATTCTATTCTGGGACCGGTACGTTCGTTTGCCTGGATATTTGCCGGGTTCATGCTGTTGTTCCTCGGCAGCGCTATTGGACTTGGTCTGCTTGCCACCCAGCAGTTTACGCGACCGATTGCAGAATTGTGGCGCGGCGCGGGGGTCATTGCGAAAGGGAACTACAGGCACCGTCTTCAGGTCGAGACGCACGACGAGATCGAAAAACTTGCGGAGCAATTCAACTCCATGGCTGCGTCGCTTGAAGCACACGAAAAAGAGATTCAGCAGCATCGCACCAAACTCGAAGAAATGGTGGCGCAACGCACGCATGAGCTTGTGGAGGAAAAAACAAAACTGCAAGTCATCCTCGATAATGTCCCGAGCGCATTTGTTCTATTGGACAGAGATTTGCGGATTCAAACGGTGAGCGCTACGTTTGCCGCGGTAACCGACCGACGTTTCGGAGATGTACGCGGGATGGATTGCCGGGCTGTTTTCTGTAGAGATGGATTTTGTCAGGAGTGCGTATGCAAGCAAGCGCTCCTCAGCGGCGGAACTAAGAGCCACATTGATCGCACCGTTAACCGCAAAGGAGACGAACGGTTCATTGAGCACACTGCGATTCCCGTGAAGGAAGATGGGCAGGTCACTTCGATTCTTGAAATCATCACGGATGTCACCAAGCGGAAGCAGTTTGAAGAACAACTCCTCCGCACGGAGCGGCTCATGGCTGTCGGGGAGATGTCTTCTATTATCGCGCACGAGTTCCGGAACTCATTGACCTCCGTGAAAATGATTATGCAGCTCCAGAAGGAGTCAGAGCGTCTCAGACGTTCCGATAAGAAATCATTTGCCGTTGCCCTCAACTCAGTCGGTCATATGGAAGGGATAGTGACGGAGCTGCTCAACTTTGCGCGTCCGAAACCGATGGAGTTCCGAGTCGAACGTCTGAACACGATTGTCAACGAGAGTCTGGTATTGGCACAGCCCCACATCAACAAGCATGGCATTGTCACAACGAAAAAGCTCGACGCGACGTTGCCCGCGTTGTTGATTGACGCGTCCCGCCTGAAAGAAGCGTTCGTCAATGTTCTGTTGAATGCTGCGCAAGCTTTTGAGGGTCTACCTGCCCGTCCGGCAGGCGGGCGACCTCGTAGAGGTGACGGTCAAAGAACTCGAAAGGGGGAGATTCGGATTCTGACAAAGAAAATGCGTCTGACTAAAACACTTCATGAGTTTTCAATTGTGAAAAGTGTTGAGAGTGAGACAAGTCCAATCGGCAAAGAGATCGAGCTGAGGAAAGGCTCCGAGTGCGCGTTGATCGAGATTAGTGATACAGGCTGCGGCATTGAGCGTGGTCATCTCATTCGTATCTTCGATCCGTTCTTCACGACAAAAACAAATGGCACGGGACTTGGTCTTCCGATGGTGAAGCGAACGGTAAACGCACACGGAGGGATTGTTTTGGTGAAGAGCAAGAAAGGACGCGGGACGACGTTCAGCATTTACTTGTCGTTACCCAACGGGGTGAGCGATCATGAAAAGTGATGTTGCAAAAATCCTCATCGTCGATGACGATGACAAAATCCTCTTTGCCTTCCGCGAGGTTCTCAAGAAGGAGGGCTACAAGAGCATCGTGGCAAGGAACGGAGAGGAGGGATTGGAAAAAATTTCAGCTATGTCGCCCGACGTTGTGTTCATGGACATCACAATGCCGAAGCTCGACGGTCTGGACGCGCTGAGGAGAATCAAAGAGCAGAACCCATTCATGCCGGTCATCATCATTACGGGGTACGGCACGATGCAGACTGCAATCAAAGCAATGCAGCTTGGCGCGTTTGAATATCTCACGAAGCCGTTGGATGTGGATAAGATTCGAGAGGTGACGCGACGAGCACTGGCAAGCACACGAAGCTCCCCACTCGTTGGGGTCGCTGCCGAACAACGCGCTTCCTTCAAAGCAGACATCGTCCATCGTTACGAGCTTGTCGGAAACAGCGTGGCAATGCAAGAGATCTACAAGCTCATCGGGTCGGTTTCCACGACACCAAATCATACATCGGTATTGATCATCGGGGAGAGCGGAACAGGGAAGGAACTTGTTGCACGAGCGATTCACAGCAATAGTGCAAATGCGAACGAGCCGTTTGTCGGAATCAACTGCACGGTCCTTCCGGAGACGTTGTTGGAATCGGAGCTGTTCGGGTACGAAAAAGGTGCGTTCACCGGCGCCGGTGAGCGGAAGCTTGGGAAATTCGAGATCGCTCGCGCTGGGACAATCTTTCTGGATGAAATCGGAAATCTCTCTCCGCACTTGCAGCAGAAGCTTCTCCGGGTTCTGCAGGAGAGGGAGTTCGAGCGAGTCGGCGGGAACGAGCCGATTCACGTGAAGGGAAGGTTCATCGCTGCAACGAATCAAGATATTGAGCGTGAAGTGAAGAAAGGAAATTTCAGAGAAGATTTGTTTTATCGCTTGAATGTCGTTGCGATTCACGTGCCGCCTTTGCGGGAGCGAAAGGAGGATCTTCCTTTACTTGCCAACTACTTTCTGTCGAGGTACAACGACCGGCTCAAGAAAGCGGTAAGAGGATTCTCGGATGAAGCGATGGCGTTGCTGCAAGCATATGCTTATCCGGGCAACGTGCGCGAGCTTGAGAACCTCACCGAGCGAGCCGTGATGTTGACGAGAGGTGAGGTGATTCTGCCGGATGCACTCGGTGAGATAACGGCTTCAGATTCTGACAAGGCGGTTTCCCTTCCCATCATCAGTCCCGCCTTCAGCAAATCCCGCGACCATCTCATCAAAATGTTTGAACGGCAGTTCCTTCACGAACAACTTTGCCGTCATCGCGGAAACGTGACTGCGGCAGCGAAGACTTCGAAGATGACTCGGCAGAATTTTCAGCGGCTGATGAACAAGCATAAGATTCACGCAAAGCCCTATCGAAGGTAATAGGTTCTTCAAGAAGCAAGCTATACGCTAGGAAGTCTCGCCTTCTCTTAATGCATTACTACTGTTGGTTTCCAATACGCCATCGCCAATGAATGATATTTTATCAGGTTTGTAGAACATATCTTCTTGAGCTGCCTAAGAGAGTTTTATCGGACCTACTGCACAGGCTGCCATGGTGAGACGGGTGAAGGCGATGGGTTACATAGTTTCATGCTCAATCCCCCACCGGCAAATCACGCCGACATCGCATTCATGAGCAAATTATCGAATGATCATCTCTTCAAGGTCATCAGTAATGGTGGAGCGTCCGTGGACAAATCTGCTGAGATGCCAACATGGAGAGACGTGCTGAACAAGAATGAGATTGAAAATGTGATTATCTACATTCGAATGCTGCCGAAATAGAAGAGGCGACACATGGTCGCCTCTTTATTCAGAGATCGCGGGCCGGGGTCAGGTCATCAGTTGTCTTTCGAGCCGTCCTTGTTGTTGTCCTTGAACACGCGAATCGAGTTCTTCAAATTTTCAGAGATCAGCGACTCGTTCTCAATATTTGAAGGATCAACCAGCACACCGCCTGGGTTGAGGAACCAGTTGGCTGAGCTGAGAAGTAGGGTGACATTGGCAACGGGCGAAGTCTCACTCACACCAAGTTCGGGAACCATGTCAATTTTCTGTCTTGCGTCGATTTTTGAGCGGAAGACGAACGGCTGGGGACCGCCGCCGTTCAGGTACACCGTCCCATTGATAATGATGCTGTAGCGTTCACCTGCAAGAAAATCTGCAAACCGAGCCCGTTCGCTGTCGGGGAGTCCGGTGAGATCGCTAGACTCTACCCTATGGACGTCGAACTCAACTCTTCGATAGGTGCGAAACGGAACATTCACAACGGCGACATTCTGGAGCGCCCCGGAAAGATTCACCTCAAGAATGAAGGGTGAAGTGATGTAGTTGAGGCTATCCTCCTGACCTTTGAACTTAATGTCCCGCAACGAAAAGCGAGCACGGCTGATCTTTATTGAATCAGCCGCTGCAACTACACCAACTTTCTGATATGCCGAAGGCGGCGACATGGAATAGCCTGCGCTCAACGAGAGATTGCCGGCCTGTGTAGACGGACTTGTGCTGTCGCCGCAGCCTACCACCATTCCCGCTACGCCGACGATTGCACAGATGAATATATGTTTACTCATTGTGATTCTTCCTTCCCCATTTTGTTTTAGAAAATACATTCCCCCCAACAAAGGAGCAACCACTTCTTAATTAAGCAATGTCCATGCCATGTCTTCTTCGCTGGGAATCTCCACTTTCCTCATCATTGTGGCTCTGCTATGGGAAGAGCATTCCTCGCTTGCACTGACACATGTGGCGAAGGAGCGTCATGTGCAGCAACTGGCGGAATGTCTGTTGAACGAACATGAAATCGGTAATGTGATTATCTACATTCGAACGCTGCCGAAGAGACAAAATTCTTCCCTACCTTGAGGATGGAGTTACTGGTTCTTCATTGGACTTGCTGTCGCGTAACGGTCTTCTACCAGTACCGCCAAAGAACTACAAATACCGAGTCGGCGTTCATCATAACTGAAGGAAAACCCCAGACTTCAATCTGAACTGTCAGACAAGATTTGCCCGTCTGCCCGATTAGCCTGTCGCAGATCTCCCGCTCGCATCCTATTGTATGCCAACACACGCTTGTCACACTGCCAAGCCTCGGTTGGCATTTTTCCTTTCCTCCCTCCTTAAAGGGTTAACAAGTCCCCCAAATGTGAACTGTTTTTGCCTGCTATGTTCTCCTTTCGGCATGGCACGATGCTTGACTAACACAGTGCCGTAGCGTGAGGGAAGATCATGTTGCACCAACCAAAAGTTCTCGTGGTTGACGATGACGAGAACATCCTTTCTGCATTCAAAGGTTTTCTGAAAAGCGAAGGCTGCACAATGCTTGCAGCAAGAAGTACACAGGAAGCAATGAAAAAGATCGAGCATCATCATATAAATCTGCTTATCACGGACATCCGGTTGAATTACCAATCGGGCGTGAACCTCTTCATGGCGATGAAAGGAACTCAACCCGATGTCCCGGTCATTGTCATCACCGGCTATCCGGACAGCGTGTGCGAGGAAGACGTCAAAGCCTACGGCGCGGACTATTTCTTCCTGAAACCGCTGGACCTCGATAAACTTCGTGAGGCAGTGAGGAAGTGTTTGCATCTCAACGATGTTACCATTCACAAGCATTAGCGAGAACAAAATCGGAGAACACACTATGACAATTTCTATTTCCAAAACATTGGTTGCTATTTCGACAACCGCTGCTTTGTTTGTCGTGCTTGCCGGGTTCGCACTGCCAAGGTCAACTTCAAAGTCTGCGGATGACCAGCAGTCGGCGGAAAGGGGGAAGTTGGTTTTTGAAAAATACGGCTGCTTTGTCTGTCACGGCAATGAAGGGTCGGGTGGTGTGAAAAACAAGAATGCAGCGACAGGTGGCGCGGTCAATGCGCTCACGTACACGTCACGAGCTTTCAAAGACGCGGATCTGAAAGACAGAATCATCAAAGGTCCCACGCCTGTGAAGAAGGCTGATCCACACGGTCCAACTCCTCCGCTCTCAATGCCATACTGGCGCGGGATGATAGCGGATGCTGAGCTCAACGACCTCGTCGCGTACTTGCGAAGTCTCACCCCGGAAGAGGGCGAAGAACCAAAGCCCGTAAGCACGGAACGACCACCTGTGCCGGACTTTATGCTGGGCGACAACAACTGTGAAACTTGTCATAGCATCGTCACTGAACATTTCAAAACCAACCCACACTACGGCGCGGATGCAACACGAAAGGGCACATCGGAAGTTATCGTCTGCTCTACCTGTCACGGCAGCGGAAAGAATCACGCGGCGAGCTATGGAGATCCGGAAGCGATCGTTCGGTTTTCGAAGGACGCTTCGACACCAACACAGGAGCGAAATGCCGCCTGTCTCAAGTGTCATGAGAAAGGAATTCGGCTGTATTGGAAAGGAAGTACACACGAATCGAAGAATCTCGCATGCGTTGATTGTCATAAAATCATGGAGCCGGCGTCTCCGCAGAAGCTCTTTGTGAAGGTGAATGAGCTTGAGACTTGCTTTCAATGTCACCAGCAGCGCAGGGCGCAGATGCAGCGGTCGTCTCATATGCCTTTTCGAGAAGGAAAAGTTAAATGCAGCGATTGCCACAACCCGCACGGCACGGCGAACGAGAAACTCCTCATCGAAGCAACTGTGAACGAGAATTGCTACAAGTGTCACGCCGACAAACGCGGACCGTACCTTTGGGAACATCCACCTGTTGCAGAAAATTGCGCGAACTGTCACGAGCCGCATGGCTCCAACCATGAAAAGCTCTTAGTGGTGGATCGTCCGAGACTTTGTCAACGATGCCACATCGAGTCAAGACATATGACGCAGCCTCAGCTTGCAACTGCTCGCTTTGCGTTCAACCGTTCATGTCAGAACTGTCACTCTCAGATTCACGGCTCGAACAGCCCATCTGGAGTGAGATTCCATAGATAAGAACATAGTGATTCAGCAGTCATTATTAGAATTGGAGATCAAGCATATGACGACGAAACATTTTGTTTTCATTCTCATCGCATCGAGCCTTGCGCTTTGCTCTGCGTCGCGAGTTTCAGCGCAGTTCGTTACTGATGGAAAGGCAGAACTCGGCGGACGGCAACTGAACGGATCGTTAGGCTCCTCGAAATTTACAGAGTATCGAGAACTGCCAGGCGGACTGTTTGTGAACTCCTTCTCCCTCAACTTTATGAACGCCGACTACAACACTTCTACTTCGTTGTGGGGTTCAAATGTCGGTCAAGGGGATCAGGGATTTGCTGTTCAGTGGTGGGAGCGGGGAAAATTCAGATTGGATTTGGATTGGGACCAGATTCCTCACAACTACACTAACACCGCGCGAACAGTGTTTGGCGGTACAGGAAGCGGCGTACTGACCATGCCCGTTATCGTTCGGAATAGAGCGAGAACAATCCTCACCACAGACATCAATCCCACTGTCGCTGGGGTTCAGTTCGATACTGCTGCGATTACCAGCTTAGTGCTCGGCACTGCTCGTGGTGTAGCGGTTGTGTCGCATCGAGAAAAGGGGAAAGCCACGTTCAGCTATTCACCGACGGAAGAGCTTGACATCAAGCTGCAATACTCCAACGAGCGAAGGTCCGGCACAAAACCGTACGGTGGAACGTTTGGCTTCAATCCCGATGAACTTCTCGAGCCAACGGAGTACCGCACACAAGAAGCGAGAGCAAACTTCGAATATGCTGCGAAGGACTGGAACGTCCAGCTCGGCTTCTCGACGTCAATTTTTGACAACAACGTAGACGTTCTTGTGTGGGACAATCCATTCCGCGAGATTGACGCGATCGGCGCAGGCTCACGAGGCAGGATCGATCTCTATCCAAACAACACCGCGAACAACGTGAGCTTTGCCGGAGCCGCGAACCTTCCCTTTGATACGCGGTTGATGACCACCATCTCCTATGGCTGGCGGAGACAGAACGACAAGTTTATCCCCTTCAGCATCAACACGCTGCTCGATACAGTGAGAACTCGCCCGACACTGCCGGCAGCGAGCCTCAATGGCAAGGTCGGTACAACGCTGCTCAATTTCACTTTGACCAATCGCTTCTTTTCTTCGGTATGGTTCAGCGCACGCTACCGGTCCTTCGACTATAACAACCAAACTCCCAGCCTCATCTTTCCAGGCTATGTTCAAACAGACAACAGCATAGTTTCCGTGAAGCGGCGTAATGTTGTGATTGGGTACAAGAAACGAAATTTCTCGTTCGATGTGACAGTGCGCCCGATAAGTGATGTCTCGATGAAGGCGGGATACGAACGAGAGGATTGGGACCGGAGCCACCGGGATGCGGAAAAGACAAATGAGAACATCTATAAAGCGTCGATAGACTATACTCCTCGCTCGTGGCTTCTCCTGAGAACTTCGTACTCTGTTGGCGCTAAGAAGACACCTCACTATGATTGGGAAGAAGTTGCACATGAAGCATTTCCCGCGGGAGAACCTGCCGGAACGTTAGGGCAGCATCCGGAATTGCGAAAGTTCGACCTTGCGACTCGAGACAGGAGCCGGGCGAACATCCTCGCGCAGATTACGCCACTTGATAATCTTTCTTTCACAGGCTCGTTTGGTTTGGCAAATGATGACTTCAAAGAATCTGCATACGGCTTGAGCAAGAACAACTCGAACAACGTATCATTTGATGTCTCGTTCAGTCCGACGTATGACATTGGGCTGTATGCAAGCTACACCACAGAAAACTTCAAGTACGCAATGAAGTCGAGGCAGCGAGTGCCTCAAGTGGGAACAACGCGGGCGAACGACACAACGAATAACGACTGGAGCAGCGACCTGAAGGATTTGGCAAACACATTTGGTCTCGGTGTGAATTGGGCTGTAGTGCCAGACCAGATTGATTTCTCACTTGACTTCAACTACTCAGATGCCAAGGGCACCGTAGCGACGAAAGCGCTTGGCAATCCCGCAGACCCGCGGTTTCTTGTCACCACCGCGCAAGACTATCCGGATACGAGAAGCATTCTTCGGCAGTTGCGAGCTTCAGTCGGTTACCGGCTCACCGAACAATTTACTCCGCGAGTTGAGTACCGGTTTGAAGGCTACACCGAGTCGTATTTCAACCAGGACGTGATGGAGCCGTATATGCTTCCTGTTGACCCAGGTACAGCGGGTGCAGTGTTTCTCGGAGCGAGACAGCCGGGGTATTCGGCACACATCATCTATCTTGTTCTGTCTTACAGTTTGTGAGAACATCACGAATTCAAAACTACACCCACTTGCATAGAAGGTTTGTCATGAAACAGTTGCTTCTCAGTTTGTTGGCTATGGCGTTTCTCATCGTGGTATTCACGGAAGAGAGTTACAGCGTTCCGTCGTTTGCCCGGAAATATAAAACCAGTTGCAGTACGTGCCATTACGCGTTCCCAATGCTGAATGCTTTCGGGAAGGCGTTCAGGAACAACGGCTACAGGTATCCTGCTGGGCAAGATCCCGAGATGACGAAGGAAGAACCGGTAAGCTTAGGATCTGAAGGCTACAAAAGGGTATGGCCGGATGCGATCTGGCCCGCCGATATTCCCGGGACATCGCCGTTATCGTTGCAGGCGATCGGTCGAATCAACTACGCAGCTATGAGCGGTGTGAAGTGGGAATTCGAGCTCCCGCATGAGTTTGAGTTGTTCTATGCCGGAACGATTGGAGAGGATTTCTCATTCTTCGGGGAAGTTGAGGTGGAAAACGAGGCCAATGAAACCGTGATAGCATTTCCGTTTGCGCTGCAATTCGATATGAGTCCTGCTTTTCACATCAGGGCGGGAATGGTGCATGCCGATCCGACGCCAACGAGCTTGCGGCTCACCCGCAATCACTTCAACATCGCGAGCTTCAGAAGTCGCAACGGGTGGAGGTTCCGCGACGAACAGGTTGGCTTAGAGCTCTGGGGTGCGGGCAATGGTGCTGGTGAGCGCGGTGGGTTCGCGTACCGTGTCGGTGTGGTGAATGGGCAGGGGATTTCTGACATCAATCCGGACAAGGATTTCTTTGGCAAGGTAACATACAAAATCGGAGGACTTGGGGAAGTCGGCGGTACGGAGGGAGCGGAGAGCCAGACCTCCGAGTTCTATGTTGATAATTCCTTTACGCTGGGTGGCTTTTTCTACAAAGGGGTTGCTTCCAAAGGCGGCTCCAAAGATGAAGACTTCTCGGTCTTTGGCGGAGACGTGGATTTCTGGTACGAC
>JANNUB010000542.1:0-2366 GCA_031394795.1 Ignavibacteriota bacterium | reverse complement strand
TTGCCATCCTCGGCATCGACGAGCTGTCGGAAGAGGACAAGATCATCGTCTCCCGCGCCCGCAAGATCCAGCGCTTCCTCTCGCAGCCGTTCTTCGTCGCGGAGCAGTTCACCGGCATGGCAGGAAAGTACGTGAAGTTGGAAGACACGATTCGCAGCTTCAAAGGAATCATCAACGGCGAGTACGATCAATTGCCGGAGAATGCATTCTACATGGTTGGCTCGATTGAAGAAGCAGTTGCAAAAGCGGTGCAGAACTGACCATGTACGAAAAAGCATTTCAGCTGGAGATCATCACACCGACGAAAATCGTTTTCAAAGACGAGGCGACAAGTCTGACTGCACCGGGAGTGATGGGGAGTTTTCAGATTCTGTGTGACCACGCGCCGTTTCTCTCCACTCTCAAGGTCGGCGAGATGAAAGTGAAAAACAAAAATGGGGATGATGCGCGTTATGCTGTGAGCGGTGGGTTTGTGGAAGTCAAACAGAATCACGTTGCGGTTCTCGCCGACTCTGCGGAAAACGCCCCGGACATAGATGTGGACCGTGCACAAGGATCGAAGGCGCGCGCCGAGGAACGGCTTCGTGCGAGGCAAGAAAAAATTGATTTCGAACGCGCTCATGGTTCCCTCGCGCGTGCACTCAACCGATTGCGTATCAGCCAGAAAGGTTGATGGCAGACTTATCATGATAGGCAAAGCCCTATCCCGTCTGGAAGCGGGAGAGGGCTTTTGTATTCCATACTGATTCTTGAACTTATCGAAGGGCGAGATGGCAAATATTTTTCCGGTCATTATGGCGGGCGGCGTAGGAACTCGTTTCTGGCCGCGCAGTCGAGAGAAATCACCAAAACAACTTCTTGAAATCATCGGCAAGGGTACACTTATACAGAATACCGTGAAGAGGCTTGAGCACTTCACCGATGTTCGGAACATTTTTGTCGTAACAAACAAGACACAAAAGGCGCTCGCTTCAAAACAGCTTGAAGCCGTCGGCGTTGATCCCGGAAAAATTCTCATAGAACCAATCGGTCGCAATACCGCACCGTGCATCGGCCTTGCGGCTTTGCATGTTCGCCGGCTGGATCCCGAGGGAATCATGATCGTGCTGCCGTCCGACCATGTGATTGAGGATCACGCGGAGTATGAGCGCGTTATCAAGCTCGCCATTGACGTTGCAACCGAGTCGAGCAGCCTCATCACGATCGGCATTACGCCCACACATCCGGAAACCGGATACGGTTACATACAATATGATGATGAAGGCAAACATAGTCCGTACTTCTTGCGCGGAGTCTTCAAGGTAAAGACGTTTGCAGAAAAACCGAATCTCCAGATTGCGGAGAAGTTCCTTGCCAGCGGCGATTTCTTGTGGAACAGTGGCCAGTTCGTGTGGCGGGTTAACGCTATTTTGAAGAACCTCGAACATTTCCTCCCCGAACTGTATGCAGAGCTCCTAAAGATTGAGAAGACAATAGGGAGTTCGCACTATCCGCAGACTCTCGATCAGGCGTACGGACTTCTTCGGGGCATTTCGATAGATTATGGCGTGATGGAGAAGGCTGCTGATGTGTATATCATTCCCGGGAATTTTGGCTGGAGTGACATCGGGTCGTGGGATGAGGTCTACAAAATGTCCGGCAAAGACGAACACGGCAACTCCATCACAGGGAAAGTTATCGACAAAGAGACGTCGAATTGCTTCATCTACTCTCAGGACAAGCTGATTGCCACGATCGGCGTGGAAGATTTGATCATCGTCGATACCGGCGACGCCTTGTTGATTTGCAAGAAAGGACGCTCTCAAGAGGTGAAGGATATTGCCGACTATCTCAAGCGCAAACAGATGAGCGAGTATATGTGAGGATGGACGTAGTCATAAAATCGCTCGCATTCTTTTTCGTGTTCGGACTTGTGTTCGGAATTTCGTCGTGTGCCGGCTGGTCCAAGGCTATAGAGTGGGATGGCCAGCTTGATGGTATTGCTTCGTACTATGCCGACGAGTTCGATGGACGCAAGACATCGAACGGCGAAATCTATGACATGAACACGTTGACAGCGGCTCACCGTACCCTTCCGTTCAATTCACGCGTGCGTGTTACAAATCTCGACAATAACAGGAATGTTGTGGTACGCATCAACGATCGCGGACCATTCGTCGACAATCGGGTGATAGATCTTTCTCTCAAGGCGGCGATGGAAATCGGGTTGATCACCCATGGCACCGCGCCGGTAAGAATCGAAATTCTCGAACTCGGAGCAATCCCGAAAAAGTAATGGCAAAAATCCTCATCACCGAAAAGACCATCAGTGAGGCGATCGCCGGCGGTAAGAAAACCGTCGAAGTACCTCACGGCGCGATTGTCAC
>JANNUB010000534.1:0-7691 GCA_031394795.1 Ignavibacteriota bacterium | reverse complement strand
AAATCTAAACCCCCACAACACCCACCAGTGCCAACTAAACCCAACGTGTAACTAGCGATTACTGCCTTATTATCCCGCAGCCACGTGTAATCAGGACAACCGCGACCGCATCCGGTGAACAGGATGCGGTCGCTTTTTTATTTGCTTACTTCATGTCGAGCAACTCGACATCGAAGATCCATAGCCGAGCGCCGGCGGGACAATCAGCTTGCGCTTTTCCCTCATCCCATCCTTTAATAACTTGCCCGTAGCCGATCACAAACGTAAATGGCGAGTTACGGTCAACAGAGCTATCAAACTTTTTTCCGTTGGTCAGGAATCCGGTGTAGTGAACAGAAATGGATCAGAAGATATAGCGCACGCCGATTCCTGCATTCCCACTCATTTCGGTCGCGGGCGCGAGATCAAGAATCGGGGCGAACTCGACAAAAACTTCGAACGGCGCATTGCGCGGATACCAGGAAAGTCCGACGACGATTCTCATGCCGAAGATTCCCGCGCCGCCGCCTGTTGCCAAGCGGCCGCCAATGCCTGCAAAGGGTACGAACCGTTCCGAGCTATGAAACGCATTCGGGAAATGCCACAGGTAGTCAGTGTGCAAGTGCAAATACCCTCTTCTTCTGAATGAGTACGCAAACCCGGCATCCAATGCATTCTGCTCCGAGGTCCACATCTTTCCACTTACCCCGGTCGGCTCGCCGAAAATCAATCCGAGCCCAAATCGTTTTTCCTGTGAATATGAAACTGTCGTCGCACATATGACAACGAATGCAAAAAGAACTCTTCCCTCTACGAGGTCGTAGACCTTCATACCATCTCTCCTTGCCTATCCAATTTCAAGCAACTCGACATCAAAAATAAGCTCAGCGTTCGGCGGAATGACGCTACCCGCGCCTTGCTTTCCATATCCCAGCGCGGCAGGAATGATCAGCTTTCTCTTGCTGCCGACTTTCATTGTCGCGACACCCTCATCCCATCCTTTAATAACTTGCCCGTAGCCGATCACAAACGTAAATGGCGAGTTACGGTCAACAGAGCTATCAAACTTTTTTCCGTTGGTCAGGAATCCCGTGTAATGAACAGTCACCTTCTTTCCTGTCGCCGGCGATTCGCCGCTTCCAGCCGTCACGTCGATGAACTGTAGTCCGCTTTGTGTTGATTGCACTGCGCCGGTTGTTGCTTCGCCGGGATAGATCATTATTCCTCCTCAAGAATTGTGGTGATTTTGAGTTGCGTAGCAAAATAATTCATTCTTCTGCTAATTCAAAATGTTTGCCCCTCTTTCTCTGGCTAATGAGCGAACACTTTGGTTCTTGCATTTGCGACATATTCTTCTTTTACTGCCGACACTCCAGACAAGTTCTTATCATGTTTGGCGTCGACATCCTATGAAGTCCCTGTAGACAATATCAAGGAGACCAAGCCATGATACGCCGGACCACCGCAACAATCGCTTTGCTTGCCTTTACAAACTACATACTCGGATGCTACACAAACGAGCTTATCTCACCTGATTTTCTTGCGCTGACAAGCGACGCTATCGTTCAGGTAGTTTTGAGAGATGGCAACATCGTGAAGTTCAACTCTGCTGGAGGAAAATATGTTGCTACGGAAGCCGCCTTGATAGTAAGGAATTCCGCCGGCGACACTTCCTCTTTGCCTCTTTCAAAAATTGCTTACGCCTATTCGGCAAAGGCCGCGCTGACGAGCCAAGAAAGAATTGTGGGAAGACGAATAGTCGAAGTCTTGCACAGTAAGACAAGAGTAGCCTTCGACATTCATGGCGGCAGGTTCGACTCCATGAAGGCAATAATTGGCAAAGACATTGCCGGCAAAGAAGTGTTTCTTCCGCTTTCCGATACGAAAGAGATCTATACGATTGACGTTGCGCCGATTTCCAAAGAAGATTTTCTGAACGCGCCCAATCAGCTCATTGCCGAGATAATGACAACAACCGGAAGAGTAACCGATATTGATACCACCGCGAGAAGGGTTGTTGGAGAACGCAAGGTGATTGCCGGCGTTACGGAAGCGGGAGAACCTATCGAAGTCGAAGTAGACAAAATTCTCGGCGCTGAAATTCGGAAAACCGATCCGGGCATGACGGCACTGGCAGTTTTTGTCGGCATTCCGATGATCTTCGGGGGCATCCTGTTGATTGCGCTTCTCGTCTCCCCACCAAAGTCCTGCCCATTTATTTATTCGTTTGATGGGAAGCAATTTCATTTCGACGCGGAACCGCTTGGCGGTGCAATCTGTCCCGGCTTGGCGAGAACGGACGTTTCGCGTCTGGAACACCTGCGACCGACGAATGACAACTACAACATTCTTGTCCGGAACGAACTGGATGAAACCCAACATCTTGATGAGTTGAAACTCGTCGTCGCCGATCATCCAGACAACGAAACAGTGTTCCCGGATGCGGCCGGTAACTTACTCGCTGTGAAAAATATTCGGAACGCGACAAGCGCAAGCGACGAGCATGGCGCCGACCTGGTGAAGTTCTTCAATGCAAGCGACAGAGTTGCATGGCAAACACACATGCCTACGGCAAGCACACTGAAAGATGTTCCTCGGCGACATCATCTCACCATTACGTTCCCCAAACCAAGAGGAGCGAGGGAGGCACAAATCGTTCATCACATAGGAACGGCGACGTGGGGTTCGAGCATGATAACAAAGATGCTGGAATATCGGGGAGACAAAGTTGATGATTGGCTTGCATCGCTCCAACCGGGGAGCGATTCATACAAAGAGCTCTATCGTTTTCTCGAACGTGAAGAGTCGTATTATCTAAAGCTGATGGTGAAGAAGGGCGACACGTGGGTTCATCGCGGCACGATTCGAGGACAAGGTCCGCTCGCCACTGAAGATCGTGTGACAACGATTGATGTGAGTGATGTGACGGGCGATTCGTTGGTGATACAATTGAATCCTCCTATGGGATTCTGGACGATTGACCACGTCGGTGTGAGCTACGAAGTCGCTGAGAAGGTTCATCCCGTAGAGATTTCGGCACGATCTGTTGAAACGAGCGAATCAGAATCTATTGGCGGTCTTATCAGCGCGGTTGATGGTCAATACTACTCGATGCCGAACGTCGGTGACTGGGCTAAGATTTCGTTCACCGCTCCCCCGCCTGCAGGCGAAGGGACGATGCGAACTGTCTTCCTAAAAACGACGGGATACTATGAACAGCATCTGAAAAAAGATCAAGCTGAACAGACAGCACTGCTCAAACAGATCATTGAATCTCCCGGGTTCATTACGAAGGTGGCGATGGAGGAGTTCGTCAAGTGGCAAGTAGCGCAACTCGCCCGGAAGTAGATTACTCAACGATGCACACCATTGAGCAAATTGAGCAACTTTGTCAAAAAAAAGAAAGCCCGCCTGCGGCGGGCTTTCTTTGCGGGGCGGACGGGACTTCCCGACCCAGTCGGGACGACCTCCTGCTCCGCGGGAAGCACTTCAAGTCTTGCGCAGAATTAGCGATTCGATATACGTCCGACTCTTCATCCTCTTGATTTGTCTTTCCCGCCTCATCGCTTCGGACTTTGTTTCATACTCCTCCCAATACATCAATCTCCATGGGCGCTTCGATTTTGTCGAGCGTGTCCATCCTTCGTTGTGATGAGTAAGACGAAGTCCAATATCGTGCGAATGTCCGACGTAATACGTCCCATCCTTCTCACTCTGGATGATGTACACTGAGTATTTCATCACAAATAAAGAAAGCCTGATTTACTCAGGCTTTCCAGCGGGGCGGACGGGACTCGAACCCGCGACCTCCTGCGTGACAGGCAGGCGCTCTAACCAAGCTGAGCTACCACCCCTTTGTTTTTTTGCTTACTCAATATAGACATTGAGGGATTTTGTTGCAAGAGAACGTTTTGCATTTCTCCATCTTCGTCGCTATCTTGCACTTGCACTCGCACTCGCACCAACACGTCAATGCAAATCCTTCGACCGCTTCACAAAACATTTCCAGTTGAACTCCTGTTCTGGTGCAGCGGACTTTCTTATCTCGCGTTGATACCTCCGAGCGCAGCGGACCATTTCTCGTTCTGTGTGTTGAAGAATATCGGCATGTCATTTTGCCCGGGTTGCGGACTTGGCGCTTCCGTCTCGCAGCTGTTGCACGGCAACTTTATGCAGTCCTTTGCTGAACATCCGCTCGGAATATTTGCCGTTGTCATTATCGTTCATCGAATCATCACTTTGATAAGACCGTTGTCTTCATCAAAAACTAATATGGCTCAAACCACACACAAACCCTTCAGGGTTTAGGGTCAACCAACCACCAACCATCGAAAGGATAAACCACCATGCCGAACATCATGCAGCTACTTCCCGAAATTGAGGGCGAAGAAATGATGTACCTGCAAGGCTTGCTGAAAGATTTTTCCGACCCGCAGGCGCAGCAGTTCGCGATGATGTATCGCAGCCGCCGCCGCGACCCGCAAACGATCCTGCTCGTCACGATTGTTGGCTTTCTCGGCATTGCCGGCATCCAGCGCTTCATGACCGATCAAGTAGGGATGGGAATTCTCTACTTGCTCACATTTGGCCTCTGCTGGATCGGAACAATCATTGACCTTGTCAACTACAAGAAGATTGCTTTCGATTTCAACAATCAGCAGGCGCAACAGGTCGTTGCAATGGTGAAGTCGAACGCGTGATTGTTCCTCTCGCTCATAACTTTAGGAGGATCATGTTGATTCGACCGACGATCGAGTCGTTTGTGAAATCTGCCGCGCTGCGCGGCAGATTTTTTATTTCGTTATTATGATCCATGCTCCTTTCGGCAGTGAACCAATCTCAGTTAAACATCGCCCGCTGGATTTCCGTCATTGGGCATCCTTTTTTACTGATGCCGCTTCTTACGGGATTGATCGCGTATCGCCTCCTTCCTCCGCGACAAGCAATCATCGCCGAGGCGGTAGCGCTCGGCGTCGTCATTATACCTGCGGCGATCTTCACGTTTCTCAAAGTCAGAAAAGGAATGTGGAACAATCTCGACGTTTCCGACCAGAATCATCGAAGCCAGTTCTACGGAATGCTCATCGCGCTTCTCGGTGTTCTGACAATCATTTCGTGGGTCGCCGCCGTGCCTCGCTCCATTGCGCTTGGAACAACGGCAATTCTCGTACTCGTCTGTATCGCATTCGGTCTCAACAAAACAATCAAGGTCTCGCTGCATACAGGATTCAGCATTTTTGTCGCGTGCGTTCTGTTCTTGATGCAGCCAATGTTTGCATTGTTCGCGCTGATGCTTGCCGTCGCTGTTGCGTGGTCCAGAATTGTCTTGGGAAGGCATACGGCGCGGGAAGTCTTGTTCGGAGGAATCCTCGGTCTTGTCGTCGGCGGAGTATTTGTTATCACTCAAATAGCATCTTAGTTCAAAGAGGTAAATGTGAAGCATACGCTTTGTCTCTTCCTGTTCATCATTCTCGTTGCGCGTTTGTCAGCTCAAACGCAGCCGACGCTCACCAAGCACACGGTCGCCGAAGCCGAATCACTCATCGGCTTGCATTTTAACGATGCGAAGCGCGACTCGATGTTGAGTGATCTCTCCGACAACTTCAAAGACTACGAAGCGATTCGCGCCGTCAACATTCCGAACAACATCCCTCCCGCGATTCTCTTCAACCCTATTCCCGTCGGAATGAAATTCGAGACGAAGAAGATTCCGTTCACGATGAGTTACGTCGGCAGAGTGTCGGCGCCGACAAATCTCGAGGAACTTGCTTTCTCCGCTGTCGGGCAGCTTGCATCGCTAATCAAATCTCGAAAAATTACTTCAACACAACTCACGAAAATGCATTTGGAGAGATTGAAGAAACACGGGCCGACACTCGAGTGCGTTATCACGCTGACCGAATCGCTCGCACTTGCACAAGCGAAACGTGCCGATGAAGAAATTGCCGCCGGAAAATATCGCGGGCCGCTTCACGGCATTCCCTACGGCGCGAAAGATTTGCTCGCGACGAAAGGCATTCGCACAACGTGGGGTTCCGTTCCGTACAAAGAACAGACGATAGATGAAGATGCGACAGTGATCAAGCGGCTGGAAGAAGCGGGCGCGGTGCTCGTCACAAAGCTGACGATGGGTGAACTCGCGTGGGGCGATGTTTGGTTCGGCGGCAAAACGAAAAACCCATGGAAGCTCGATCAAGGCTCGAGCGGCTCCTCCGCAGGCTCTGCCGCTGCAACCGCGGCGGGACTCGTGGCGTTCGCCATCGGCACGGAGACGTACGGCTCGATTGTCTCGCCTTCGAATCGCTGCGGCACGACCGGTTTGCGCCCGACATACGGACGCGTGAGTCGAACAGGCGCGATGGCGCTGAGCTGGTCAATGGATAAGATTGGAACGATTTGCAGGACTGTTGAAGACTGCGCGATTGTCTTCAACGCGATTCATGGTCCGGACAATATCGATCAAACGTTGTACGATGTTCCGTTTAACTACCAGCCGAACATCAAACTCAACAAGCTGAGAGTCGGATACTTGAAAACGGATTTCGACTCTGCAAAGACAAACAAGGAGCAGAACGATGCGACGGTCGCCAAGCTCCGTTCGATGGGGGTTGAGTTGATTCCGATTGAATTGCCGAAACTGCCGAGCCAAAACATTTCCATCATTCTCAGCGCAGAATCCGCAGCCGCATTCGATGAACTGACGAGAAGCGGGAAAGACAGTCTGCTCGTCCGCCAAATCAAGAATGCCTGGCCCAACTCGTTCCGTTCGTCGCGATTCATTCCCGCAGTCGAATACATTCAAGCGAATCGCGTCCGCTGGATGCTGATTCAAGAGATGGCAAAGCTGTTGAAGGAGATTGATGTGTACATCGCACCGTCGCTTGATGGAAGAAATTTGCTGCTCACGAATCTCACTGGGCATCCGTGCGTCGTCGTGCCGAACGGCTTCACTGCCGAAGGAACACCGACGAGCATAACATTCATCGGCAATTTGTTCGATGAAGGGAAGCTTCTCGCCTTCGCGAAAAAATATCAAGACGCGACGGGGTTTCATCTTCAACATCCGCCGATGTTCAAATGAATAGATTCTTTACACTTGGCTGTCTCTTCGCTGCAGTCGGAGTCACGGCAGGGGCGTTCGGCGCACACGGCTTGAAGGGCGTTCTCTCAACCGACATGCTGGCCGTGTATGAAACTGCTGTGCGCTATCAAATGTACCATTCGTTCGGGCTAATCGCGGTTGGCGTTCTCTCGAAATTGTACGGCGAAGAGCCTCGTACCGTTATCGCGGGCTGGTGTTTCGTAGGCGGTATTATTTTGTTTTCCGGCAGTCTCTACGCGTTGACGCTGACGGATATTCGATGGCTCAGTGCGATTACGCCAATTGGCGGCGTTGCGTTTATCCTTGGATGGGCCATGTTGGGACTCTCATTTTCGCAGAGCTCGAGAAAGCTGTAGCAGCACGACATGTCGTGCCACTACAGAATCATCTTACGACAATGTTGGAACAAGAAGTAAAAACATTTCTCAAGCAAACAACATCCCGTTTGAAGACGCGACGCACCGCGCTCGACTTCCGTCTTCCGCGCCACAAGGGTTTCTTCAATGTGAAAGAAAAAGTGCAAGCATTCTCCATGAAGAATTGAGCAAAGCACCAACGACACAGGAACATCCATTCACCGACGAAGAACCGCCGCTTGCCGAATTCGTTA
>JANNUB010000512.1:0-1864 GCA_031394795.1 Ignavibacteriota bacterium | reverse complement strand
CTCGGGGAGGCACCGGCGCGCAGCGACGAAGTTTCCTCCGCGGTATCGAGATTGCGCGCCGATGTCGACGCTCGGCTGCCGAACGCCCAGGCCACGCTGGACTATCTGGTCGAGGAAGTTGGCATCGCGGCGGATGCTGCCACGCAAATTGTCGACTACCTGGGAGGCGCGAAAGCGGCGTTGGGCCTGCTGCCAACTCAGAAGCGGCTGGTCATGGAACGTTTCTTCGACGAAAGCGGCGGCACCCAGCTTGTCATTCATTCGCCTTACGGCAATCGCATCAATCGCGCCTGGGGGCTGGCCCTGCGCAAGCGCTTCTGCCGCAAGTTCAATTTCGAGCTTCAGGCTGCGGCGACGGAAGACGCGATCATCCTTTCGTTGACGGCCACGCACAGTTTTCCGCTGGAAGAAGTGGCGCGCTATCTGCATTCCAACAGCGCACGCACGATTTTGATCCAGGCCCTGCTCGATGCGCCGATGTTCCTGACACGCTGGCGCTGGGACGCCTCCATCGCTCTGGCGCTGCCGCGCTTCCGCGGCGGCAACAAGGTGCCGCCGCAATTGCAGCGCATGGAAGCGGAGGATCTGATTGCCGCGGTATTTCCCGACCAGATCGCCTGCCTGGAAAACATCGTCGGTGATCGCGAGATTCCCGACCACCCGCTGGTGAAGCAGACCATCGAGGATTGCCTGTTCGAGGCGATGGACATCGAGGGCTTCGAGCGCTTGCTGCGCGCGATCGAACAGGGCGAAGTGGAAATTGAAACCCGCGACCTGGTAGAACCGTCGCCGCTGGCGCTCGAAATCCTGTCGGCCCGGCCCTATGCTTTCCTCGACGATGCCCCTCTGGAAGAGCGGCGCACGCAGGCAGTGGTCAGCCGCCGCTGGCTCGATCCGGAAAGCGCGGCGGATATCGGACGGCTCGATCCCGAGGCAATCGCCCGTGTCAGGG
Source organism: Ignavibacteriota bacterium (assembly GCA_031394795.1). Classification (GTDB taxonomy): domain Bacteria; phylum Bacteroidota; class Ignavibacteria; order UBA10030; family UBA6906; genus CAADGV01. Next base: position 912 of record JANNUB010000512.1, on the reverse strand, counting down.
AAGAGGCTTGGCCGCAAGCTGAATCGGCGGACGAACTACACGATGCGCTCGGCTGGCTGGGATTGCTCACAACGCGGGAAGTCGCGCGGCACCCGCAATGGACGCCGCTGCTCGATGAGCTTATCCGCGACAAGCGGATCACACGGGTAGCGCCGGCCGGTCAACCGGATAGCGCGACGCTTGTAGTCGCCGCGCAGCGCCTGCCCGAGTTCAATGCCGTTCATCCCGTTGCATGCGTCATGCCACCGATAGGGGTTCCAGCGGAATATGCGAAGGCCTGGTCACGCGAGGAAGCACTGGTGGAAATCGTGCGTGGCCGCCTCGAAGGCCTGGGTCCGGTCACTGCAACAGGTCTCGCTGAATCGATCGCCGTGCCGGTGAGTGACGTCGACATCGCACTGCTTGCGCTCGAAGGCGAAGGTTTCGTCATGCGCGGCAGCTTCACGCCGGAAGGCGGCGCCGAGTGGTGCGAGCGCCGGCTGCTGGCGCGCATCACCCGTTACACCGTCAAGCGTCTGCGGCAGGAGATCGAGCCGGTTTCCGCCGCGGACTACATGGCCTTCCTGTTCGACTGGCAGCATGTCGGCGAACGCATGGAAGGTCCGGACGCGGTTGCGGCGGTGGTTTCCCAGCTCGAGGGTTTCGAGGCTGCCGCCGGTTCGTGGGAAACCGAACTGATCCCGGCGCGGGTTGCCGGGTACGAGCCGCACTGGCTTGACGATCTGTGCCGTGCGGGCCGGGTGGTGTGGACTCGGTTGGAAGCGCCAAAGATGGATGCGCAGCGCACACAAGGACCGAGTCCGGTGCGCAGCACCCCGATTACGCTACTGACACGAAAGAATCTTGCCGTGTGGACCGCACTGGCGAAGACCGCTGAACTCCCTTCTCCCCCCGGGAGAAGGGGCGGGGATG
>JANNUB010000014.1:0-4094 GCA_031394795.1 Ignavibacteriota bacterium | reverse complement strand
TGTTCGGCAAGTTGCACGCCGTCTTTCGGTTTCACGTATGCTCCCACTTCTTCGCCGTACCAATCGTTCTCAAATCCGACTGCGATGCCTGCTTGAACGCCGGGCATGTTCATCAGCACTTCGTCAATCTCGAATGGCGAGATGTTCACACCGCCGCGAATAATGAGTTCTTTGATCCGACCGGTGATGAAGAAGAACTTTCGATTCATCTCATCATACTTGTAGAATCCTTCGTCACCACTGCGGAACCAATTGAAAACAAATGTCTTATCGTTGGCATCTTCATTCTGGAAATAATACTTCATCACGTTGTGCCCGCGAATGACAATCTCGCCTTTCTCGCCTTCGGGCAACTCGTTTCCATTCGTATCGTGAATCGCCATGTTGTTGACGGGAAGTGGGACGCCGATGGATGGATAGCCAAACTTCGACATCCACCGTTTGTGCTCCGCCGGAGCAAGTTCAATCGGTAAGAAGCACGAGTAGCAGGTCGTCTCCGAGAGTCCGTAGCCGTGAATGATGGGAATCTTGAATTCGTGTTCGAACTTTGTTGCGAGTTCAACCGTGAGCGGACCCGCGCCGCAAATGATATGACGAAAGTGGGAGACCTTGTACGCTTCCATCGTGAGATTTGTGTGAAGGAGGAACTGGAGGAGCGTCGGCACAACACTGGCGACGTGTACATGCTCAACGCTGATGCGCTCGAAGAATTTATCGGCGTGAAATTTCTGATTCAACACCACGGAACCGCCGAAATAGAGCGGCGTCACCAGCGTGACGATTGTGCCGTTGACGTGATGGATCGGCAAGACACACATCATCCGCTGGTCGGCGGACAAATGATGCCATTCGGCGATCGCCATCGCGTCAACGAGAAGATTGTATTGCACAAGGGCAACGCCTTTCGGCAAGCCCGTTGTGCCGGAAGTGTAAACTATGAGGGCTTCGTCGCTGTGCGAAGGTTGTTTCGCTGGTGTGAAGCGAGTTGAGTGTTTGTTGATTTCGGAATTGAAATGATGAAGCGAGGAGTAAACAACTTTTCCTGACTGAACAATTGTTTGAAGCGATGGAACTTTGGTTTTGATCGCTTTGACTCTTTCGACGAACTGGTCGCGCACGAACGCCAACTTCGTTTCCGAGTTACTCAAGATGTACGCGATACGTTCATCATCTTCGCCGACGTTGATTGGGACGACAACCGCGCCGAGCATGAACGCGGCGAAGTATTGAATGACCGTGTCAGTGTGGTTGTACGAGACAGTAGCAATGCGGTCGCCGAGTTGAATGCCCGACGCGTGAAGAAAGTTTGCTGTCTTGCAGACTTCCTCAAAGAAGTCGCGATAAGAATATTCCTTCCGATAACCTTCATCGCTGTAGAAAATGAGAAAGGGCTTCGCTTCGTATTTCTCTGTTTGAGCGACAAGAAGCTCGCCGATGTTTTTGTACGGGACCATCGGCTCGGACGGTGGGATGCCGTTGACGGTTTGTGCGTTGCGAATCTTCTCGAGCAGATCGGCAGGCAAGGTTGACATAGAACGCAACGGGTTCAAGGTTCGGGGTTAGGAGAATTCGGATTGCGGATTGTCAATTGCGAATTGAAGAGCTTGCATTCCGAAATCCACAATCCGCAATGAAAAATCATTTCTTCTCCATCCAGCTCGCCCAATACTCTTTCCACTCCGCCGCTTCACCTGCAGGCAACACGTGAATCGGATTCAACCCATCGAGCATTACCGCGTACTCGTCAGTGTGAGTTTTGGTTGATTGATTCTTCAATGCCTTCGGATGAGGACCGTGATGAATGCCGCGGGGATGCAACGTCACCATTCCCGCGGTGATATTGTCGCGGCTGAAAAAATTTCCATCGTGATAGAAAATGAACTCATCGTAATCAGTATTGCGATGGAAGAAGGGAACTTTGAGCGCTTCGGGATCTTCTTCCAACGGTCGCGGGAGGAAACTGCATACGATTGCGCCTTGCGTAACGAACGTTGTATGCGCGCTCGGTGGTAGGTGAGCGCGGTGGCTCATGATCGGACGAATGTCGCGCATGTTGATTTTCCACGTGGTCAAATCGCCTTTCCATCCGACAACATCCATGGGGTTGAACGGATACGTTACTGTCGTAAACTCGTCTTCGACTTTGATGCGAACGTCCCACTCATTCTTGTCGTCGAGATTTGGTTTCGGCTCCGGTGTTATGATGACAGCCGGATCATACAACGCATGCTGACCGATCAAGCCTTTATCAGGTTGCTCAAATTCCGTTTTCGATTGAATGATGAGAAAGAAATTGTCTTTCGTATTCGGAATAACGCGGTATGTCACTGCACGCGGGATGATGATGTAATCGCCTTTCTCAAAATCCAGCGGACCGAAATCTGTTTCAATCATTCCTTCGCCGCGGTGAACGAAATACAACTCGTCGCCATCAGCGTTGCGATAATAGAAAGGCATTGGTTCAGCACGACGCGAAACAAAAAGGGTCACGTCATTGTTGCCGAGAAACGCGACGGGAGAGCCTTTCGCATCGCGCTGGTCAGTCGGCTCCAGCTTATTGCAATCAATGCAATGCGGACGAAGCTTTCCTTCAAAGCGAATCCAACCTGTTGGCGGATTTGCATGATACATGTGCGAGGCTTTTCCTGAAAAGCCTTTGCGTCCGTGTTCTTCCTCGAACGTTCCTTGTGGCAAGCCGACATGCGCTTGTTTTGTGGTGAGACCTTTTTTGAGCGGGTACATTGAAACTCCTATTTTGATTTACGACTTGGAGAGCCTCGGAATAATCTTTGTCATAAATCCGATAACTCAAAAAACTCTATGAACTCTACAAACTAATGAACTGATTTCACAAGTTCCCTCGCAACTCCTGCTCTCGCTCAATTGCTTCAAACAACGCTTTGAAATTTCCCTTGCCGAAACTTCTGCTTCCTTTGCGCTGGATGATTTCATAAAACAACGTCGGGCGGTCTTCGACTGGCTTTGTGAAAATCTGAAGCATGTAGCCTTCATCGTCGCGGTCAACGAGAATGCCTAACTTGCCGAGCTCGTCAATCGGCTCATCAATCTTTCCGACGCGGTCTGTGAGCTCTTTGTAGTAGGTGTTGGGAACGCGGAGGAACTGAACGCCCTGTCTCGTCAACTTCGTGACGGTGTCAATGATGTTGTCCGTCGCCATCGCGATGTGTTGAACGCCCGCACTACGATAGAAATCGAGATACTCTTCGATTTGCGATTTGCGTTTGCCGTGCGCGGGTTCGTTGATGGGAAACTTGATGCGCTCGTTGCCATTGCTCATCACCTTGGACATAAGCGCCGAGTACTCCGTGCTGATGTCTTTGTCGTCGAAGTGCTTAAACATCTTGAAGCCCATTACGTCTTCGTAGAATTTCACCCACGTGTTCATCTGCCCCCAGCCAACGTTGCCGACCATGTGGTCAATGTACTTCAATCCAACGGGACGAGAGACAATATCCTCGCTTTCAACCGTTTTGTAGCCAGGCATGAACACGCCGCGATAATTTTTCCGCTCGACGAATGTGTGAACCGTATCGCCGTAAATCCCAATTGCAGACTTTTTCACTTCCCCGTCAGCATCTTTGAAAACAGTCGGCTCCATAATGCCGCGAGCGCCGCGCTTCGTCGTTTCGATAAACGCCGACTCCGCATCGTCAACCCACAATGCAATGTCGCGCACGCCGTCGCCGTGAGTGCGCACGTGTTCGCTGATGGGATGGTCGGGCGACATCGCCGTCGTCAGCAACAAACGGATTTTATCTTGTTGAAGAACGTACGTCGCTCGTTCGCGCACGCCCGTTTCAGGTCCCGCATACGCGACGAGCTTGAACCCGAACGCCGAACGATAAAAATGCGCCGACTGTTTCGCGTTGCCACAGAAGAATTCGACGTGGTCCGTTCCGTTGATGGGGAGGAAGTCCACATGCTCTTGTGGCGCGGTCAGTGTTTCGGTTTGTGTTTGCATACGAATTCCCTTTTTACATGAAAATGTTTGTAGTGTTGTCATTCTGAACGTAGCGAAGCGGAGTGAAGAATCCACTTTCACCAAGTCATGGATTCTTCGCCCCGCCAAAAGA
>JANNUB010000487.1:0-5315 GCA_031394795.1 Ignavibacteriota bacterium | reverse complement strand
GTTGACTGCAAAGGGCACTCCGCCGATCAATGCTCCAAGTGTATCATAGAAATAGAACTTCAACTGCCACCGCGCTGCGTCGTTTGCAGGTGCTGTGTTTACGCCGCTTGTTTTGACATACGCACCAAGTTTGATGTCAACATTTCTTGGAATGTTATCAACCCAATAGCGAACCAGGTTGCTGGAAAACCAGCGCGACACAGTGCCTGTTCCGGTCTTGACAATCTTCAACGAGTGCGGACTGCCGTTGTATGTTTGATCCGTTGCCCACGTGAGCGTTGCACCGCCGGGTTCGGGATTCCACAATGACGGTTTGCCGCTTTCGAACCCGCCGTTGGGCAGCAAGTTCGTATTCTGTCCCATCGCAACAGCTGCAACGAGCAGAAGAAATACAGAAATGAGCAGACGAGTATGATTTCTCATCGTGCACCTCCTTTTATTGATTGTGTATGAAATGTGGATTAGGAACTTCGATTCTGCATGCATGCGAAGAACAACGTGCACACGGAAGGAAAATCTTGCTACAAGGCTACAGCGGACATAGCCTCTCGAGATTCGACACAAACGCTTGAAGTGGACTTTTGGGTGGATTCCCGAATAACTAATTCAACAGGAACAAATGTGTTAACTATTGTGCGAGACTTTGTTTTGACTGCGTCAACAATTCTCTGCACGGCGACTTTTCCTAATTCTTCTTTGAAGACTTTGATGGTCGTAAGCGGGGGCTCAACGTGCGAACTCGTTTCAATATCATCGAATCCGACAATGGCAACATCATCGGGAATCTTTATGCCTCTCTGCTTGAGAAACTGCATGCATCCAATTGCCATCGCGTCGTTGGCGGCAAAGATAGCAGTTGGTTTGCCGCCGCGTTCCAACATAGTCCGAATTGCAGACAAGCCATTTTTTATGCCTGAGTCTGGTTCGTCCGTGACCATCAGATTCTGATTGCTCGCAATACCATTTTCAACGAGACACTCTTTGTACACGAGAAAACGTTCCGCAAGGCTGGGGTGACCAATGTCGCCACCGATGAATCCGATCTCTCGATGGCCAAGGTTCATCAAATGTTGGACGGCTAACTGCGCCCCGTTACGATTGTCAATCAGAACAGACGAGATTCTTCTTTTCGGAAAAGCATAATCAACCAGGATCAAGGGAAGTCCGAGAAGGACGATGTAATCAATAAGTTTTGAGTTGATCTTGCCGGCGATGATGACGCCATCAACGTTTCTCTCAAGCAGAAAACGGGGAACCGATTCATGCTCTCTGAACCTGTTGCCTACTGTGGTAAGGAGGATGTAGTAATTATGATGCCGCGCTTCGAATTCGGTCCCCAAAAAAACTTTTGTATAAAATGGTTCAGCTTGAGAAAAATGATCTTCGGAGAGGAGAAACCCGATATTACCGCTCGTCTTTGAAGCCAACCCTTTTGCCGCGCGGCTTGGATGGTAGCCAAGCTCCTTCACCAGATGCAAAACCTTCTTTTTGGTATCCGGACTGACGTAGCCACTCTCGTTAAGCACCAAAGAGACAGTGGAAGGCGAGAGTCCAGCCATTTGCGCTACGTCTTTTATTGTTGGACGTTTGCTCATTAACTGTGGACAGATTCAAAGGAGAGGTTAGTGCCAGAGAATATCAAATCGTTTTACTGGCATGCGCAGATGAATCCCAACAAACATCTAAATCATTATCAATTCTGGTATTTTAATATCGAAACGCTTCTATAAGAATAATGAATTTTCTTTCTCAAGTCAAGACTTACGAAAAATTAATCCGCAGCAAACCACGTGGAGGGTTCTCACATCGCTCTCAAAAGCGAGTCATGAGACCGTAGCGAGAGAAGTCCGGATATTTAAGGAGGAGGCAAGGTTTAGTGTCAGCATGATTAGCGACATTCATATATCCCGCCTGACGACAATTAAAATTCCCGAAGGATGAGGGAATAAATTGGTAGACTGGTATCCGAGAACAATCGTTTTGAAATGAAAGGGATTGGATGAAGCTCCAAAGGCTTTGGGACAAAGATGCCTCCGAAGGTCGAAGACTCGACTCGTCGAGAGTCCTGTGGACGAATATTGTTTCACAAGTCCACAGAAAACGAGCATTCTCAGTTGTAGTTGTGTTGTGGTGAATTTCACATGGGGCCGCGTGTTCTATCTCGGAATTTCGGGGACGTCTTGCTTGTCTTTCTTCGACTTTCTATATTCTCTTCGTCAACTTATCCTTCCAAAGTACCACCATGGCAGAAGTAAAACTCGAACACATCTTCAAAGTCTATGACGGGAAAGTTACGTCCGTCGCGGATGTCAATCTCACGGTCAATGATAAAGAATTCGTCGTCCTCGTCGGACCGTCGGGTTGCGGAAAGTCTACAACCCTTCGCATGATCGCAGGACTTGAAGAAATCACCAAAGGCACGATCAGCATCGATGGCAAAGTGGTCAACGATGTGCCGCCTAAGGATAGGGATATTGCGATGGTGTTTCAGAACTACGCCCTCTATCCGCATATGAGCGTGTACGAGAATCTTGCCTTTGGGTTGAAGCTGAGGAAGTATGATAAAGGAGAGATTGATTCGCGAGTTCGAGCCGCAGCAAAGATTCTTGGGATCGATCAATACCTCGAACGCAAACCGAAAGCACTCTCCGGCGGACAACGGCAGAGAGTTGCACTTGGCAGAGCGATCGTCCGCCAACCGAAAGTCTTCCTCTTCGACGAGCCTCTGAGCAATCTCGACGCAAACCTCCGCGTCCAAATGCGCACGGAAATCTCGCGCCTTCATCATCAGCTCCAAAGCACCATGATCTATGTGACGCATGATCAGATCGAAGCGATGAGCATGGGAGATCGAATCGTCGTCATGAAAGACGGCGTCGTACACCAGGTGGACACGCCGCTGAACATTTATCACCGACCAGTCAACAAATTTGTCGCAAGCTTCATCGGCAGTCCCACGATGAACTTCATGCAAGGCTCGCTTGTCCAAAACGGCAGCATGAAATTCATGCAGGAGCGCTCAAACTTCAGCATCGGACTCGCAAAAGAAGTCGGCGCCAAGCTTGCATCATACGGCAAGCCCACACTCACCATCGGCATACGTCCGGAACATATCTTCTCCTCGCCGCCCGCAGGCAGTCACACCTTATCGCCATTCAAAGCAATCGTGGAAGTCGTCGAGCCTGTCGGCAACGAGATCTTCGTCTACTTCTCGACTGGAACCGACGCGCAGTACGTTGCCCGTGTCGCCTCGGACAGAACGCCGGAGGTCGGCAAACCTTTGGATATGTATTTCGATACATCGAAGATTCACCTCTTCGATAAAGACTCGGAACAGACAATTTGATAATTCGTATTCCTGCCCGTCCGGGCAACCCACCGACTCATTGCTAACCAAACCGGGGAATTCCATTGCGGCAGAAAATCATTCAGGCAATCGAATCAAACTTACCAAGCTCGCTCAGCGCGCTTTCCCTCAAGGACTTGGCGGTGATCGGCGCGTATTTCCTCGCGATCTTTGCCGTCGGTTTCTATTTTTCACGAAGGAATAAAACGACCACGGAGTATTTTCTCGCCGGGCGTCACGTGGGGTGGATAGCCATCGGGGCGTCACTCTTCGCTACGAATATTTCGAGCGAGCATTTTCTCGGGCTGGCGGGAACAGGATCGAAGTCAGGACTTGCAGTCGGGCATTTTGAGTGGCTTGCCTGCTTGATTGTGCTGCTGCTGGGCTGGGTCTTCACTCCGTTCTATCTGAAGTCCGGCGTATTCACGATGCCCGAATTTCTTGAGCGGCGCTACAACTCGGCGGCGCGCTGGTACCTCAGTATCGTCTCCATCATCGCCTACGTTCTCACGAAAATTTCCATCTCGCTCTACGCCGGCGGAATTCTTCTCCACGCCGTCGTTGGATGGGACATGAGGACATCCGCGATCGTCATCGTGCTCGCCACTGGCATATATACCATTCTCGGCGGACTCAAAGCTGTCATCTACACGGACTTGGTTCAGACCGGCGTTCTCATTCTCGGCTCGTTTGCGCTCACATGGATAACGCTGCGGGAAGCAGGCGGTTGGAGCGCGCTCGTCGCCGCAACGCCTCCCGAATTCTGGAGTATGTTCAAACCGATGAGCGACCCGGACTTTCCGTGGACGGGTATCGTATTCGGAGCGCCGATACTCGGGATTTGGTACTGGTGTACCGACCAGTACATCGTGCAGCGCGTGCTCAGCGCAAAAAATATCGACAATGCACGCGGCGGCGCGATCTTCGCAGGCTTCTTGAAAATTCTCCCGGTGTTTATCCTCATTCTTCCCGGCATTATTGCATTAAAACTTTCCGGAGGGAATGTTACTGGCGACAAGGCGTATGCATGGCTCGTAACATCGTATCTTCCGTCCGGCTGGCGCGGACTCGTGATCGCAGGACTGCTCGCCGCGCTCATGTCCTCGCTCAGCGGGATGTTCAACTCGACGTCAACGCTGCTCACGATCGACATCTTCAAACGGCTTCGTCCGAAGGCGGACGACAAAACGCTGGTACGCTTCGGACGCATTGCAACGGCAGCGATGGTCGCTCTCGGACTGCTCTGGATTCCTTTCATCGGACTGTTGAGCGATGAGCGCATGTACGTGTATTTGCAAAGCGTTCAGGCATACGTCGCTCCTCCCATCGCAGCCTGTTTTTTGTTCGGGATTTTCTGGAATCGTGTGAATGGCAAGGGCGCCATCGCTTCGCTTCTCACCGGACTCGTGCTCGGCGCCTTCCGGTTCATTATTGAAATACAAGCCAAGACCGGTTCGCTCCAGAGCGAGTTTCTGAACTACGCGGCTTCAGTCAATTTTCTCCACTACGCGATTTTTCTCTTCGTTGTCTGTTCCGCTGTGCTGGTTGGCGTCAGCCTCATGACCGATGCCCCCGATAAACGACAGCTGCGCCACCTCACATTCTCCGAGTCCGGAGACATTCATTCGGAAAAAGGAAAATATCATTCGCTCAATGTGTTTGCCTCAGTTGCTCTGGTTGTGATTCTTCTTGTTCTTTGGTGGATATTCAGGTAGAAGGAAGCTCATAAATGAACAATCCCAACCGCTCGCGCAGCCGGGATTGTTCGCGTCACGTAAAACTGCCGACAGCTTTTACGCTGCTTGCACTCTTGTCACCGCCGCTTGCTTTCCATATATCGCCGCAAGTATCACTCCCGCGACAACATACTCGATCATTCCAAAGATAAACCACTTGAGCGCAAACGAATACGGGATCGGCATTGCCCCGTATGATCCGTAAGCCATCGGAACGGCCATCATCATGCCGA
>JANNUB010000479.1:0-7272 GCA_031394795.1 Ignavibacteriota bacterium | reverse complement strand
GTCCATTGTTGTTGAACCAATTGGAGGATCGTGATGAAACGAATCAACCTGACCGTACTTCTGACGCTCTTTCTCGCAAGCTGTTCGACGTTCAAAGAGTTGTCCCCTGACCCAGAGCTGTCGCCCGCGGAGCGCGGGTATATCGAGCTGAAGGATGGGAAGAACAACTTCGAGCTTGACAAGGATGGCAAGTACTTCATGAAGTTTCCGAAGCCGGAGCGCGACAAGTTTTATCTCGTCATGAAGCTCAACCCGAAGTCGGCGCTCGATTACTATGTCACGCACACGTTCGACGATGGAAAAAGTGCCGAGAAAATTACCGACGTGGCTGCGCCGAGCGACAGCATCAGCGCGTTCGCCGTCAACCCGTCGTATCTCAATTATTATTGGGTGATTGAGAACGTTCGGAGCGACATCGAGCTGACGATGAAGTACCGCTACGTGCCGCAGTGGCGATTCATGTTCGAGAACAAGTACGCGACATCGAAAGAAATCCTCGCGGGCAACACGGTCGAAAGAACGACGTACAATTCGATTGACGGGAACTTCAGCTTTTCCGGTTTTCCGTTTTCGGAAAAGCTCTCACAACTCGATGGAACGTCGAAGAGAATTCGCGCAATGCGCGATGAGCTGAAAACTCTCGATGGTCTGTTTCCTCCCGAAATCATTTCTTCGCGCGACACCGCGTATGAAAACTTCAAAGCCCTGAAGCAGCAGACGGATGATGAGCTTCAGTTTCAGGAAAACTATTTAGTGGTGTTAAAAGCATTCAAGACGGAGCAGGAGACGCAAGGGGATGTCGCAAAGTTCTTGAGCGCAGCGCCGTCGCTTGCGGAGTTTGTTTCGCAAAAGAGTCATTTCCCTGAGAGAATTCTGGATAAAGCGCGCGATGTGTTCGGAGCACGGCTTGCTCCCGCGGAAAACTACTTCGACGAAAAGTTGCAGGCGAAGACGAATACGAGACCGATTGCATTCGACCCGCCGATTGGAAACGCAAAGAAGCTCTACGACGCGCTCAACAGACCGGTACCGGCGAGCTTCAGCAATATGGTGAGTTTTGTCGCCCGCTACAACGATGAGGCGGAAGCACTGCAATCGATCAACAATATGTATGCGCAAACCGACAATGCGCTGAATGCGAATCCGCCGTGGACTTCGGAAGCGCTCTACACTGACTTGCTCGGCAAAGTCGGCAGCGCAAGGGCGAAGATGCCGGAGTCCAAAGCGGTTTCGTTCGGCAAATTCGGAAGGTACACGTGTTCCCAACTCCTTGACAATGAGATTCGCGTTGCATCTGCGCGTGCAAATCTCTCGGAGAATCTTTACTCCGGCGCCCGGAGTTTTGCTCAGAATTTGAACGCGACCGCGTGGGGCGCCGCCGAAGATGCGTTACGCGACATTCACTACAACACGTCATACGCTTCCGTTGCCGCAGTGAATTCTCAGAAGCAGAAAATCGAACGGGCGTTCGAGAACGAGTTGTTCAACCGCGTGAAGGAAGTCTCGCAGCAACGCGTCGACGCATTCGTGAAGGCGAACGAAGCGGCGGTTGACGATGTGCCTGCGTTGTATCGTGATTCCGCGTTCACGCCCGTGCATCAAATCAACTTCAGCATTTTAGGAGCGGAAGAAATCCAGCGGAAGCGCGGCGAGGTACAAAACTACATTGACAAGCTGAAGTTCAACGATTTTCCATCGGCGTCCATCAAAGCGATTTACCGCGACTTTACGCGCGACATCAACAGCCGCGGCGTTGACCGCGCACGCGCAGTCGTCGAGCACGGCAGGTTCTACAAAGGCGACGACAAGACGCTTCGTTCGATGGTGAATGAATGCGACCCGACGATTGCCAAATGGATTTCGAAACCGAAAGAGTACCGCAAGCAATACGCGCTGCCCGTTACAACGAACAAGCGCGGCGCGAACGAATACATGTTCCGCACGCAATTGCAGATTCCATCGGACGCGCAGTTCCCGGTTTTTGAAATCAATGTGAAGCTGCCGAAGGATGTCGCCGAGAAGGCGCGGCAACAGCAATGGTACGAATCCATCACCATCAACAAGGTGCCGATAAAGAACGAAGGACGCTTCAGCATCACCGCGCCAACGGCGGACAACAATTACGAATCGCAAATCGCGCCGGTGCAGATGGACAAAGAAGGACGCAATGTCCTCGAAATCCGTTTCAAGTATCCGGGGTACAAAGTGTTTGAAGTGAGTACGATGGCGCAAGTGCCTATCATTAGGAAGAATTGATTATACTCTAAACCCTGAGCGGAGCGAAGGGTCCCGTCGCGAGAATTCTTCTGCTCGCCGACGCAAAGCGAAATTGTATAGGTACTGATTATTTCGAAAACCAACTTTTTCTAAACTTTGAGCGAAGTGTCCGCTTGCCATGAGGCGGGCAGGAAAAGTCTGACTGCAAGATTCTTTCTCGCTTCGCTCGTCAGAATGTGGGAAAGGACATCATGAACGAAACAACGAAAGAAACAATTGATTGGCAGCCGGCTCCGATCCGACCGACAAAGACGGCATCGAATAAGAATTGGATTTGGCTCGCGCTGCTTGGCGTGTTGATTGTTGCAGCGGCGGTGTGGTGGTTTTTCTTCCGCACCACGCTCGCGGGCAGCATCGTCATTCCGTACGTGTCGCACCAGAAGCCGACGATTGACCCGCATCTGCCAAGCTCGAACGCGCTCTCGGATAAGCTCGACGAAGTGCAGTTCGACGGATTGTTCAACATTTCCGCGAGCGCGAGCGGCATCGTGTACGAAGACGCGCTCGGAGAATTTCTCGGCATTGACGTAAGCAACATAGTTTCCGTTCGATTGAAAACGAACAAACGCTGGCACGACAGCTACACCGTCACGATGGACGAAGAAAAACTGAAGTCCATTGACAAGACGCAAGACCATTATTTTTCCGCGGCGGACTTGCAGTTCACGCTGCGACGCATTCAAGCGGTGGGCAGTCTCTCGCCGGACTACATTTTGGTGTCGCAGGCAATTGATCCGCTGGCATTCGAAGGACCGGACGCGCAGAATGTCATTCGCTTCCGATTCAAGGGCGACCGCATCTGGAAAGAGACGGACATCAAAGAGGTGCTTTCGTTCAAAGTTCTTCCGGAAGGCTCCGAGATGAACGCTCTGAACTACACGAACGGGACCGCGCCCTACATGATGCTTCCACCGAAGGACGGCGTATCGAACTACCACAAGAACCCGGACGCGACTGCGACCATCGCGAGCGTGAATCTCGCGCCGTACATTGACAACAGCACATTCACGACCGAGCTGCGCAACGACAACATCAACGTTCTGCTCGATACGCCGTTCGGGAGTCTATCGCCGATTCTCAACGACACGGCGGACTATTTCACGAAGTCGAATGTCGCGACGACCTTCTTCAGCGTGTTCTTCAATACGGAGCGGCTGAATCGCGAACAACGCAAGGAGGCGCGCAAGCTCATTGATGCAAAAGCGATTCTTGACCGTTTGTACAAGGTCGGCACCGAGCAGCAGCGCCATATCGCGGACTACAAGGGGAACAGAGACAATTATGGGGATTACATCAACCGGAGCGTGTTTCCCTCCTCAACGTATTACATCGAAGAAAAAGTCATTGATCTTGTTGCCGATGAGACGCCGGTCAATGCTGCCGTGCTGCCGGATACGATCAGGATTGTGGCGTGCGTGAACTTCGGCTTCCGCGAAGAGTACAATGATTTGATCGAGGTGTTGAATGCAGTCGGCAGAGGACGCCTGAAAGTAACGGCGGTTCCGAACGAAGACGTCACGCGCGGCAACTATGACGGCGTGCTGGTAGCGACAACCGGCTACCGCAGCAATTTCCTGTTCGATCTGTACAACGTTTTCCTCCGCGCGCCGGATTTGCAGGTGTTTAGAATCGGCTTAGAAACGGAAACCGACGTGAAGGGAAATCCCATCGCGAGTGCGCGATCATTCCGTTCGGATAATAACTTCTTTCGTCTTGACCCCGGGCGCAGTCAAGCCGAGCATGCCGACATCTTGCAGCTGCTGCAAAACGTGTACGGCTTCATGGCAACGCGGCAGATTGGCGACAAGCAGGAATACGCGCGCCGCATTAATGCGTTAGAACGCGAGATGGCGCTCGGCGCGTGGATGTTCTCGCTGCCGTCGCTCGCGTATTTCACGACGCAGTTCGACGCGAACAGCATTGACCTGTACGGCGTCGCCTCTCAGCTTTCGACAATTGAAAAGTGGAAAGAGCCACCGCGGTGATTTTGTCTCACGCAAAGGCGCCCGCCTGCCAAAGCGGAGCGGCGGGCAGGCAAAGACGCAAAGCGGAAACTTTGAAAAAAAACTTGGCGGCTTTGCGCCTTTGCGTGATGCTTTCTTCATGCGCGGTTAACGCAGTCGCACAGCAGCGTGCGGACTTCATCATCGTCGAGAAGCCGAAACATCTTTCCATTCTGAATCAGTACCAGCAACAGCTTTCCCCCGAAGAAACGTCGGCGCTTGTTTCCTACTCGCCATTTCTCATTGTCAACCCGAACGAAATCCTCGGCGACGGGCTGACGCAATGTATGAAAGCGACGTTGAACGGCGTTCCGTATTACTTTGTGAAGGACGACTCCGCAGGACTCATCGGCGGTCAGGCAGCAGGCATTTCGAAGACATACAAAAGCGCCATCCTCCTTGCGGATACAATAGCAATCGTGCAACGGAGCGCAATGGAATTGCTTGATGTTGCAGGACGGAAGCGAACGCCGCTCGCACAAGGCTCGCAGCTTCGGCGCATTTTTCGAAGCAGCAGGCTAACGCTGGTGCAGGTGCTTTCCACCGGCGCGTACGGATGGGTGAATCTCAAAGAAGGAAACGGCAAAGGGTGGACAGTCGTGAAAGGCTCCATGGCGACGTCGTCGAAAAATCTTGAACAGCTCATTCCGGAAATCCAACTCAAGCTCAACGCGGTGAACGCCAAGCTCGCCAAGCTCTATGATATTTTCAACCACAAAGCGTCTGTGGTTCGAACCCCTCCACAATGGAGTCTGCAGCCATCGAGCGCAGGCTTGCTCTGCACACTGCCGGCAGATTCTTCCGCACAATTCTACAAGGAGAGCACGCGCTGGTTGAGCAAAGATATCGAGTCGCTGCTTCTTGGCACGCCGATGCTCGTCACCGCGTCGGCGGGACGAATCGAAATCCGTTGAGGGACGATGACGCGCAAACTCTTCGAACATGTTGTCGGCATTATTCTCGTTGCCGGAACATTCATTGCGCTCATCCTTTTCGCGAACTCCCCGCGCCAACCATCGGCGCCCGACAACGAACTCCAGCAATATCTCGCCCTCGACTTCATTGATTTCGGCAACCCGCTTGACAAAGCGCTCTTCAAGGAAACGCTGAACGCATTCTCTCCCGATGATCTCGCACGCAACGACTCCATTGTGCACGCAATCGAGAATCTCAGACGTGAGCGTTTCACCGGCGAATCGTATAAATCCGGCACGGAGTATCGCGGGCTGACATCTGCAAAGCTCGGCGCGCTCGCGCTGATGTATTTGCAGTTCATCGCCATCTATCTTGTCGTGATGGCGCTGTGTTACTACGGCGCGCAAACGATCGGCATCGTCCGTTTCATCAAGATGAAGCAGGGAACGTCGTCGTATCTGATGCTGCTGCGCAAGCGCGGGGAAGGTGGGCAGCGTTCAACCTCCGTGGGTCTACGACCCCGTAGGGGCGAGGCGTTCGTTCTTCTCGCGAAAGCATTGCTGAAGGGTTTTGCGTCTATGGTCCTTTTTGCACCAGCGTATGTCACCGCGTATTCGCTCAAGACTCGCTTCGATACCGATTCCACCATCTTCATGGTTGTGGTCGGAGTGATTTCCAACGGGCTGCTCATCAACTACGCGAACAAATTCTTCACTCTGCTCGTCAGTGAAAGCAGAAAAGGTTACGTCGAAACCGCAGTGGTGAAGAACTTGCACAACTCGTATTCGTGGGATGCGCCGGACGGCACGTCGTTCAGTTCGGCGCTTCGTTTCAATAAAATATTTCCGTCGCACGTGTTTCAGCACATCTACCTCAACGCGCATTACCAGTTTGTCCCGACGCTGAAGGAGTTCGCGTCGTTTCTCATCACAGGACTCGTCATCATCGAGATGGCGTTGAACATCCAGGGACATCTCAGCTACGAGATGCTGAAGAACATTCTGTTCAAGCAGTACGACGTCGTGCTTGCGATCCTCCTCGGGATTTTCCTCTTGGTGAAGGCGACGGAGATTGCCGTTGATCTCTGGATGGAGCGTCTTGCGCGAACATATGAAAACAGGGGCGTATGAAAACGAAACTCCTTGCGGAAAAAGACAGGCTCTGGTTCGCCATTTGGATCGGCGGGCTGATAGCATTGTGGCTTTGGAACACCGCGTTTCTCAACCGTCCCGCGTTCGCGCAGCTCCGCGTCGCGTCGCTGAACACGCTGCTGGTAGGCGTCATTGTCGTCATCCTCTCGACGCTGCTTGGCTGGCTGAGCGCTCTTGCGCTTCATTTCTTGGAAGAATCGCGCAGCCGCATTCCTCAACTATTGCTGACGTTCGTTCTCAACCTCATCCGCTCCATTCCGCAAATTGTCGGCGTGCTCATCGGCTATGTGATTCTCACCTTACTCGTTCATGATGAGATTCTTCGCAGCCGTTTTGCGCAACTGCTCTGGGTTGCGGCTGTCATCAGTATTTTTGTTTTTCTGGAAGTAAGCGACCTCGTGCGAGAACGCATCAACTATTATCGCGCGCTGGACTTCTACGACGCGATGCTCTGCTGCGGCATCAGCGAACGACAAATCATCAATAACGAAATTTTGTGGAAGAACAGCCGCACACATTTGCTGAACAAACTCATCTCGGTGTTCGGTATGACGATTTTTCTTTTGTGCAGCATTGACTTCATCATCTCCGTCGGACTTTCGACGGACGTGAGTCTCAGCAATTTCCCGATAACGCTCGGCGGCTTGCTCGCGAAGCTCGACAGCAAGCAGGATATTCTCGCGATCGGCGCCGTGTTTACCGCACCGTCGAGTTTGCCAACATTGTTTTTTGAACATCTGCAAGGCGTAAGCACTGCGTTTACGATTGTGTTTACGCTGCTGTGTCTCTATAAAATCTCAAATGGATTGGTGAAGCGCCTGCGGCTGTGATAATTCACCACGAATTACACGAAAGAAGCACGGATTGTCGCGAAGAGCTCTTGACGCTGTTTCAAAAACAATTCGTGAAGATCCGTGCAGTTTTCG
>JANNUB010000471.1:0-2700 GCA_031394795.1 Ignavibacteriota bacterium | reverse complement strand
GTGGTAGGGACCGCGACCTGTCGAGTATGATGCGGGAGAAGTAAACGAGACGTTTCCTGATCCTGTTGAAGTATTGAGCAACACGGTCGTCGCATCGACGTCATAGTTTGCAACAGCGATATCCGGCTTGCCGTCGCCATTGAGATCCCCAAGAGCCAGGCTGATCACGAACGAGCCTCCGGCGGAAAAAGTGTTTTGTGACCCGAAAGAAATACTGCCGACGGTGGACGTGTTCGATCGTACTGTAACGATCATGGGTGATCCTGCATTCCCGACTGCCATATCGAGCAGTCCATTCCCATCGAAATCGCCAAGGCGTATCTTATCGGCGTTCGATCCCATGGAAAATTGCTGCCGCGCAAAGAACGTGAAGTTGCCGGTACCATTCTTCCGGAACACCGCCACGCGCCCAAATTCAGGTTCCGTCGCCACGATATCGGCAAGGTTATCGCCGTCAATGTCGCCAATCGCGACGCTGCGAGTCCTCCCGTTTGCGTTGATGCGAATCGGAGTGCCGAACGAAATGGAGCCAGCCCCGCTCGATGTGTTCGGCAGAATGAGAACGAAACTCGAATCAAAAACGGGAAGCACGACATCGGGTCGGCCATCGGCATTCAGGTCTCCGATCGCCACCTCAGAGACAGGTGCACCGGTTGTAATCTCCGTGGTTCTGCTAAATTGCACGGATGAGGAAGTGCTCGTATTGCGAAAGATCGAAACATAATTGTTGTCGTTAGAGCCCATGGCAGCATCCAGCAAACCGTCTCCGTCCAGATCGCCATATGCTATCCCAAACGGTCCGCGTGCCGTACCGAGAGGCGCGCGCCCGATAGCCGCAAATGTGAGATTGTCTCCGCCGCTGGTGTTTCTGTATGATCCCAAGTAATCGAGCCTGTTGGTGTCAACCACCGAGGTGATCATGTCCAGCTTGCCATCGTTATTGAAATCTGCCGAAGCCACGTTCCTTCCCGGTCCGACATACATCTTCGGGGCAAAGACCGGCGTGAAGGAAGATGGAGCAAGAAGCCGAAAGGGAACGCGCGAATACGCTGTCAACCCACTTCTCGTTACCGTGATAGGGTCGTAGGTCGCACCGAGAGGGGCGGCAACCGTCAACTGTGTTCCGCTTCCGTTGACACTGACTACGCTCGCGCGCATTCCTCCAATGAAAACAATGTTGGATGATGCAGTCGTATTGAAGTTTGAACCCACAATCGTTACAGATGTTCCCGAGATACCGGAGGAGGGAGCGAAACTCGTGATTGTCGGCCTCTGGGCGTACACAGCGTGAGCGGCAAACAGCACAGACAGGGTCAACAAACGACTCCTCCTCCTCACGACAGCGTTCGTGACGAAGACTGGGGGTTTCATGGGCAAGCTACGTTGGAAGCGAATCGGCATATCAAACACTCGAAAACCTAACCTCAGCTCTTTGATGCCAAAGAATCATCCGTGACTATCGGGAGGATTTTGAACGTGTCGGGAATCCGTACAGGTTGGGAATACGGAACCATTCGACACTTCGTTGTGCGCCGACGCGCGCGTCAACCCTCCATTACGATTGAACCGTGCGCGTCAGTGTTGTGGACAGGGACGGAATCGAACCGCCGACACATGGATTTTCAGTCCATTGCTCTACCAACTGAGCTACCTGTCCGGAAGGAGTATGAGAATAATAAAAAAAATCCGTTTGAGTACCAAATCAGTCCAGCGGCTCAACGCTCTTTTTTCCGATGTACTGGACGTGATCTTCGCCGCCATCAACGCGGAGAACGTTCCCGGAGATGAAAGAGGCATTATCGTGGGCAAGGAGCACAATGGCTTTTGCGATATCCTCCGGTGTTCCATTGCGCATCGAGGGATTGCGCGCCTTCGCGACCCCAAGCATTTCCATGGCGCCTGGTATTTTTTGAAGAGCTGGGGTGTTCGTCACTCCTCCAAGTATGCTATTCGCTGTTATTCCCATCGGTCCCAGCTCAAGTGATATCTGTCGAATGTACGACTCGAGCGCCGCCTTTGCGGCAGAGACTGCGCCATAGTTCAGCAGCGCAGAATGCCCGCCGGATGAGGTCATAGCATAGACCCTGCCGCCTCTCTTCATCATGCACCGCTCTACAACTGACTGTGTCCAATACACCAAAGAATTTGCCATGACGTCCATCGTCATTTCTACTTGCGCCTGCGTCAGCGATACTCCCAGCTTTGGCGACACAAGCGGCTTGAGACTTCCAAAGGCAAGTGAGTGCATCAGGACGCGGATGGTATGCGCGGTCTCGAAATCGAACTCCTTCTTTATCGTATCAAGGACTTCTTCCCGCTTCTGCGGATCGGATGCATTGACGTTGAAGAAGCGAACGTTGACCCCATAGCCGTTAAGCTCCTCGATGAGCGCTTCAACCGCCGGCATGCCCGCAGCCCGATCAAAGTGAACACCGATGATACTCATGCCGTGCTTTGCAAGCTCGCGCGCAGTTGCGGCTCCGAATCCGCTCGACGCGCCGAGTATCAGCCCCCATTGATTGTTGCTGTAGGAGAGATTTTGATTCACAATGTTCTTTAGAGATATGAATACACGAGCGACCTATTCGACGGTCACGCTCTTCGCAAGATTGCGAGGTTTGTCCACGTCGGTGCCGCGCAGCACGGCGACGTGGTAGGCGAGGAGCTGTAGCGGGATCACGTGCAGGATGGGCGAGAGCG
>JANNUB010000459.1:0-9079 GCA_031394795.1 Ignavibacteriota bacterium | reverse complement strand
AAAACGCCCGCCTGCTGTCGAAGACTCGACTCGGCGAGCGGGCGCTTTATCGCTTCTTCCCCTCTTTCAACAAGTAAGCCCCTGCGAATGGTTTCATGCGTTCATGTAATCGGACCGCCGGTAATACGACACGAGGTCGGTGATGAGCTCGAGAAGGATCTTGTGGCTGGCATCGCCGGTTTCATTTTTGTTCACCGATTTGTGTTCAACTGCTCTTGCGTGGATATCAATCACGTCCCACACCCCGGCTCTCAGCGCGCCAAGATCGGAGGCGAGGAAATTGAGTTGTTGCGAGACGCTGTAGCTTTTGAACCGAATGCCGCCTGAGGCACGCCTCAGCGCAAGGTCGAGCACGTTGCTGTAGCTCTTCGTCAGCTCAAGAAACTTCGAAGGCATCACTTGACTGAGCGGCGTCATTTCCAAAGTCTGGGGTGTTAACCTTGAGCGCGTGATGGCCGAGTTGTGTTGGAGAAAACGCAATGCTTGTTCGAACACACGCTGCTGCTCTTTCTGCAGCGCATCCCGGTTGCTGCCGATTGCCGACTGAATTGTTCTCGCAAGGCTGGCGGCATCGAGTGTTTCGTATTCCAGCACCGTATACGCGCCGGCGCAAAGCGCTTGGTGTCTCGCCGCGCCCGTCCCGTCTCCTGCGAGAACGATGATCGGAATGGTAGAAAATGCCTCGAGGAGTTTTTCCAACGATGCAAGCGCGTCGCTTCCCCACCGCTTTGCAGTCAGAAACATGACGTCGAACTCCTGATCTGCGGAAAGAAGGAGCAGTTGAGACACGTTCTGCACAAGGCAGAGCGCATAGTGAAACGGCGGCGCCGCTTTAAGCATGTTTGCGATTGCTGCGCTCTTCCCCTCTACGAGGTCGTTGACCTCATCTCCCACCAGCACGATGCGCGTTGGTCGTGTGTGGTTCTGCATGGCACTCCTCTGTTGGATCAGGCGTTCAAATCGAGGTTAGAAATTCGAGTTCTTGATTTCCTGCAACCCAGGATTGATTCGTTGTGCAAAGTAAGTGCCATCATGGGAAACATGTGCGCCGCCGTCACCAAAGCAAACGTCTCTTGTAAATTCGGATGCATTCACTCATCCTCATTGAAAGCAGCGATCATCAGTCTGAAGTGAAACGCACAATAGTAACCTTCTGCGTAAAAAAATTAGCCACCATTCCCCCGG
Organism: Ignavibacteriota bacterium; assembly: GCA_031394795.1. Classification (GTDB taxonomy): domain Bacteria; phylum Bacteroidota; class Ignavibacteria; order UBA10030; family UBA6906; genus CAADGV01. The sequence goes on along the minus strand of JANNUB010000459.1, from coordinate 7,894 downwards.
AGCACTTATCATCTCTACGTCTATAGAATAGAATTTCAAGAGAAAACAGTTCACCGGTAACAAATTATAGTGAACGAAAAAAGAAAGTTGTCATTGCGAGGGCGAAGCCCGAAGCAATCTCAATGCGGGATTGCTTCGCTTCGCTCGCAATGACAATGGAATGTCAACTTATTTGCTTCGTTCACTATAGCTCTACAAACTCTATCGGATTTTGGATACATTTTGTCACAGGCAAACTCACCTATTACGTCAAAAGAGGAATTTCATGATCAAGCTGATCGCGCTCTATCGCACGCCCGCAGACGTCGGCGAGTTCGATAAACACTATTTTGACATTCATACGCCGCTTGTCAAACAATATCCGGGTCTCCGAAAAATAGAAATCACGAAAGTGACGGGTGCACCAATCGGTGAGACGAAATTTCACCTGATGTGCGAAATGTATTGGGACAACAAAGATGCGATGGACGCGGCGCTCGCATCGAAAGAGGGAAAAGCGGTTGCGCGCGATTTGATGAGCTTTGCTGCGGATGTGGTGACGGTGTTTATTGGTGAAGACGTCCCTCAACCCTGAGCGGAGCGAAGGGCATCAATCTCATTAGTGTGGCATGGCCTTTTATGTTTACATACTCGCGAACCATTCTCGAATGCTCTACGTCGGCAGCACCAATGACCTGTCACGCAGGCTCTTCGAGCACAAACTCAAACTTGCTGAAGGCTACACGAAGAAATACAACATTTCGAAGCTCGTGTATTTTGAGAGCTACAACAGTCGCGAAGATTCTGAGAAGCGCGAACGACAATTGGAAGGTTGGCTTCGCAAGAGGAAAATTGGACTCATCGAAACACTAAACCCGACATGGAAAGATCTGAGCTTTCGTTTCATCTATCCCGAATCAAAAGCAAAAGAGCTTCTTCGTGTATTCAAGAACCGAGAATTTGATGGCGTTCAGATAGCGGAACGTCTTTACAAAGGATAACTTCAGTTCTGAGCGGAGCGAAGAACCTGAGTGGTTATCGCATGCAAGGAACCTTTCTGTAAACTAAAAATGCAAGATCCTTCGCTTCGCTCAGGATTGAGAAAATGAAATATATCGGCAAGAAACCCAAAGATCTCAACTTCAAACACATCCTCTACACAAAAGGCGATTGGCGCGCAACCATCACGATCAACCGTCCCGGCGTGTACAACTGCTTGAACCTCGAAACGCTGCATGAACTGCAAGCAGCATTTCAAGACGCGGCGTGGGATGATGATGTTGCAGTGCTCATTATTACAGGTGCGGGCAACAAAGCATTTTGCACGGGCGCCGATATGAAAGAGTGGAGCGAAGAATTTCTCAGAACCCCGAACGACTTTTACAAATGGATGGGCGTGTTCATCGAAACATTCGAGCGGCTACGGAACATCGGCAAGCCGACGATTGCGCGGCTGAACGGCATAGCCGTCGGCGGCGGAAATGAATTGCAGATGTCGTGCGACCTCGCGGTTGCTGCGGATGATATTTGGATTGGCCACGCGGGAACGTCGCGGGGAAGTGTTGCCGCGGCAGGCGCGACGCAATGGCTGCCGCTCATCATTGGCGACAGGCGCGCACGAGAAGTTCTGCTGCTGAATGAGAAGATTCCCATCAAGAAAGCGTTTGAATGGGGATTGGTGAATCAAGTCGTTCCGCGCAAGAAACTCGACAAAGCTGTTGAGGCGATGGCGGAGAAGTTGGTGAACAAACTTCCCGAGTGCACGCGCTACACAAAACAGCAACTCAATTTTTGGCGCGATTTTTCATGGACGATGACGATCGGACATTTGCGCGACTGGCTCACAGTTCACACATCGGCGTTGGAGATTCAGGAAGGCATCAAAGCATTCAACGAGAAACGCGAGATTGATTACAAAGCGTTGCGAAAGAAGATGTCGAATACTCAAAAAGTAAAACGCAAGTAACTTGTTGTAATCCTCGGGAATAATTCAGTAATTGGCGCATGAACTCCCCTTGCCGCATGGTCTCCCTTCTCATGTTTGCGATGCTCGCGGGTTTTTCCCTCACTCATTCGCAGTCCTTTGGCAACCTTGAAACACGGTTCGTCTTCAAGCTCCTACAGTTTTCTGAAGGCGACAATCTCGGGCTTGCCGCCGACGTTTCAACCACCAGCACATATCCCTGTGCCGGTTTCGGGATCCAGTTCAGGCAATTCAGAAGCGCGGATACGATTACCGTTCACATCGGCGGATTGATTCGTCCGAACCCGTGCTTTCAAACGAACGACAACGCGGCGAGCAAGATGTTCATCGGTCCGATGAGGTTGGGCAAGTATGTTTTGAGGATTTACTACCGCGGCGTCAGTGATTTGTATTCGTTGAATATTGGAAGAAACCGATTCGTCATCGCGCCGCTCCACATCGAGTTTACTGAGATTGAAAAACTCTGAGTATGAGAAACATCGTTGGGCAGACGTAAGGAGGAATCCATGAGACGAGTGCGATTTTCGGTAGCCATGAGTCTGGACGGATACATCGCCGGGCCGAACGGAGAGAGCGACTGGATTGTCATGGATCCGGAGATCGACTTCGGCGCCCTCATGGGGGCGTTCGACACCGTACTACTAGGCCGGAAGACCTATGAGGCAACGCGCCATCAGGGCGGTGGCGTTGGAATGCCAGGCATGCAGGCATATGTCTTCTCGCGCACGCTACGCCAAGCCGACTGCCCAGGGGTGATCGTTTCCGACAAGCCGGGAGAAACGTTGGCAGCACTGAAGGCGAGACCTGGCAAAGAGATCTGGCTATTCGGCGGCGGCTCGCTGTTCCGCAGCTTGCTGGAGCTCGGGCTCGTGGATGCGGTCGAGGTCGCGATCATTCCCGTGCTGCTCGGTGGTGGGTTGCCTCTGCTGCCCCACCCGGCAAGGCTGGTAAAACTCAAGCTGATGAAGCACCGGGTCTATAAGAAGACGGGTACTGTTTCGCTCGAATACGCAGCGGTGTGAGTCGCTGCCAAACAAGCGGTTGTCGCGGACGGCACTGGGCGCCGCCGCTGAACCGGAGCGTTTTGCAGCTGTTCATCACATTCCTTGCCACTTCAATTGAAGCAGTCGAAAAGGAAGTTGTGTCAACGAAAAAATGAACGTCGGATGAAAAAGAACATGTTTTTTTTGGTAAGTACCCAACTTTATCGCGCCGCGCTTGTTCTCTTTCTAAGTTTGCTCGCCGGCTGCGGCGGCAGCACAATGCTCCTGAACAGAGAGACGGTTGCTTCGATTCCATCGTCACCCTCCGCCCAGCACCGCATCATCTACTTCGCCAAAACATTCACGTACACACCGGAGGGAAAGCTCATGGAGAAGACCCACAAAGTTGTTCGTGTCGGCGAGAATGGGTCTGCTTTTCCTTCATTGGTCTATGTGTTCGACAATTCGCTTAACAAACTCCTGAATTTCGAAGCGCGCGTTATTCATCGAAATGGAGATGTCGAGAACAGGTCGGCGTCCGACTTGACAAGCTTCAATCTTAGCAGCGCCCAGATGATTGCTGAGCAATACGTCAAAGCGGCGTACATCAAAGAGAGAATGACGACCGGTGATTTGGTTGAAACAGCTTCGCTGCACGAACTGACTCTTGTTCCTCTGGGCATCAACTTTTCTCTTTCCGAATTGGAATATGCGGCTGAGAACATTACGTGTACAGTGGAGTTGCCGCGAAGGGATAGCCTCCGCTTCAAGATAGTGAATGATACCGCTCGTGCAATTGCGCGCGATTCCGCAGCGACGAAGTTGATAACGTTTCGATGGCCGAGCTACACACCGCCATCGCAACAACGGCGGGAGATGGAAAAGAAGAATCAGAGTCCGCACCTGTATGCGGCGCGTACGACGGAAACTTGGGAATCGTTTGGGGATTGGTACATGAGCCTTGCGGACCCAAAGCTGCAGCCGGGCTCGGAGATCGTCAAGACTGCACGTGCAGTGACTGCGGGCAAGAATACACCGAAGGAAAAATTAGACGCGATCTTTGAGTACTGTCAGCGGAACGTGCGGTACGAACAAGTCTATCTTCCTCAGGGCGAGATAATCCCAAACAGCGTCGAAATGATTCTCGCGCGAAAATACGGCGACTGCAAAGATTATTCCGCCATCATGCATGCGATGGCGAGAAGTATCAATGTGCAAACACAACTCGCGCTCTGTTATCGAGGCAGAGGTAAGGAGTTCTTCGATGACATGCCGGTGTCGCAGTTCAATCACTGCATTCTTCACTATGAAGAGAACGGACGCGACTATTGGTATGATGGAACGAACCGTGTGGGACTTTCCGGCATTACCACATTTGATCTGGCGAATGCTCGCGCATTGGTGTTGGAAAAAGGGAAGTCCCGGCTCGTGACCATCGCCGAATCGCCGAAGAACAACCTCTCGGTTACGGGAACCATGTTTGCCCGCGGCTCCAATAGTTTGGCAGGAGATCTGACCGTCACGTTTTCCGACCAGTACGCCATCGAATTCTTCTGGCTCGATTATCAGGCGAACGACGAGAAGATGACAACATATCTCTCGCAAGCACTCAAGAATACTCTGAACGAAAACATCATCCTTCAAAACCTTTCATGGAAAGCCGAGAAAGACAGATTCATAATCACGGCAACATGCGAAATGCCGAACTGTGTGACGAATCTTCAATCGTATTCCTACATCAGCCTCGCGCGCGTCTTACCCGAGTTATTGCCTAAGGAGATTGATGAAAAGCAACGTCGGGATGCGTTCTACTTTCCTTATTACAACGCGGTATCGGTTGATCTCCATCTCGGCAATTTCGTTTCCGCGGATGAAAAATCATCTACTGAGAAGAAGCCGCAATTGCAGCTTCAGTATCAATTGCCTTCCGGACCCTTTACGGACGCAAACCGGAAAGATTTTCTTTCGCGCCTAAGCTCAGTCATTGAGAGATATGTAACAACTTTCAAATCGAAATCGTTATGAGATGGCGTTCGCTGTTCTTTCTTCTTTGACAGTTCATCCAACATTATGGAGCAGAAACCATGAAAACACTTGTCGCGTCGATTTGTTTCTTGCTGACTGTCGGCACCTCTCGCGGCGACGACTTCTTGCGGAACCTGCCGGATATTAAGTTTGCAGGTTCGCTCACTTCGGAAAAACTCAAGAACTTTGACGCGGTCATTATTCTGAAAGAGCAAAGCCTCAACTCGCAACCGACGAGTTTCATTTACAGAGGATTAGACTTGAACGGACTTTCTCTTACCCGGACGAAAGTCATGATAGTTAAACTTTTGACCGAGGAGGCAGTGCAGCGCTATGGCTCCGTCGAATACGGATATCGCGAGTGGTTCGGAGATGAATTCAAGAGCGGCATTGCGGCGCGTGCGCGCGTGATGAAGCCCGATGGGGCGGTGATGACGATGCCGGAAGAGGATGTCTCCATCATTGTAACGCGAGAACGGAGTGACGGGACTGCTCTTGAGCGCAAGGCCTTGTTTAAAATCCCCAACCTTGCTCCGGGCGATGTGGTACAATACGAGATTATTCATACGGAGCCATTTGTGTACGCGCCCACCGGAATATTCTTCTACAACGATCGCGACCCCGTCCTCTATTCTAACGTGTACATTACACTGCCCGCAAAATGGAAGGCGAATTTCTACAGCCTCCCTCCTGACCGTGTCGGTGAGCCGAAGATGGAACAAGTCAGCGCGAAGTACGGTTCGGGCGAGACTCGGTTCTGGGGACTCAAGAATCTCAACCACATTCCGTACGAACCGTATGCCCGGCCTTTCGCAGACCAATCCTTGCTCACAGCCTTCGTGGTGGAGCACTATGAACCGTCGGGCATGCACATGCCGATGGATTGGGATATTCTCGCGCGGGAATTTTACAAACACTATATTGACGAAGACGAAGTCGCCGATCGGTACATCTCCGCCTTGGGTTTCTCTCCGGGGGAAAAATCCGTGGCGCTCGAAACTGTTGACCGACTCTATGGTGCGTTACGGAAGAACATCTTCCTGATGGAGAGGAACTCAGTGTATCCCGTCAGTGACGACATCGCTTCGGTGTTAGAAAAAAAAAAAGGAGGCGCCTCCGATCTCTCCTACATTCTGTATCGCATTCTGAAAAAGTGGAACCAGAATGCGCGTCCTGTTCTCATTCGCGATAAGCGCGAGGGAATGTATGAAACCACCATTCCATCGCGGCAGTGGTTTGATCGCCTGGGCGTACTCGTCACAATCGGAGACACCGAACAACTCTACGACTTCGACCGCTGCGTTGCTGCCGCGTATGAATTGCCCTGGTACCTGCAGGACATCAACGTCTTTATCGTGGAAAGTGACAAGGGGACCCACAAAAAGATCACAGCCCGTCATGCTGTTGAGAAGAACATCTGCAGCGAAGTCCATCACGTAACTCTCGGTACAGCGATGCGTGCAAAAGACGCCGTGGTTCTTTCGTACAAGGGATCGGCGGCGATGAAGTATCGCTCTGCATGGTACGGCATGGAACCGACCGATGTTCGCGATCAAGCTCGCTTGCTCGCGAGCGAAAACAGTTTAGCGAGCGTTGACACGACGATGACAAACAAATTCCTTGAGGAACAGGAGATCCGGATCCACGCTGTCGGTGAGGCGTCGTCGAGGCTCGATCGAATCGAGTCTTTCATCACCTTCCAACCCAAGAACCATCTCTTGAGAGAATTTCATAAGAGATTCTCTTCAACATCGCGTTTGAATCCGATATTCCTTGATGAGCCGTTCAAGCTGAGAATGGAGTGGAACCTCACGATACCCAATGGCTACAAAGCGGCTGACCTCCCGGCAGCAAGGAGATTTTCCGGAGTAGGACGCGCAACATGTTCGGTGACATATGCAGTCGCCAAAGACACGTTGAAGATTGTTGCTGAAGATACGTTTCCCGAAACGATTATCGACGTGCCACAGTATAAGGAGTTTGTCACATTCCTCTCCGCTTCGATTGAAGCGGTCGAAAAGGAAGTTGTGCTGACGAAAAAATGAAAGTCGGATACAGTCTGTCGCATTCACTCACTCAATCGCCGGCTTCTCCGATTTCGAGCTTTGGTGTGGCTGAAGAGGCGGCAAGTGAACTCATTGTTGTGCTCAAAGGCTCATCAACTCTGGTACATTTCAACGAACAATTATGGCGCTTGCGGCGCCCAATTCTCTAACAGCCTGTTAGAGAATTGGACTATCAATTACTCGGAGTAGCAGCCCATGACAACTAAGAAATCCAAGGCAGTCAAGCGACAGGTAAACGAATACGCTGCTTTCGTTGCAGAAGTTAAAGAACGCATTCGTTCAACACAAACGAAAGTTCTTCGCACCACAAATGCCGCACTCATTGAATTGTATTGGCATATTGGAAAGGGAATTGTCGAACGACAGGAACGACTCGGCTGGGGAAAATCGGTTGTCGAAAAGCTTTCGGTTGATTTGCGCACCGAGTTTCCCGACCAGGGAGGATTCTCTGCACAAAACCTTTGGTTCATGCGGCAGTTCTACAGCGAACTTCGGACGCAATCAAATCTCTTACGGCTTGTTAGAGAATTGCCGTGGGGACATCTTATTACAATTCTTTCGAAAACAAAAGAAGCCAAGGAACGCGCATATTATGTACGCGCAGCAACTTCTTACGGTTGGTCGCGCGCCGTCCTCACCCATCAAATGGAAACCGACCTCTATACGCGGGAAGTGCTTGCGAAGAAAACGCACAACTTCAAGCGCCTGCTGCCGCGTAAAGACGCGAAACTCGCCGCCGCGTTTTTGAAAGAACCCTACGTACTCGACTTTGCGCCGGTTCCGGCAAACGTCGGCGAACGACAACTGCAACGGACATTGGTGCGCCATCTCAAACAGTTCCTTCTCGAGTTGGGCAA
>JANNUB010000445.1:0-5608 GCA_031394795.1 Ignavibacteriota bacterium | reverse complement strand
GTCCCAAAATATGCTCTGGCTGCATGAATCACTTGTTACTTTTATGTCGCACACCCTCAATCAATGCTCTGCGAGATTTTCGCAGGGCATTTTTGTATTATGCAACTGATGTTACGCAAACCCATCAAACCAAAAACCCTGTAGGGACATCGGCTTGCCGTGTCCCAACCGAGCGTAACATCTGCCTCGGTTTCTGTGCAGTTCAAGGTTTGGACGGGGCAAGCCCACGTCCCTACAAAAGTAAATTGTGGATTTTGCATAACATCAGTTATAGAATTGTACCCTAACGCGTAGCTATCATGATTGCTTTCCAAAAAGCTCTCCAAACAATTCTCAGAGAAGCAAAGCCGCTTTCTTCGGGGAAGGTCAAACTTCGGAATGCCCTTCATCGCACATTGGCGGAGGACGTTATCGCAAAAGAAAACATCCCGCAGTTCGACAACAGCGCGATGGACGGGTTCGCAATTCGCTCGACGGATGTTCGCAAGGCGTCGAAGAAGAATCCCGTCATGCTGAAAGTCGTCGGCGAGTCGAGTGCAGGCAATCCTCTACGAGGTCGTAGACCGTTCGGCAAAAAGGTGGGAGAGGGAGAAGCAGTTGGCATTATGACCGGAGCAAAGGTGCCCGCCGGCGCTGATGCAATTGTACCGATCGAGTTAGTCAACATCGCGGACGACAAACAAATTCACATCACGGCTCCCGTCAAAGTCGGCGCGCACATTCGGCGAGCGGGAGAGGACGTCAAGCAAAAGGAAGTCGTTCTGAAGAAGGGAGAGAATCTCTCTCCCGCGAAGATTGGTTTGCTTGCATCGCTCGGCTATGCGAAAGTCAGAGTTGCTTGCAAACCGCGTGTGAATATTTTGCCAACGGGGGATGAGCTTGTCAAAATTGACGACGTGCTTCGCGATGGACAAATTCGGAACAGCACGTCGTATGCGCTTGCGAGTTACATCGAACAAGCCGGAGGCGAGGCGGAGATTCTCGGCATCGTTCCGGACAAAAAAAAGAAGCTGCGCAAAGCGATCAAGCGTGGTTTGGATTGTCATATCTTGCTCATTACCGGAGGCGTGTCAGTCGGCAAATATGATCTGGTGAAAGATGTTCTCGAAAGCCTTGGCGTGAAAATAAAATTCTGGCGCGTCAACATCAAGCCGGGCAAGCCGCTGCTGTTTGGGACGTTTGGCAAGACGCTCGTCTTCGGGCTTCCGGGGAATCCTGCTTCGACAAGTGTGGCGTTCCTCCAGTTCGTTCTTCCAGCTATTGAGAAAATGTCGGGAAGAATTGCCGCAGCGCCTTTACGACTGAACGCGATTCTTGATCAGCCCATCACGAAGCATGACGGCAAACGACATTTCGTTCGCGGCGTTGCGACAAACAGGAATGGGCAGCTCCGCGTGCGAACGACGGGAACGCAAAGCTCCGGCGCGCTCAGCTCCGTCGCGAAAGCGAATTGCCTGATCGTCATCCCCGAAAGGACTGCTTCGTTGAAGAAAGGGAGCAAAGTTCTTGTCGAGATGATATGAGCTGACAATCTCCAACGTCAAACCCTGAACCCTGAAACCTGAACATTGAACCCTGAACCCTGAACCTCCAACCACTCTATGCGCGACGTTTCATCAAAACCCAACACACTCCGAACTGCAAGAGCATCAGCCGTACTTCATTGTTTGCCCAAGACGATTCGTGCGATCAAATCCGGCAACGTTCCCAAAGCCGATCCGATTCTCGTTGCACGGGTCGCCGGAATACAGGCGGCAAAAAACACGAGCCTGTTGATTCCTTATTGTCATCAAGTGCCGCTCGACTTCGTTCGCGTTGAGTTTCAGTTGAAGAAGAACTCGATTCTGATCACAGCGGAAGTGAAAGCTGTTTGGAAAACCGGCGTTGAGATGGAAGCGCTCACGGCTGCAAGCGCAGCCGCTCTCACGCTCTACGATATGCTGAAAATCATTGACGACGAGATGGAGATTGCCACGATAAAACTCGAGGAAAAGAAAGGCGGCAAATCTGATTTTATCGCGGATGCAAGTTCAAGAAAACTCCGCGCGGCTGTGATCGTGCTTTCCGACAAAGCCTCGCGTGGAGAGAGGGAAGACACGTCGGGGAAAACGATCGTGGAGCGGCTTCGTTCGTTTGGGATCAAATCGGTTTCGTACAAGGTTCTTCCGGACGAGGCGAACGTGATTCGCGATGAGCTTCTTCTGCAATGCGATAAGAAGAAAACAGACATTCTGTTGACAACAGGCGGAACGGGACTGGGTCCCCGTGACGTCACTCCAGAAGCCACCGAGTCAGTTTTTCACAAAAAGCTTGACGGCGTAAGCGAGAGGCTTCGCTCTTTTGGGCAGGAGCGCAATCGTTTTGCAATGCTTTCAAGAGGAGTTGCAGGAGTGCGGGGCAGGACGGTGATCATCAACTTGCCGGGTTCACTGAATGCCGTCAACGATTCGCTCGACGTCCTCTTCCCCTGGTTGTTTCACTCGTTTTCCATGTTGCGGGGTGGCGGACACTGATGCGATGTTTGTCCGGCGCTATGGTTGTGGCTCAAGTTGCGATGCCGCAGGTTCGTTGATCAGTCTATTCGCCGACGCCACGCCCGTAAGTCTTTCCATGACATTCATTCCTTCCGGCGGCTTTCCGTCCACTGCCGACAGCGATTCGTGTACAATCTTCTGCGTCTGATACGCTTTGATATCGTTGATTGTGGTGTGGACGCGCTGGAGTCCATTCTCGACCCGATCGAGCAGATCCGATGCTTCGGTATCACCTTCGAGCTTGCGTCGGAGCTTCTGGGCATTCAATGAGATGATCGCAAGCGGATTGTTGATATTGTCTTGAAGCAGTGAAGTGATTTCGTCAACAACCTGAAGTTTCGTTCGCTGCCGGTCGAACTCGTACTGAACTTTGTGCGTGTATTCTTCATGTTCGCGATTTCGTTGGCGATATTTCTGCAGTTGAATTGCGACAACGGCGATGATCCACAGAAAGATCAGCGAGTCGAATTGGAGAATGAAATCGAGCCAGTCGCGCGACGACTCCCGGCTCCGAAGGATATTCAGCGAGCCGAGCAGGAAGTAGATATAGACGACGACCCCCGACACGATGATGGAGTACTTATCAACAAAAGCAAGAAACCTGGTCCACCATGATGTGACCAGCGGTTCGTACTTACCCCCCTTTTTGAATTGTGGAAGCAGCTCAACGGACATGATGCACCTCGTGAAGAATGTGGCAGTTTTGAAAATATAGAAATGAATGAGGGAAGAGTCAACGCTGCAAAGGCGACAAGAGACCGACAATCTTGCTGCACGCGAAGTTCGGCGTCATTTTGCTCGCTGAGCCGGAGGCGTCTGAACGCTCGGCGGCAGCTTGTAGGCGATCCGTTGGTTCGCAAAATTCAGAATCAAAGAGTCTCTCGTCGGCTGCTCGATTACGGCATTCGACAATTCACGCTCATCAACGAGTGAGTCGAGGTACAGCGTCAGATGGGTTTTCTCTCCTCCACGTTCAACTCTCGCCATTATCTTCGACGATCTGTTGCGTTGTTGCATTCGCTGCTGAACAGGCGGGAGCGTGAGCGAGTTCTGTTGAGTGATGACGACATTGACCGTGGCTTGCTCTTCCACGGAGCGTTCGGCTTTACGCTTGTCCTCTGGTTGCGATGCTCGGTAGGCACTGTCCGCTTTCCATTTCAACGCCTCGCCTCTTCCGCCGCGAATAAACACTGTTCTCGACAAATCACTTTCGTCAGGTAGAACTGTTCCCTCAAGCCAAATGGTTTCTGTTGAACTTGCAGCTGCTTCCAGCGCTTCACTCTGGGCCTGCACAGCGATTGTCGCGCGCTCGCCGGCGAGGGGGTACGACTCGACGCTCTCTCTTGTCGGAGCGGAAATTTTCTCTCGCGGCGAAGCGGCAATACGCCGAATGTCTTCCCGCTCCGGCGACTTCAGTTCACCTGATGGCGATGGCTGCGAGGTCTGACCGATTGAAGTCGTTCGCTCACTTTCATCAGCTTGCGCATTTGCGCGCGCCAATTCTCCCTTCTCGGATTGAGAAGGAATCGTCGTCCTTGGCTCTTCCTTCTGCGATTCAAACCATCGGTTTTCAAACCATCGGTTGTAGATTCCCAGCGTCAACAGGATGATGACGACTGCCGCGGCGCTGAGAATTTGCACCCACGGCGTTTTTTTCTCTTCAACAACAACGGAAGAAAGCTTCGCGCTCAGCACAGACTTGAACTGCTCGCGTCCGCCCCGGCGAATTCCCGCGATAAGCGTCTGCTCGGCGCGCACGGTCCGCTTGCACACTTCGCAAATACGGAGATGATCCTCAAGCTCGTTGCGTTCCTCAGGATTCATCTCCTGAAGAACGAAACGCTCGATCAGCTCCGCGTCGTTCGTCCAATGTTTTTCATTCATGCCGCACTATCCTTCAACAACTTCTGCAATAATTTCTTGCATTGATATTTTTTGGATTTTGCCGTGTCAGCGTTTGCGAATTTGAGCTGCGCGGCAATCTCGTCCATCGTTTTCTCTTCCCAATAAAAGAGGACGAGGAGCGTCTTGCACGGTTCGCCCAACCTGTTCAGCGCCTCGTGGACGAGCTTCGCCTCTTCACTTTCGATCATGATGTCCAACGCCGATGCATCTTCGATTCTTCCCGTGTCCTCTTCGATGTCGGCGGGAGTTTCGCGCCGCATCCTCGCCAGACGCCGACGCCACATGTTTTTCACGGTCGCGTAAATGAACGTGCTCAACTGCGCTCTGTGCTCGAACCGGTGTGTGCGAATACGTTCCCACAAGACAATCAACGCTTCCTGCAAAAGGTCCTCGGCATCGTCGGCTGTCCCGTTGTTGCGCGCAACATACGCACGTATCGGTTTTCGATTGGCTTCGTACAACATCACCAGCCCCTCGTCTCTGCCGCTTCGAATCATGTCAAGAATTTTCGCATCTTGATTCAGAAAAAAGAGGGACGCCGCCATTTACCTTCCAAGAGTTAATGTCATTAATGGACAGAAAGTGAATGCAAAAAGATAAGAAATTTCATCATTGAATCACGGAGTCATTTCATCATTTCATCCATCAAATTGGAGTACACAATGAAACAACACTTGCTTGCCATTCTCGTCTTGTTCGCGTCAAGCGGATTCGGTCAACAGAAATCTTCTTCCGGCGAGCGGACGTCCGTTGATCTCACGATCTACAATCAAAACCTCTCGCTCATTCGTGAAGAGCGGACGTTCAGTCTCTCGAGCGGCATTAGCTCAGTCACCGTTCCCGACATTCCCTCGACCATTGATGGAACTTCGGTTCACTTCGTCAGCCTCACGGACGCTTCTGCAGTCAAAGTGCTGGAGCAGAACTATCAATACGACTTGGTGAGCCAGGGAAAGCTGATGGAAAAATACTTGGGGAAGCAAATCGAGTTCATACGCATTGATGAAGCTACGAAGAAGGAATACTCCGTGTTTGGGAAGTTGATCGCATCCGGGTTTCCGACCATGAGCGGCAACGTTACGTACAGCGGCGGAATGATTGCAGAAATCAGCGGTAAGATTGAGCTGAATCCCACCGGCAGAGTGGTGCTGCCCGCGCTGAGTGAGGGT
>JANNUB010000440.1:0-12168 GCA_031394795.1 Ignavibacteriota bacterium | reverse complement strand
GAACGACGGACCGATCACGTGGCGGTCGGCCGGCTTTCGTGTCGTATTATATTTTTTGTCGATGAACGGAATGAGCTCCGTGACGAAGTATCGAGCATAGTCATCGTTCATTCCGTATTCGGTGATGCGGTTACGCGTCTTCTCAACCGGGGGAACAACGAACACGGCGAGCACGGGAGGTATCGCTTTCGATGCAATCATGTTGTCGAGGATCTGCGGGGCCTTCGTGAAATTCACATAGTCGGCGCCGTCTTGAAAAAACACCACCGGCAGGCGCAGTCTGTTGGTGTCGATGCCGGCGGGCACATACACATACAGCGTGCGCTCATAGCCAAGAATACCGCTTGAGTGCGTCAGCGTTGCGAGTTTTCCTTTCGGAGCGACGTATGTTGCATGGAGTTCTTCCGCGCGAGTGAAGTCCGGCATTGCAAGCTCAGAGCGCTCGCCGTAGCTGCTAGGGGCGGTCGCTTTGTTGAGCGGATCGAGGACCTCCTTATTGTTGGCGATGAACTTGTAGTCAAGACGAGCATCTGATTCGAATGACAAGCGAAGGTAGAAGAGATCGGTGTCCGGCAGCTTTTTCATTTTCAGTTTGAATGCCCAGCTGGTGAAATCGCCGGACAATTTCATGGAGTCGGCGCGACCGCGGTAGAGGAATGTCACGTTCGTCTTGTTCGTGTCGATGAGTGGGATTCCGTTCTTCAGAGCCTGCTGCCAAAAACTGTTGAACAAAGATTCCTGCTCGTGGGAGAGTATTGCCGTCGTGTGCTGGGCGAGAAAATCGTCAAAGTTCAGCTGCTGCAATTGTCCCGCAGCGGAGAGGGGAGTAAGAATGAGAAGGAGCGTTGTAACGACGCGTTCCGTCGTGAGTCGTTGCATGGTGATGTAGTTTTGAGCTGCGTCTTTGTTGCAGGTCAATATACGAAGCGACAGGATGAATTCAAATTCCTGTTTACGGCTTTGGGTAAACACGGCTTGCAATTCAGATTATCGTTCGATAAGTTACCGCTCATGTTCATTGATTCCCACGCTCATATCACATCGGAGCAATTTGACCATGATCGGAGCGACGTACTCAGCCGCGCGATCGACGCGGGCGTTCACGCGATCGTCAATCCAGGCACAAACCTCGAAGACAGCAAACGCGCAATCGAGCTTGCAGAAAAGCACCCATACATCTACGCGTGCGTCGGCTTTCATCCGCACGACGCTAAGAGCGCGGATCAACGGTCGTTGCAAGAGATTGAAGAATTAAGCAAACATCCCAAAGTCGTCGCCATCGGTGAAATTGGTTTGGATTTCCATTACGATTTTTCTCCGAGGGATGTGCAGCTCGACGTTTTCAAGGCGCAGATCGAAATCGCCCGGCGCAGGGATCTCCCGATCGTTATTCACACGCGTGATTCGATCGAGGAAACGGTGAACATCGTTCAAGAATCCGTCGAGAGATTCCCCGATTGGCGCAGGGGTGGACTCACGCCCCACAGCCGCTCCCCGGCTAGCCGGTCTCCGGCTTCGAAAGGTGTGTTCCACTGCTTCTCCGGCGACGCGCAGCTGGCATGGAAGGTCATCGGCATGGGCTTCTATGTTTCGATGCCGGGCATCGTGACGTTCAAGAAAGCGGAGCTGGCTGTCGAAGTAGGAACGAACGTCTCCGCCGAGCACTTTCTTCTTGAGACGGACAGTCCGTATTTGTCGCCTGTTCCGCACCGCGGGAAGCGCAATGAGCCGGCACATATTCCGATCATTGCGAAAAAGATTGCGTCGCTGCAACATCTTTCGGTTGAGGATGTGGCGCGTGCAACGAACTACTCGGCGTTTCGACTCTTCGGAATCGGTGAAGTCGGCCCCCCTCGAATTACCTACACATTGAGAGACTCACTGTACATCAATCTTACGTTGCGCTGCGATGCCGATTGCGTGTTTTGCGACCGGAAGGGTGATGCCATCATCAAGGGACATAACCTCAGAATAGCGCGTGAGCCAACCGCGCAGGAAGTGATCACGGAAATCGGGAGCCCACAGCAGTACGATGAAATTGTATTCTGCGGGTATGGCGAGCCGACAATTCGCCTCGACGCAGTGAAGGAGATTGCGCGATGGGTGAAACTCCATGGCGGCAAAACGCGGCTCAATACGGACGGTCACGGGAGCATCATCAACAAGCGGAACATCGTTCCTGAGCTTGTCGGAATGATAGACGCAGTGTCTATCAGTTTGAACTCGACCGATCCTCAACAGTACGGCGCGCTCATGCGCATTGAGGGGGAGAGACACTTTGCCGCGATGGTGGACTTTGCCAAAGAGTGCGTCCGGCTGCTGCCAAAGGTGATGATGACTGTTGTTGATCTGGAGGAGGTGGACAAATCAGAAGCCCGTCGGTTTGTTGAAGAAGAGATCGGCGCAACGTTTCAGACGCGTCCGTATTTCTAGTTTAACCAAATGCTTGCCACTGAATGAGAGTTGAAGTATATTTGCAGGAGCGACGTTGCCTGACCTTTTCGAATTTCTCTGCCGACTATGAACCGATTCATCATCCTCTGCTTCGCCAGCACATTCGCATTTGCGCAGCCTGAAAAAGCGCGCAGAGAAATACTGATCGCGCAGGATGTCCGGGATTCGCGTGCGCTTTCAACGTTTCTCTCGCACAAGAACCCCGACGTACGATCTTTTGCCGCGTTTGCATGCGGCTCGGTCCAGGACACCTTGCACGCTCACCTGCTTGTCAATCTCCTTTCCGACAAAGACTATCATGTACGCACTGCATCCGCATTTGCTCTCGGGCAGATGAACTCTGTGATTGATTCGGCGCGACGCGCTTCTCTTTCAAGCGCCTTAACAAAGCGTTTAGCCATTGAACAAAGCCGCCATGTTGCTCTCCGCATCGTTGAAGCGCTGGGAAAAGTCGGGGACGAAATGAGCTTGAATGTTCTCGTCGCGGCGGGAGAGAGTTCTCCGTACTCCGGAGTACGCGCCGAGGCAGCCCTTGCCGTCGGGCGTTACGCATATCGCGGCATCAAAAACAAAACCGCCGTACAATTCGTTGCGGACGTGATTGAGCGAAATGCGAGTGACGAAGCATGGAAAGCAGCCTATGCGATGATGCGCGTTGCCGACTCGGCGCTCCTTGCCAGGTACACAAGTGTTTTGCTGCGCTCCGCCTCCAGCGCCGATGTCCACACGAGAATGTTTTCTGCGGCGGCCCTTGGCAAAAGCGGATTGACGCGAGATATCGTGAATACGTTGCTGTCGCTCGCGCTTCAAGACTCGGACTGGCGCGTGCGCGTGAATTCAATCAAAGCTCTGGCTGGAGTTGGGCGGAGCTTGCAGGCGCGCGTCATTCCAGTCATGCTCACACTCCTTGCCGATTCAAGTGAGCATGTCTCATTGACGGCGGCGTCAACCCTGGGCACCCTTGATTTGAGCGGCTCGTCGTTCATCCCCGAGTGTCGCAAGGGGTTAGTGGAAGTAATGAACGACCCAAGGTACACGCAACGCCAAAAGAGGGAAGCGGCTATTGCCCTTGCGAAGCTTGCGCCGATTGATGCATTTCCCATTCTTTCCAGTCAACTCAACCTGGCTCATCTCACAAGAGAGAGCTTTGCCGCTGCGCTTGGGTTCATTCCGACAACCGAGTCCGTCCAGACACTGGCCGGTTTTACCAAACACGTAAACTCAACTCTTCACCGCCTCAGTCTTGAATCAATAATCAGCGCGGCAAAGCAGGCGCACAAGGATTCTTCATTGACGCTGTACGCAAAACCTGTTCTGGCAAATGCCGTAATGAGCAAGGATGTCGCGCTTGTGTCGAACGCCGCTTCGGCATTGGCGGACCCTGCATTTGCCGACGATCAATCGGCAAGTCTCCTTCTGCGAGCGATGCAACTTCTTAAGAATCTGAAAGATACAGAAGCGCTGACCTCCGTTATCCAGGCGCTCGGAGATCTGAAAGCGTCGAGCGCAGTTGCGCCGCTTGAATCAGAATTGAATAATCGTGATCACACTGTCGCCGCTGAGGCGGCAAAAGCTCTAAAAAAAATCACGACGAAATCGTACGATCATCTTCTGAAGCCACATCCGAAACCGGCACATGTCAACTGGAAGCTGCTGGAATCGGTCCGGAAGAATCCGACGGTTCGGGTGCAAACGACGCAAGGGGTTTTTTCCTTCACGATGTTGCCTGATGAGTCGCCCTTCACATGTGTGAATTTTGCGCAACTCATGAGGAACAACTTTTTTGACTCGCTGCTGTTTCATCGTGTTGTTCCGGGTTTTGTGATTCAGGGGGGCGACCCGCGGGGCGATGGGTGGGGAGGACCAGGGTATGCGATCCGTTCTGAGTTTGGGTTCGAGCATTATGAGCCGGGAATGGTCGGCGTGGCAAGTTCCGGAAAAGATACCGAGGGCTGTCAATGGTTCGTGACGCACAACCACACGCCGCATCTCGATGGACGCTACACGATCTTCGGAAGAATCATTTCAGGTATGGATGTCGTGAACAGAATTCAGGTGGGCGACAGGATTCTCAAAATGGCGTTCACGCGATAGACGATCTACTTTCGCTTCTTACGGTACTCCTCATAGGTTGATTGATGAGTAGGATCTATCTCCGCAAGCTCGACGTACACCTTCGGGTCGTAGCCGATAAAAAGATCTGCAAGTTCTTGATACTTGACATCGAAGAACGCGCGGATGATCTGATTGCGCGGGTCTGCTCCTCTTCTCACCTCGCCAATCATCTGAAGCGCATCGTACGCATGCTTCAATGCGCGCGAGCGAGAGAATCCGAGCGAATCGAGCGCCATGAAATGGTACTTGAACGATGCGGTCCGGACAGGAGCGAATTTCGCATTCAAGATTTCGTCTATGAGTTGGACACGGCTGTAACCGCTTTTCGACTGTTGCCAGCCCCGTCCGCCGCTTGATCGTCCTAAGCTGGCAATATTCGCCGCCTTCTGAAAGTAGGTTGTACCGAAGAGATTGTCATACGTGTCATAGTCGTACCCGACCACCAGATACGCGTAGAAATCGAGGAAGCTCGCCAGATCGTTGAAGGAATACTCGTTATGCAGAATCGAACGCCCCTTCACATACGTGAACTCCCACCCATCGTCTTTCAAGCGCAAGAGGCCTTTGCTTCCGCCGTTATTGTAAATCGTACGCTGGCTGCCGATGAATGCCTGCGCCGAGTAGCGATTCTCACCGACGACATTCTGGATGAAAATCTCCACCGTGCAGTTGACCTTCTCGTCGGGATCGTCATTACCCCACTTGTAGTTGTTGAGGTAGTCGCGAACATCCGATTCGAAATCAATCAGCAGATCCTTATGTGTTGTGGACACTCCTTCGTAACTGACTATTACCGTGCAGTCAAGTTCCTGACTGCGTGCAGTATCTGAAAAACACGTCGCAATGAAACCGACGGTGAAGTACAAGACCAGCAGGCGTTTATGCATGAACTCGCTCCAATTGTATGTGCAGCCAATATAAATGATTTCTCGAAGGCGTCCAATAACAGGATTGATCTTCACGTATACTCATACACCGTTCCATAGGAGGGATTATGCGATCAAAGTTAATGCTCCTCGTTCTGCTTTGCAGCCTGCAAGCGTTCGCCGCGTTCGAGCGGACACATCATGGAAGCCGCTCGACTGCGATGGGCGGCTCACTCGTTGCGATGAGCAACAATGCATGGTCGGCGTTCATTAACCCAGCCGGAATGAAAACACTGACCAGAACTCTTTCGCTCGGCTATGCTCCGCAGATTTTCGAGATGAAAGAGTTTTCACATGCTTCAGCAAGTTTCGTCGAGCCAACGTCTGTCGGAGCGTTTGCGCTTTCGGCGTCGCGGTTTGGGTTTGAGCTTTACAAGGAAACGCGCATCTCTTTCTCGTACGCCGAGGAACTTGCGGGTATAGTGAAAGGAGGCGTGACGGTCAACTATTATTCGTTGAGCATTCAGAACTACGGGAGCGCCTCGGCAATTGGGCTTGATGTTGGACTGCTGATTGACATTGCCGACAATGTGACGTGGGGGTTTGCGGCAATGAATGTGAACGCTCCTCGCATAGGCTCGGCGAAAGAGAAATTGCCGCAAGTGTTTTCGACAGGGTTGGTCTATTGCCCGATCAAAGGCGGAACGATTTCCGCGAGTGTCATCAAGGATGTTCACTTTCCTGTTGAGCTTCACATTGGCGTGGAATACGGCGTCCTCGATGTCATTGCATTGCGCGCCGGTACAACCAGCGATCCCTCGACGCTCAATGCAGGAATCGGCATCGAGTATTCTCTCGCGAAGCTCGACTATGCGTTTACGTCTCACACCGAGTTGGGAATCACCCATCAATTCTCCCTCTCTCTGAATTTCGGAGACCTGTGATGCGAACCTCTCGAGCTTCTTTTTCGAGGGGGACCATCTATCTTTTTGTGCTCAGCGCGACGCTCATCATACATGCGCGTTCTCAAACCGAAGCCGACTCGTCGGAAGCCGACTCGTCGGAAGCAAGCGCCGAATCGTTTCTCGATCAACTCGAAACCGACGCCACCGAACAGCTTGATCGCTTCCAATGGCTCCAAGATCATCCATTCAATCTCAACACAGTCCGTCGTGAGGAGTTGATGACTATACCGCGTCTTTCACCGGCGGAAGCCGCGGCAATCATCAATCTCCGAAAACGGTTGAAACAATTCGAGTCGGTTGAGCAGCTTCGCGTGATTGGGAATGATGGGGAGGCAATTCTCGGCAAAGTTCGTCCGTACGTCATGGTCCAAATATCGGACGGGCTGGCGAAACCCATGACCGTCAATTTCATTACGCGCACGTCGAGGGACTTGCAACCGCGATCCGGATTCCAGCAAAATAGTTTCGTAGGCTCGCCAATAAAGAGCTACAATAGGCTGATCTTCTCGCAGCCTGAACAAGTTGAGGCTGGCGTGCTCTTTGAGAAAGACGCGGGGGAGCGCTTCGGGGAGAGTTTTCTTGCCGGGTATGCCGCTGTGAAAAACATTTTGTTCGTGTCGCAGGCAATCGTCGGCGACTATGTCATCGAAGCGGGGCAGGGACTTGTGCTGTGGCGCGCAAGCGCGTTCGGGAAAGGGGCAGAGGCAGTTTCCATTGCGCAAAAATCCGGGCTGGGCGCGCAGCCGTACCGCTCCGTGGGTGAGTTCGACTTCTTGCGCGGCGGAACGATCGCATCCGGTTTCGATTTCGGAGAGAACAAAGTTACGGCGACCGTTTTCTACTCACGTCGCTCACTGAGCGCTACGTCCGATACCGACGGCGTTTCGAGTTTGTATGAAGAAGGACTCTTCCGAACGCAAAGCGAACTGCAAAAAAGAAACACGCTTGTCGAGACGATCATGGGAGGACGGGTTCAATACCTCTCATCACATGATTGGAATATCGGCTCGACATTCTATCGCTCGCGCTTCGACAAACCGATTGTGAGCGGGAGATTGTTCGAGTTCAGCGGGACATCGGCGAGCGCAGCGGGTATCGATGCCGAACTGCATCTTGGGTGGCTCGCACCGAATCTTTCTCAGATCACGTTGTTCGGAGAAATCGCACGCTCGGGAGACCGCGCTTCGGCAGGAATCGTTGGTTCGATACTCAATCTCACGCGCGGCGCGAGTTTCGCTCTGGTCTATCGTGATTATTCCCCGCGCTTCGTTACGCTTCACTCGGCAGGTTTCGGCGAACGAAGCGAGGCGAAGAACGAACGCGGCTTCTACATCGGCGCAGATATTCGAGTGACCAACTGGCTTCACGTTTCCGGCTACCTTGATCACTTCACATTTCCATGGCGGACGTTTGATAACCCATTGCCGACTTCCGGCAGAGATATGTTGTTCCAGGTTTCTCTTTCGCCAAAACTTGATCTCACGCTCCGCTATTCGAACAAGAAAACGGAAACCACCGAAGCATCATTCGATGATTTCTCGCGTGAGTCGCGTCCGTTGGCTGATCGCTTACAGCAAAAGATTCGGCTCACCGCGTCATATCAAGCCGGCAAACGCATTCGTCTGCGGGGACGAATTGAGAAAACCTTCGTCGCTTACTCGCCGCTTGACAGAAGTGAAAGTGGTATTCTCATCTATCAAGAGCTGCGATACTCTTTACCCCAAAAGTTCACCGCCGAGGCCCGGTTGATTTTCTTCGACACCGATTCGTATGATTCACGCGTGTACGAATTCGAAAACGATCTGCGCGGCGTGTTCGCGAATCCCGCATTGTATGGAAAGGGTCGCCGCTGGTATCTGCTTGCACGATGGAAGGCAGCGGACATGATTTCGCTTTCGGCAAAATACTCGGAAACGCAATTCGATGGCGTCAAGTCCATCGGTTCGGGGTTGACGGAGATTCAAGGGGATGTTGATAATCGAATTGCGTTCCAGTTGGACGTGAAGTTCTAAGAAGTGAAAACATATTTCGCACATTTTGCGTAAATTAGGCGTGAAGAAAACTGTTCGGCGTTCCATCGCTGTTGAAATTGACAAGCTGACGAACTCGATTGAAGATGCTTCAACTGGTGCGCTGCTCCAAACAACCCTATCAAAGTTCTCAGGTAGGGAGAAAAACTACCGCAGAAGGGAATGGGTGTTCGATTGGAAGAAGGAAGTACGCCATCACGATCGTGAAGTCTTCAAGCTCATCGCGGATCAGTTTCCGGATGTCATTCAAGGTTTGATCAGCATGTCGGATCGAGGCGACCATATCTTTCTCAATCTCATTGAGACAGCAGGCTTCAACCGTGGAAAGGACAAGCTCTTCAAAGGGGTGGCGGGCAACCTTGTTGCTTTCGCCTGCAAGCAGTCACTTGAATCCGGGTATCGGGGCGTTGTGTCGTTCATCTCAAAAACAAAACTGATCAACCATTACCGTCTGACGCTCGGCGCGGAAGTGATTGCCGGACAACGCATGGCGATCGGCGCGCACAGTGCATCGTTGTTGATTCGACGCTATTTTGGAGAAACGCAATGATAGAACATGCCAAGATTGATGATAAGGAGTTCGTTTTCATCAATAGAAAACCTACCAAGGAGGAAGAGAAGGCATTCAACGAATTCATGCTGAGAGAGAAGGAAAAAGTTAGAGACGACCGCGTCTATGAAAAGGCGGTGAAAGAAATGACTGCTGTTCGCGAACCACAAACGCTCTATGGTCGGGCGGCCTCCACGCAACGCATCCGCAGAAGAGCAGCCAAGATAAATAGAAAAGCCAAAAAACCAGATTACTAACCAAACAAAGGGAAAATCGTGAAACGCATTTTTGTCTTGTGTATCGTTTTCATTCTTTCATCACCTCGCGGCAAAGCAGGGGATTTGACTCCTGCTGAAAACCTTGTGGTTGACGGCATCCCCGCCATTCCTTCTTCAATAGTTGACGGCGTCGGACGATACACAGAATTTCGCTCAGCGGGGTTCAGCGGCTGGCATCCGAAAAAAATCGAGATGCTCATCTCGACCCGCTTCGGCGATGTGCCGCAGATTCATGTAGTAAAGATGCCTGGCGGCACTCGGACACAGTTGACATTTTTCCCCGAACGCGTAGCAGGCGCGTCATTTCAACCGACGCATGGCGACTACTTTGTGTTCACGAAAGACGTCGGCGGCGGCGAATGGTTTCAAAATTATCGGTACGATGTCACGACGGGAGCAATCACTCTGCTGACAGACGGTAAGTCGCGCAACTCGTTCGGCGCCTGGTCAACCAAAGGCGACCGCATGGCGTACACTTCGACGCGCCGCAACGGCAAAGACGCTGACATCTACATTATTGACCCGATGAATCCATCAAGCAACAAAATGCTCGCGAAGTTGGACGAAGGCGAAGCATGGAGCGTGATTGATTGGTCGCCGGACGACAAATGGATTCTCGCAGAACGCGGCGTTTCGATCAACGAAACGTACCTCTGGCTCTTCAATGTCGAAACCGGAGAGAAGACGATCGTGACGCCGAAGGGCGATGGTGAGACAGTTGCGTACGGACAGGCGGAGTTCAGTAAAGATGGAAAGGGCTTGTACGTGACAACCGATCGTGAAAGTGAGTTCTTGCGTCTTGCGTATCTCGATCTTGCGACGAAGAAGCATACCCTCCTTGCCGACCACATCAAATGGGATGTGAGTCAGTTTGAGATTTCACCTGACGGAAAGCGGATTGCCTTCGTCACGAATGAAGATGGCATGAGTGTTTTGCGCGTTGTGAATCTTGCGACGCGAAAAGAAGAACGCTTGCCGAAACTTCCGGTCGGCGTGATGGGTGGAATTCAATGGCATGAAAATAACCGTTACTTGGGGTTCAGCCTCAGCTCGGCGCGATCATCACAAGATGTCTATTCGATTGATCTCAAAGCCGGCAAATTAGAACGATGGACATTCAGCGAAACGGGCGGGCTGAATGTCGAAAACTTTGCCGAGCCTGATTTGATCAAATGGAAATCGTTCGACGGGAAGATGATCTCGGGCTTTCTCTACCGTCCGCCGAAATCGTTTTCCGGCAAGCGTCCTGTCGTTGTTTCGATTCATGGGGGACCGGAAGCGCAGTTTCGCCCGACGTTTTTGGCTCGCAACAATTACTATATCAACGAGCTTGGTGTGGCAGTGATTTGCCCGAACATTCGCGGCTCATCCGGCTATGGCAAAACGTTTTTGAAACTCGATAATGGTTTCAAGCGCGAAGATTCTTACAAAGACATTGATGCACTGCTCGATTGGATAAAGCAACAGCCAGATCTCGATGGCGATCGCATCATGATCACAGGCGGAAGCTACGGCGGGCACATGACGCTTGCTATCTCGACGTTCTCTTCCGATAAAATTCGTTGTTCGCTGCCGGTAGTCGGCATGTCAAGCCTCGTAACATTCCTTGAGCGAACCGAGGCGTATCGTCGCGACTTGCGTCGTGTGGAGTACGGCGATGAGCGGGATTCAACAATGCGCGCGTTTCTCAATCGTATTGCGCCGCTCAACAATGCCGACAAAATCAAAAAGCCGATGCTCATCGTGCAGGGAAAAAACGATCCGCGTGTGCCCGCGAACGAATCGGAACAAATTCTCGCGACAGTGAAAAAGAACAACACGCCCGTTTGGTTCTTGATGGCAAAGGATGAGGGGCATGGATTCGCGAAAAAGAAGAATCAGGATTATCAGTTCTATGCAACGGTACTCTTCATGAGGGAGCATCTTTTAAAATAATGAATCTTGTTCTCTACGATAGTCAATGTGGATTGTGCGATAGAACCGTTCAATGGCTGTTGAAGATTGACCGTCGTAGAGTGCTCACGTTTGCGCCTTTGCAGGGTGAGACGGCGAAGTCGTTGCAACTCATTCATTCTGAAAATCTGCAAACAATCATTTTCGTCTCTAATTTCAAAACATCTGAACAGAAAGTCTTTTACAAGTCCGATGCTGTTGTAGAAATTCTGAGACTCGTTGGAGGTTTGTGGGGACTCTTCGCTTCGCTCAGAGTGACGCCGAGGGGAATGAGAGATGCTGTGTACGATTGGATTGCTCGCAACCGATTATCGTGGTTCGGCAGGAATGACGAATGCAGAATTCCACAACCACAATTGCGCGAGAGGTTTCTTCCATGACGATCCGAATTGGCGAGTTCAAAATGAAATACAAGACAATCGAAGGAGGTGAACCATGACAGCAGTCGAAAAGACATGCTTGCAGTATTTTGGAGAAATACTCGGGGTCTTGAAATCCAGCAATCAGTACGAGCAAACGCTGCATCTCGTTGTCGACCGCATCACCCGAATGTACAAATGTCAAACATGCGCAGTAGTGTTGATTGATCCGAGGACGGAGTACCTGAACATTGAAAATAGCATTGGCTTGTCGTACACATTCTGCAAAGCATTCAGGCGGACGTTGGCAACCGGGGCCATTGGCGAAGTGTTGTGGACAGGCAAACCGATTTTGATCACACAAGACTTCGATGATCTGCAACTGGCGGGCGAACTGCAGCTCGAGAATCCTTTTGCATCGTGCATCGGTGTTCAGATTGCGATTGATCAACGTACGCTTGGCTACCTACACGTTGACAGTACGGAGAAGAACGCATTCACGAAAGATGACGTACCAATGATCCAAACGTTTGCCGACTTGGCCGGCATTGCAATCAACAAGGCCCGAATGCACGATGAAAATTTGCGGCTCGATACG
>JANNUB010000434.1:0-1860 GCA_031394795.1 Ignavibacteriota bacterium | reverse complement strand
CCGCCAGCGCGCCGAGCGCCCTCCCCCGCCACGTCGGCGCCGCCCTGCGCAGGAGCCGCCAGGCGATCAGGGCGGACCCGGCCGGCATCACCGCCTCGGCGACCCAGACGGGGAAATAGGCGAGCAGGCGGCTGCCGCCCTCGCGCTCAAGCAGGACGAGGCTGACGCCGGCGACGCACAGCAGCGCCGCCACCGCGGCAGCCACGGCACTGGAGTACAACCAGATCCACGCCCTGAATCGGGAGGGGAGCAGGTTGGCCGCGGCGCCGAGCGCGAGCAGGTTCCCCTCCCGGGCGGCGATGGCGGCCCCGAGGAACGCGATCCAGAGGGTGCCGTGCTGGACGAACATCGCCGACCCGGGCACCCCGGTGCGCCAGAGCTGACGGCCGACGATCTCGAGCAGCGGCAGGATCGCCATCGCGCAGAGAATGGCGATGGAGACGGCGTTCTCGGCCCGAGCGGCCGGTGGCGCCGGCGCGGTCAACGCGTCCGGAAAGTCGGCCCCGGAGCTCAACGAACGCCGGACCCCTTTGCCCGCGCGGCCCGGTATTCGTTCCGCGCCGCCAGCGCGGCGTCAAAGGCCGCCTCCGGCACGATCGGGCCCCGGATCTTTCCGTGGAGCCTCTCGAAGAGCCGCACCCACTCCGCCTGCACCTCCGGCGAGACGCGGGAAATCTTCAGGCCGTTCTTCATCATCACGCCCACCGACTCCGCGTTGAGGCGGCGGATCTCCTCTTTCACGGGGGCCTCGCTCGCGCGGGAGGCGGCCATGATCTTCGGCCTGAACTCAGCCGGGATCTTCTCCCAGGTCCGCTTGTCGATGATCGTCGCACCGGTGAGCGCCGCGAACCTGAGGTCCGTCATGTTCGGGGCCAGCGCGAACCACTGGAAGGCCAGGGCCGCGAGCGGCGTCGCCGCGAAGGCGTTGAGCATCCCCGTCTGCAGGCTCGGGAGGATGTCCATCGCGGAGAGCTGCACCGGGTTGAAGCCCGTCTCCTTGTAGAGCTGGATGACGGTGCTGTCGTCCGTGCCGACGAAGAGCTTCGTCGCCATGGCCTCGGCGGGGCGGGTGACCGGCGTCTTGGTGAAAAACGAGATCCACCCCGCGTCGCCCCAGGCGAGGACGACGAACCCCTGCTTCTCCAGCTGCCGCTCGAGCAGCGGCGCGAGGCGCTCGCGAACGCGGTCGAGCTCGCCGTCGTCGGCGAACATCATCGGGACCAGAAGCGCGTAGA
This sequence comes from Ignavibacteriota bacterium, assembly GCA_031394795.1. Lineage (GTDB taxonomy): Bacteria > Bacteroidota > Ignavibacteria > UBA10030 > UBA6906 > CAADGV01. Next base: position 625 of record JANNUB010000434.1, on the reverse strand, counting down.
AGGATTTGTCGAGGGCTGCCAGCCCGAGCCCGGTGACGGTTGCGGCCTGGAGCTGCCCGACGCGCATCTTGCGGATCATGGCCTGCTCGTCGCCGACGACCCCGCCCGGGTAGATGCGCAGCGTGACCGCGCCGTTGGTGGCTTTTCGCCAATCATCGCCCATCCGCTCGAGGAGCTTGTACCAGGCCGATCCCTCGGGAGCGAGCGTAGCCAGCTTGACGACCGTCGCGGCGCCCGCCGCCGAACCCCGGGACGCGGCGAGGAGGCCTGCAACCAGAATGGCGGCGGCCGCAAAACGTGCCTTACTCCAGAAACAGTTCATCGATTCTCCCCTTGAGCCACGCCGCCCGGCGCTGGGCCGCCAGATTGGCCTGCCGGTATTCCGGCGCCAGTTCCCGCGCGTCGAAGGCGAGGGCCTTGTCCAGAAGCGCCAGAAATTCCCGCCGGTCCTGCTCCCCGACGGAGACGGATTCGGCGAGCGTCACCAGCGGCGAAATCTTGCGCCCAGCGGCCAGTTCCATCGCCCGCGCGAAATGAGTGCGCGCCCGCTCAGCCGACCCACCCATCGCCGCAGGACGGCTGCCCTCGAACGCGACGAAGTATTCGTGGATCGCGCCGGCGATCG
>JANNUB010000421.1:0-5944 GCA_031394795.1 Ignavibacteriota bacterium | reverse complement strand
ACCGCCGAATTGGATTTCAGACAGGTCGAGCGCACGCTGGAACAATACGATCCCGACAAAACAACCGTCCGCAGCGAGCAGGTGACGGAGGAAAAGAACATCACCAGCGACTCCGTTCAACCATCGACACGGAACGCCACGGTGACGAATTACGAAGTGAACAAGACCGTGGAGCATATCGTGGAAAGCGTCGGCGGTGTACGCCGCTTATCGGTTGCCGCGATCGTCAACGGTACGCGCGTGGAGGTGGAGAAAGACGGCGCGAAGACGATGGAGTACAAGCCGCGCCAGCAGGATGAAATGAATCAGCTGAATGAAATTGTCAAGAGAGCCGTCGGCTTCGATACGAAACGCAGCGACGAGGTTTCGGTCGTGAATCTTCCGTTCGGCACTGACGATCCGGAGGGATTCCTGTATAAAGACGGTCCCAGCACGAGCTGGCGCGATGTTCTTGAAGATGATTTCTACGGAAAGATATTTGTTCTTGTCGCGATGTTGGGCGCAGTGGTATTGTTGTGGCTCATGCTCGGCAAATCCAGAATACTGGGAGAAGCGGAACGGGAAATTCTCGGTCAGCAGGTCAATGTGCTCGTTGATGGCGGCGCGGCGGAATCCGCCAGAGCTGCTTTCCAGAAGCAGAACGAAGTTCCGCTCTTGCCACCCGCCGAGCAATTGATTTCCCATGCCGCCAAGCTGCGTGAAGAACGCCAGAGGAGACTTGGTGAGTACATAACGAAACAACCGGTGCAAGCCGGCCGACTGTTGAAAGTATGGCTTGCGGAGGCATGAAGGAATTGTGATGTCTGAACATGCAACAAAAGATTTTCGCCCAACCAATAAGCAGAAAGCAGCGCTGCTCATTCTCTCTCTCGATATCTCGACGGCGACTGCGCTGATGCGCACACTGTCTCAGACCGAGATTGAAGACCTGACGGTCGAGATCACCAGGCTCAGGGGAGTACCGTCGATTGCAACCGATAAGGTTGTTGAGGAATATGAGAACCTCATCAAAGCTCAGGAATATCTCATCGAGGGCGGGACACTGCAGGCGAAGGCTCTTTTGGAGAAATCGCTCGGAGAAGAACGGGCGCTAGTGGTTCTCGAGCGCGTCAAGGCGCTGACAAGTGTTCGCGGTTTCAATAATCTGAAAAAGGCAGACTCGTATCAGGTTGCGAGCTTCCTGCAAAAAGAACATCCGCAAACGATAGGTCTCATTTTGTCGAACCTGCGCCTTGAACAGGCGGCGGAAATTCTCGACGAGCTTCCGCCGGAAATGCGCAACGATGTCATCTATCGCATGGCAACGCTGGGGAAGGTCTCGCCGTCAATGCTCGCGGAAATCGAAGAGGCGCTGGAACTTGTGGTACATTCCGAAATGGGACAGGGCATGAGCGCGATGGGCGGGCCGAAATCGGTCGCCGCCATTCTCAATAAACTCGGCTCTGATGCAGCCAAAGAGATTACGGAGAATCTTGAACAACGCGACGCGCAGCTTGCAAACGAGATCAAGAACCTGATGTTCATGTTCGAGGACATTATCTATGTTGACGACAGAGGCATTCAACGCCTCTTGCGCGATGTCGACAAGAAAGATCTTGCGCTTTCGCTCAAGGTTGCGGATGAAACCCTCAAGACCAAGATTCTCTCGAATATGTCCGAGCGTGCACAGGAAATGCTGCGCGAAGAACTGCAGTACATGGGCCCCGTACGCTTGAAGGAGGTCGAGGCGGCGCAGTCGAGAATTGTTGGCATCGTCAAGCAGCTTGAAGAGTCCGGCGAGATTATGGTTGCCGGCAGGGGAGGGACGGAGGAACTTGTTGTCTAACGTTGTAAAATTGCACCTGCCCGCAGGCGGTGTACGCGTTGTCCGGTCGACGAAGAAGCATCGTAGAGAACACGATACCTTCATTGTAACGACGGAGGAGGGTGTTGAGCTTGGAATCAATAACGCGCCATCGGATGTCAATGCGCCGGTTGTTCAATCGTCGCTTGATGAGTTTGAGGAGCGGTTGAAGTCGGAATTTAAGGCAGGCTTTGATGAAGGTCGGCGTCATGCCGAGAAAAATCTTCGCGATGCGCTGACCGGCGCGCTGGTGGAAAGCCAGAAGAGCTTCGAGACGCTGACGCGTGAGATGAAGGAAAAGATCGAACGCTTTCAGGCTATGTCGGAGAGGGACGTTGTCAAGCTCGCCTTAGCAATCGCTGAAAAGGTTGTGAAACGCGAGATCGTTCTGGATGATCAACTTGTGCTGCGCCAGATCAATGAAGCGGTAAAACGCGTCGTGGGAATCGAGAGAATAAAGATACGCATCAATCCCAGGGACGAAGAGCTTGTGCGCGCGTATCGCACGAACATTCTTGCGACGACCGATGCCGTGCGCGAGCTGGCAATCGAAGCAGACGAAACCATTACGCGCGGCGGTTGCGTGATTGAAAGCGATTCCGGGAATGTGGATGCACTGATAGCAACACAGTCGGAGCGTATTTACGCAGCGTTGCTCGGTGAACCTGATAAAGAGTAATGGAAACGCAACGGACTGATATTTTTGAGACGTACTTCAACCGTTTGCATCATGCTGACGTGGTGAAAGTGAACGGCCGCGTATCGCAGGTGATCGGTCTTGTGATCGAATCAACGGGACCGAACTGCTTTCTTGGCGAAGTGCTCAAAGTGAAGGCGCGCAACGGTGAAGATCTGTGCGAGGCGGAAGTGGTCGGCTTCCGGGGCAATCGTGTTCTTTCGATGCTGCTCGGCGATGCCGGGCGCGTCAGTCCTGGGAGCGAAATCGTCGCGACCGGGCATGCGCTCTCCGTTCATGTCAGCAACAAACTGCTGGGGCGTGTGATTGATGGACTCGGCAGGCCGATGGACGGCAAGGGACCGATTGATGCAGTGGAGCGCCGGTCGGTGTACGCAAAACCGCCGAATCCTCTCGAGCGCAAACGGATCACCAAACCGATGGCGACCGGCGTTCGCTCGATTGACACGCTCAAGACGGTCGGGGTTGGCCAACGGATCGGCATCTTCGCGGGAAGCGGCGTCGGCAAGAGCGTTACGCTCGGAATGATTGCGCGCTACGCAAGCTCGGATGTGAATGTGATTTGTCTTGTTGGTGAACGCGGACGCGAAGTGGGGGAGTTTATAGACAAGGAGCTTGGTGAGGAGGGGCTGCGCCGCTCGGTTGTTGTCGTTGCAACAAGCGATCAGGCGGCGCTGATCCGCATCAAGGCAGCCTTTATGGCAACGACCATCGCGGAATACTTCCGCGACCAGAGTATGAATGTCGTCTTGATGATGGACTCGCTTACGCGACTTGCCATGGCGCAGCGTGAAGTCGGGCTTGCCATCGGCGAGCCGCCGACCACGAAGGGCTATACGCCTTCCGTGTTCGCCATGATGCCGAAACTGCTTGAACGCGCAGGGAATGCCAAGAAGGGAGGCATCACAGGATTGTACACCGTCCTCGTCGAAGGCGATGACATGAATGAACCCGTTGCCGACGCGGTCCGCTCGATTCTCGATGGACACATTGTTTTGTCCCGTCGTCTCGCTTCGTCCGGTCACTACCCGGCAGTGGATGCGCTCGAGAGCGTCAGCCGCGTGATGACGGCAGTGACCACGCCGGAACACCGCAGCGCCGCTTCGCGAATGCTCGATCTGATGGCGACATACCGGGAGGCGGAAGATCTGATCAACATTGGCGCGTATGTGAAAGGAAGCAACCCGAGAATTGACGAGGCGCTGAAAATGCGCGAGATGATCCGTGTGTTTCTCCGCCAGCAGGCGGACGAGCATGAGGATTTCGAGACGAGCATCAAGTTGTTGATAGAAATGATGGATGTGAAGTAATGGCGAAGGCGGCGAATAGGTTTCAAACAGTGTTGCGAGTGAAGAAACACCAGGAAAAGCTTGCACAGCAACAGCTGATGCGGATTCAGGACGAGCACAACCGAGAACAGGAGGCTTTGCAACGCTTCCATGCAGACAGGGAGGATGCGCTGAACGAGAAGGTGCGATTCGGACGGGCGCGTGTGACGGACCTGCAAACTCAGCGGGCTTTCATATTCAAGCTGAGCCGGCAGATTGATCACCAGTCACAGAAAGTGGACGAGATTCGTCGGAAAGAAGTAGAGAAGCTCGATGAACTGACCCGACGGGCACAGTCGCGGCAAATGGTGGAAACAATTGATCAACGAAGAAAAGACGAAGTGGAACGGCAGCTCGACAAGAAAGAACAAAGTTTGATTGACGACATGGCGAATCGGCAAAAGAAATTCTGAGTCTCATGGCAAAGTTCAAAGACTACATACTGATTTTTGTTTCGATGTTTGTTTCGCTTGTGGCAATCATGGTGCTGCTGGCAATGCTCGAGCCGCGGGTGTTTTCGCTGGTGCCCGGCACATTTCCGGATTCATTGGCGCACGCTCCCTCCGACTCGACTGGACTCAGCTCACATGCCGATTCATTGGAGTCGCACAAAGGTCCGCCTGCCGTCACGGCGAATGCGATTGAAAGACGCATTGATTCATTGTCGAAAAAGGGCAACGATCTGCGGCAGCTCAGTGATTCCGTTGCGCATCAGGAATCGAAAACAAAGAGCACAGCCGGCGGTGACGTCAAGCTTCCGGCTGTTCCGTCGGCGGGTCCTGATACGCTGAGCGAGACCGAGCGGAAGAAGATGGTGCAGATTTTCGAAGCGATGGACGCCGAGAGCGCCGCGCGGATTCTCTCGAACATGAGCGACGATGCGGTGAAACAAGTCATCACGACGATGAAAAAGCGCCAGAGCGCAAAGATTCTCTCCGTGCTTGAGCCGAAGCATGCCGCGCGCATTTTGAAGGGGAACCTCTGATGGATTTGGAAGGAATACTTTTTGCCGGTAAGCCGGGGACGCCGCCGGAAAAGAAATTAGAAGAGCCATCGTTACGTGACGATTCATCGGTCGAGGACTCGACTCGTCGAGCGACGATGGAATTTGCTTCGATGATGTGGCAGTTGCTTGCTCCTCAGCCGCTTTTGCTGCCGGCAGAGCTGGGAGCTTCGGTCAATGATGTTGTCGAGCGATCAGCGAAACAGATTGATATTCTCTTCGGTGCTGCTGAACCAAATACATTGACGTCGCTCCTTACCGGCATGACTCCGGTTGAAAATGTGTTGTTCGAACAGAAAACAGGTGAGTCGAAGGTGACATCGGATACCCGGAATAACGAAGAGCAAGCGAGCGACTCCGGGGTGAATAGGGAAGGCTTGAACAAGGTAACTGATCAAAAACCGGTTGAACAAAAGCCACTCGCTCGAACTCAGGAAGTTCCGGATGTGACGCCCCACGCGGCAGACGATGGAAAAGCGCAAAAGCAGCCGCGGGTAACATTTGAACGAGTTGTTGCGGCATTGCAGGCAAATGATTCGACTGTTCATCCACTGATGACAAATCCTGAAAAGTTGGCTGCCGCTATGAAGCTTACCGCCGAGCTTAAGGCAGTCGCGGAACGATTTGCAAGCGGACTCCCGAGAGGAGCGTTCGAGAGAATTGTGCCGTCATTTGCGTTCAGTGTTGAACGAAGTGATACAGAAAATGCTGAGGGGTTGTCCAATAAGTCTGTAGAGCGACACTCCAGTGTCGCTCCTCTTTCCAAAATGAGCGATTCTGGAGAATCGCTCTACAGGTATTCGCGCTTTTTGGACAGCCCTGACGCATCTCCTGCGTCTAGAGAAACGGGCACAGTTGCAACGCCGACGTCGAAGGCGCCGGTTGAATTGGTACGACAAGATACGAAGACCTCAGAAGCCGCCGCGGATTCGTCAGAGCAGGCGAACACAAATGTTCCGCCTTCACAGATGTTGCAGAAAGCGCGGACTGAAACTCAGCAGATAACATTCGATGTTCAACCTCAGGCAAGCCCCATGGGGGCAAGCCCCAAGGGGGCAAGCGTAGAGTCGTTT
>JANNUB010000374.1:0-13221 GCA_031394795.1 Ignavibacteriota bacterium | reverse complement strand
GTGGTTTGATTGACAATAACGTGCTTTGTCTCGCGGCGATCGGAACAAATCTCTTTGCCGGGACGAGCACCGGAGTGTACCGCTCGACAAATAGCGGAACGAGCTGGTTCGCTACGAGCAACGGGTTGCCTATTGCAAGCGTCTATTCTTTCGCATCGAGCGGGACGAATTTGTTTGCCGCAACGGAGAGCGGCGTGTACAGCACACTCAATAACGGCGGCACATGGAGCGCCGTCAACGCGGGCTTGACGCCGCCGCGCATCTTCGCGCTCGTAGCGACGTCAACGCACGCCGTTGCAGGAAGTCAGGGCGGCGGCGTCTGGCGCAGACCGGTGAACGAAGTGATTCTCGATGTGCGGCCACCAGCAACGCCGATGAGTTTTGCGCTTGCACAGAATTATCCGAATCCGTTCAATCCAACGACGAAGATGTCATTTGTCATTGGTGCGGGATCATTAGTAAGTCTGAAGGTGTTCGACGTGCTGGGCAGGGAAGTCGCAACCCTCGTCAACGAGAAACTTGCTGCAGGAGAATATGCGGCAACATTCAGTGCAGATGGTCTCCCCAGCGGCGTGTACTTCTATCGTCTGCATGTGGGAACTCTCTCCGAGACGCGAAGAATGATTGTGATGCGATAGAAAATCCATTCTCCAGTTAAGAATTGTTCATTGACTCCATCCTCGTTGACTTTAGAATGGAATAAGGTTAATTTTTCCTGCCGATTTGTCCGAATCGGCAATTCATTTTGTTGCAACGGAGAATCCAGTCCTTGGCAGAGGGTCCACAAGAGGCGACGGGCGGAGACAAGAAAATTCAAGACGCCCTAAAGACGTCCGGCGAAATCCCGAATCATATTGCCATTATTATGGATGGGAACGGTCGCTGGGCGAAGCGCCGCGCCTTACCGCGCATCGCGGGACACAACGAAGGGGTCGAGTCTGTCCGCGATACCGTCGAAGCGTGCGGCCAGCTGCGCGTGAAGTATCTGACGCTCTATGCTTTCTCGACAGAGAATTGGAAACGCCCACAAGAAGAAGTTTCTCTCTTGATGCGTTTGTTGCTGCGCGCATTGAAAGACGAAACGGATCGCCTGCACAAAAATAACGTCCGCATTCAAGCCATCGGTGATATCGCGAAGCTGCCACAGGAAGTACAGGATGAGCTCTTCGACGATATCGCGAAGACGAAGAACAACACGGGACTCACGCTGATTCTCGCACTCAGCTACAGCGGGCGATGGGACTTGACCATAGCTATGAAACGCATTGCCGAGGATGTGAAAGCGAACAAGATTTCACTCGATCAAATAGACGAGGAGCGCATCAGTTCATATCTTTCGACGGGCGCCGGGAACGTTCCCGACCCCGATTTGTTGATAAGGACGAGCGGTGAGTTCCGCATCAGCAATTTTCTCTTGTGGCAATTGGCATATTCGGAAATCTACATTACGAACAAACTCTGGCCCTCGTTCCGACGCGACGAGTTGTACGAAGCCATTCGCACCTACCAAAAACGCGAGCGTCGGTTCGGAATGGTCAGCGAGCAATTGAAAACTGACAACGGAGACATCATCGCTCAAAAAGGATATCTCAATCGTCTCATCAAAAGTGTAACGGGACCGTAACATGAAGCGATATGTCTTGCTGCTGCTGGTGGTGGTTATTTCATCATCCCATCTTTTCGCGCAACGTTCCACCCAACCTCAAGAAGTACTCAAAATCCTCGGTATCTCTGTCGAAGGAAACACGCTGGCGGACGCTTCTGCGATCATTGCCAACACGGGTCTGAAGGTTGGCAACGACATTGCCATTCCGGGCGATCAAGCATCGAATGCAATCAAGAATCTCTGGAAACTGAAACTCTTCTCCGACGTGGACATCGTGATTGACCGCAGGCTCGGCGATGGCGCGTATCTGTTGGTGAAGGTGAAGGAGCTTCCGCGGTACGAAGAGGTGAAGCTCAGCGGCAACGACGAGATTGACACCGATGACATCATGAAGAAAATTCCTCTCGTCCGGGGGCAGGTCATCGCGCAGAACGATCTGAACAGAATACAAAAGGAGATCGTCAAGCTCTACGAAGCCGACGGCTATATGCTCGCCGATGTGAAGGTATCCACGGAAGCGGCGACGGACACGAACAAGAACCGCGTCAACGTGATGATCAAAATTGATGAAGGTCCGGAAGTGAAAGTCCGCACCATCTCCTTCAGCGGCAACAAAGCGTTCGAAGAAGGTGATTTGAAGGGAGCGATGAAAGAGACGAGCGAAAAACGCTGGTGGAAGATATTCTCCTCCGCAAAATTCGATCGCAAAAAGTATGAGGAAGACAAGAAGTTCATTCACCAGTTCTATAAGAAAAACGGCTATCGTGACGCCTCGATTGTCGGCGATTCGATCTGGTACACCGACGACAAGCGCGATATGAACATCCGCATCAGCGTAAACGAAGGGTTGCAGTACAAGGTACGCGCCATCTCCTGGGAAGGGAACACGGTGTATTCCGATACCGTATTGAACGAGCGCATGGGTTTCAAACGCGGCGATGTATACAACCAGGAGAGATTCGAACAGAACCTCCGCGGCAACGAATCGCAAACCGACGTCGCGTCGCTCTATCTCGATAACGGATACCTGACCTTCAATCTTGAGCCCGAAGAAACCCGCGTTGCGGAGGACAGCATTGACGTCGCCGTCAGAGTCTATGAGCGCAACAAGTTCGTGCTGGGGCAAGTGAACATCAAAGGGAACACGAAGACCTATGACAAAGTCATTCGCCGCGAGCTGTACACGCGTCCGGGTGATTTCTTCAGCCGCGCCAACATCGTTCGCAGCATTCGCCAGCTTTCCGTTCTGAACTACTTCAATCCCGAAAAAATCAAACCCGACTACAACATCTTGCAGGACGGGAAGTCGGTTGACCTGACGTACGAAGTGGAAGAGAAATCGAGCGATAACATCAACGCATCTGTTGGTTACAGCGGCGTGTTTGGCGTAACGGGCGCGGTGGGGTTTACGCTCAACAACTTCTCGATCTCGCAACCTCTGAGCGGAGGCGCCGGTCAGATTTTGAATTTCGAATGGCAGTTCGGCGGGAGCGCGAACTATCGAACATTTACGATCGGCTTTACGGAGCCGTGGCTGTTCGATACGCCCACGACGCTCGGCGTCAGCGTTTTTGATACGAGATACTCGTTGTCGCAATCGTACACGTCTGCACGCACGGGAGGCACGATGCGGGTTGGGAGAAGGCTGAAATGGCCTGACGACTATTTCCGCGCGGATTGGATTTTGAACGGGCAACGCGTGGAGGAACAGTATGATGCGTTCGGCGTCGGGCTCTCGAAATTTTCGCAGGTGAGCCTGACACAAGTTTTCTCGCGCAACAGTATTGATAACCCCATCTTCCCGACGTATGGCTCAAACTTCTCTCTCTCAATCCAGATGTCGGGCGGGCCGCTGTTGCCGGGGAGCGTCAACTACCACAAGTGGAATTTGCAGTCCGAATGGTATGTCCCGCTCTTCAACAGTAATCGTGTCGCTCTGTATCTCAGCTCCGAGTCCGGCTACATCGGAGAGCTGGGAAGTGGAGGAGGGATTCCGTTTAACGATCGGTTCTACATGGGAGGAGTGTTGTTAGGCGGCTACCTTCCCACGACGGCGCTGCGAGGCTACGAAGATCAGTCCATCGGGCCGCGCAATGCTACGAACAGCGTCGCCGGTGGACGCGCAATGACCAAGCATACTGCCGAGCTTCGGATTGCGCTCGCGATCAATCCGATCCCGATCTATATTCTCGGGTTCGTCGAAGGCGGCAACGTGTGGGAGTCGTGGAGCAAAGCGGACTTCACGGGCTTGAAACGCTCGGCGGGATTCGGCGCACGGCTGCAGGTGCAGCCTATTGGGTTGATCGGTTTCGATTACGGCTTCGGCTTTGACGATGTGACGGGGACCGGCGGCGTGGGACGACCAGATGGTCTGCCTGACGGCTGGAAATTCCATTTTGTGTTTGGGCGAGGGTTCTGAGTCTATCTCGATTTCCACTGAGCGGAAGAATTGTTCCTGAATTCAGCGATGAAACGATTCGCGAAGTGATCTATGGGAATTATCGAATCATCTATCTGACAAAGAAACAAACATGTTTCATCGTTGCCGTAGTTCACTCGAGCAGGGATTTGATTCGGCTACTGAAGCCCGGCGAGTGGGACCTGACGGACTACGAACTTGAATAGCTAACTTTCATCATACAATCATTTCAGAGGAACACGTGAACAAATTCATTCTCCCCATTTTTATTGCAGGGTTTGTGTTGATCGGTTCAGCCAATGCGCAGCAGAAAATCGGATTCGTGAATTCGACGAAAATCTTCCAGGAAATTCCCGAAGCGAAAGATGCGCAGAAGCGTCTCGATGCAATTGCAAAGCCGGTGCAAGACGAAATCGAAAAGAAAGAAAAAGAGCTTCAAGCGAAGGTTGAGGACTACAAGAAAAAAGAATCGATCATGAATGAAGAAGCGAAAAAGAAATTCCAGCAAGAGTATCTTGAGCTCGAACAAAAATATCGGAAGTATCAAGCCGATAAGCTTGGTCCGGACGGCGATTTACAAAAAGAGCAAGACAAGATTCTCAATCCCGTCAAGGAAAAAATCTTGAAGGCGATCGAGAGGGTCGCGAAGGAAGAGAAGTATGCGTTCGTGTTTGATCAAACGGAGAACATTAAGGTGCTGTTGTATGGCGACGCTGCGAACGATTTGACGTTCAAAGTGATCGACAAAATCAACCGCGGTAGGTAGTCAATGTTGCGTGCGGTGGTATTGTCCGTGTTTCTTGCGAGTGTAAGCGTCGCACAGATGAAGATCGGTCACATCAACTCGGAAGCGATCATGCAGAGTCTTCCTGAAGCGCAGGACGCGCAGAAGTCGCTTGACGCGCAGGTGGCGCAATGGGAAGCCGAGGTGAAGAAAATGCAGGATGACTGGAAGAAAAAGTACGATGACTACGACAAGCGCAAGCTGATTCTCACCGACCAAACGCGGGCGGAGACCGAGAGGGAACTCCGGCAGCTTGACCAGGCGATCAGCGATTACCGCAACAAAAAGTTCGGACAGAACGGCGAATTGTTTCAAAAGCAGAACGAGGTGATGAAGCCGATCCAGAACAAGATCTTCAAAGTGCTGGAAGAGATCGCGAAAGACGACGGGTACGATTATGTCTTCGACAAAAGCGGAGACATTCTCATGCTGTATGCGACGGAGAAGCACGACCTGACGGAACGAGTCCTGGGCCGCATGAAATCCTTCGGCAAGTAGAGGGTGCGATGAAGCTCCGTGATCTTGCCGCGCTGGTGAACGGAGAAGTGGAGGGAGACGGCGACCTCGACATCCGACGCGTGGCAAAAATTGAAGAAGCGCAAGCAGGCGACATCACGTTTGTCGCCAACCCGAAGTACCAGAAGTTTGTAGAGACGACGGACGCTTCGGCGGTGATTGTTGCGCGAGACCTGCAAGCAAGCGTCCGCCCGAGGCGGACGCTTGTGCGCGTTAAGGACCCATATCTCTCGTTTCTTAAAGTGCTGGTGCACTTCAACCCGCCGGCGGATCCGCTGCCGCCCGGAATTCATCCGAGTGCCGTGATCGCTCCGACCGCGACGGTTGGCTCAGATGTTCGCATCGGGGCGCATGTTGTCGTCGGCGAGCGCGTCGTGGTCGGCGAGGGCGCGATGCTGTGCCACAATGTTGTGGTCGGCGATGGTGCCGAGGTCGGGCAAAGCTCGATCCTCTACCCGAACGTGACTGTGTACCACGGATGCAAAATCGGAGCGCGGGTCATCATTCATGCGGGGACAACGATCGGGAGCGACGGATTCGGGTTCGCGCCGAAGGCGGACGGCTCGTATGAGAAAATTCCTCAAATGGGAATTGTCGTCATTGAGGACGACGTGGAGATCGGTGCAAATTGCGCGGTGGACCGGGCGACGCTCGGTGAAACGCGCATCAAACGCGGCGTGAAGCTCGACAATTTGATTCAAGTTGCGCACAATGTCGTCATCGGAGAGAACACCGTCTGCGCCGCGCAAGCGGGGATTTCGGGGAGCACGAAGATCGGAAAGAATTGCCAGCTCGGCGGGCAAGCCGGCTTGACCGGACATCTTGAAATCGCGGACGGAACGAAAATCGGCGCGCAGAGCGGCGTCCATCGCTCGGTGGAAAAACCGAACACGACGATCTTTGGCTGTCCCGCGTACCCACAACGCGAAGCGTTACGGATGCACGGTGCAGTAACACAACTGCCGGATTTGATCTCCACCGTGCGCGAGCTGAAGAAAAAGGTGGACGTGTTGGAAGAGCAACTACGCCTAAAAATGGAGTGATGGATGAATGGATTGCTGGATTATTGGATTGATGGATGCTGCAGTTTGATTCATCTATCAATCCAATAATCCAATAATCCAATCATCCAGTAATCCATCCAACCCTTGCACCATCTTGTGAGAGGCGAGCATGCTAGTCCAACAACGAACGATAAAACAGCCGGTCACAATGACGGGCGTCGGTTTGCACACGGGCGTGACGACGCGGATGACGTTCAAGCCCGCGCCGGAAAATTACGGCATTCGTTTCAAACGGGTTGACCTCGGCGGTGAGCCGGAGGTTCCCGCGCTGGTAGATCACGTCATTGATGTCGCGCGCGGCACTACCATCGGTATCGGCGAGGCGAAGGTGTACACTGTCGAGCACGTGATGGCGGCGCTCGTCGGGATGCAGGTGGATAATCTCATCATCGAGCTGAACAATCAAGAACCGCCGATCGGCGACGGGAGCGCAAAGCCGTATGTGGATATGCTGCTGGAGGCGGGATTTGAAAAGCAGAACGCGCCCAAGGATTACCTCATTATTGATGAAACCGTCGAATACCGAAACGACGAAAAGGAGGTGCAGATCGTCGCGCTGCCGACGGATGATTATCGCGTCACCGTGATGGTGGATTACAAGAACCCGGCGCTCGGCAGCCAGCACAGCGGTTTGTTCAATCTTGAAAAGGAATTCGTCACGGAGTTCGCGCATTGCCGTACGTTTTGCTTCCTTCACGAAGTGGAAATGTTGTATGACCGAGGTCTCATCAAGGGAGGCAATCTCGATAATGCCATCGTGATCGTTGACCGCGACCTGGGTCGTGATGACATCACGCGCGTCACGTCGAAGCTTGGAATAACCAAGGCAGTGTTGCTTGGAACGAGCGGAGTTTTGAACGACAAGCATTTGCATTTCCCGAACGAGCCTGCCCGGCACAAACTGCTCGACATGATGGGCGACCTTGCGCTCATCGGCGTGCCGTTCAAGGCGCAGATTCTTGCAGCGCGCCCCGGGCATGCGAGCAATGTGGAGTTTGCAAAAAAGATTCGCAAGCTATACCAGCAGAAGAAACTTGTCAAGAAATTTCAGTACGAACGGAAGGAAGGCGTCGTTTTCGATATCAACGCGATTCAAAAAATCCTTCCGCACCGCTATCCTTTTTTGTTGATCGACAAGATCACCGAGTTCAAAATTGACGAGCGCATCGTCGGCGTGAAAAATGTGACGATGAACGAGCCGTTCTTTGCCGGTCATTTTCCGGGACAACCCGTGATGCCCGGCGTGCTCATCATCGAAGCAATGGCGCAGACCGGAGGCATTCTTCTTCTCAATGGCGTCGAGAATCCCGGCGACAAACTTGTTTACTTTATGGCAATCAACAACGCGAAATTTCGCAAGCCCGTCGTGCCCGGCGACCAGTTGTTTCTTGAGCTGACGCTGACGAGTCGCAAGAGCCGCTTCTGCCAGATGGCAGGCAAAGCGTACGTTGACGGCATCCTCGTCGCAGAGGCGGAGATGATGGCTTCAATTGTTGATCGCCAAGGAACGGCAAACTCGAACAACGGCAGCGGTTCGACAGTGAACGTAGTAAAGCCTTCAGTTAATTGATACATTTTGGGTAGAGGTGGCTATGGATTACAGAAATAGAATCACGATTGAACCCGGAAAGCGAGGTGGCAAGCCTTGCATTCGTGGTATGCGTATTACAGTGCAAGATGTCCTTTCGTACCTTGCCTCGGGAATGACGCAGGAAGAAATCCTCGACGACTTTCCCTACCTCACTCGCGAGGACATTCTCGCTTGCCTTGCATACGCGGCTGACAAGGAAAAATACACTGTCACTGTCCAAGGATGAAACTCCTTTTCGATCATCACCTTTCTCCAAAGCTGGTACAGAAACTTGCCGATGTATTTCCTCAATCCGAGCACGTGATGACCTTGAGCTAAGCGAAGTGGACGACGACGTTATTTGGGAGTTCGCGAAGCGGAATGAATTTGTGATCGTTACAAAAGACAGCGACTACGAATGGCTTGCAACTCTCAAGGGTTTTCCTCCTCGGATCATCTGGCTTAGAATGGGTAACTGTAGCACTCGGCAAATCGAGTCTGCCCTTCGGCGAAATCAAGATGCGATCATGTCCCTCGACGAGGAAGGGATTATCGAGATCGTGTAGTTGGCAGTTTGTATCAATCTTCTGCATCATCATGTCCACGCACATCAATCCCCGTGCAGTCGTCAGCACAAAAGCCGAACTCGGCAACAACGTTACGATTGGTCCGTTTACCATTGTCGAGGCAGGAGCAGTTATTGGCGACGGGACGACGATTGCCGCGAACGCGTTGATTGGCTGCGGTGCGCGCATCGGGAAAGAGAATCAGATTCATCACGGCGCGGTGGTCGGTCACGCGCCGCAGGATTTGAAGTATCAAGGTGAGCCGACGACGTGCGAGATTGGCGACCGCAATGTGATTCGCGAGTACGCAACGCTTCATCGCGGTACAATCGAAACCGGGAAGACACTCATCGGCAACGATAATTTGCTGATGTGCAATGTGCACATCGCGCATGATTGCATTCTCGGCAGCAACATCATCATGTCGAATGTCGTAATGCTGGCCGGACATGTGCATGTTGACGATTTCGCTATCATCGGAGGTGGTACGCCGGTACACCAGTTTGCGCATATCGGCGCGCACGTGATGATCGGGGGCGGACTGCGCGTGCCGAAGGATGTTCCGCCGTTCGTTCGCGCAGCGGGCGTGCCGCTCGTGTTCGCGGGTTTGAATTCGGTCGGTTTGCGACGCAGAGGTTTTTCGCGAGAAGCGATTGACACGCTCGATAGAGCCTACATGATTCTCTACAACTCTCATCTCAACGTTTCTCAAGCTGTTGCGAAAATAAAGGAAGACGCAGCGCTTTCAGGAAGTCTTGAAGTGCAGAGGGTTTTGGAATTCATCGCGAGGAGCACACGCGGCATTATCACTCGCCAACGGACCGTCGAATAACATGAACGCGGACTGGCAATTCATTTCCACCGGAGAAAGCATCGGAGCCTTGAACATGCGACTCGATGAGTCTCTGGCGCGTTGCCTGGTGGAGGGCACAGGCGCGCCGACCGTGCGTTTGTTCCGATGGAAGCCATGGGCGATTTCGCTCGGCTTCAACCAGGATGAGACGAAAATTAATTCCGCTCGTTGCGCGTTGGACGGCATCGACGTGGTTCGTCGTCCGACGGGCGGTCGGGCGGTGTTTCATGCCGAAGAGTTGACGTACAGCGTCGCGATGAAAGCGGAAGGGAACAGCGTCCTCGATATCCATAATCACATCAGCAAAGCGCTGGTGCGAGGATTGCAGTTGTTCGGAGTCAACGCCACGCTTGCGAAATCGCAGCCCGATATGCGCGCGCATTACAAGACTCCTTCGTCCATTCCGTGCTTCACGGCATCCGCTCGTTATGAGATTGAGTTCGAGGGAAAGAAACTCGTCGGCAGCGCGCAGCGCAGATTTCGCAATCATGAAACGGGAGAAGAAATCGTTTTGCAGCACGGCTCGATTCTGACGGGACCCGCGCACAAGGAGTTGGTGAAGTATTTGATTCTTGATGACGAACGAACGCGCGATGAACTTTCACGCGAGCTTCATGAAAAGACGATTGACATTTCCGAAATCAAACAACAAGAAATTGATGCGAACCAGCTTGCCGTTCGCATCCGCCGCGGATTTGAAGAAGAATGGAATGTGAAATTTATTGAACGAGCCGAAGCATATGCCTAAGAAACTATCGCCTTCCTCAAAACCTCGAGTCGTAACAACCAAGACGCTTCTCGAAATGAAGAAGCGCCGCGAGAAAATCACGATGCTGACAGCGTACGATTTTCTCGTTGCGAAACTCCTCGATCAGGTTGGCATTGACATGATCCTCGTCGGCGATTCGGTGGCAAATGTTGTGCAGGGACATGTGACCACGCTTCCGGTCACGCTCGACGATATGATTTATCATGCGGCGGCAGTGAAGCGCGCAGTGAAAAACGCGTTGATCGTCGTGGACATGCCATTCATGACGTACCAAAACAATGAAGAAGAAGCGGTGCGTCATGCCGGGCGCATCATGAAGGAAGTCGGCGCGGGCGCGGTGAAGCTGGAAGGCGGCGAATACATTGCCGACACGGTGAGGCATTTAGTGCGCATCGGTATTCCGGTAATGGGGCATCTCGGATTGACTCCGCAGGCGATCAATAAGTTCGGAACGTACGAAGTCCGCGCAACGGAGAAGAAGGAAGCCGATCAATTATTGCGCGATGCAAAGATTCTTACTGATGCCGGTGTGTTTGCGATCGTGCTCGAAAAAATCCCCGCGACGCTCGCGAAGAAAGTTACCGCGCGCATTTCCGTTCCGACCATCGGTATCGGCGCCGGTCCGCACTGCGATGGACAAGTACTCGTCGTGTACGATATGCTCGGACTGACGGAGGAATTCAAACCGCGCTTCGTCCGACGCTACACCGAGCTTGCGGAAACGATGCGCGACGCGTTCCGGCGGTACAGCGACGACGTCAAGTCGAGACGGTTTCCTTCGACGGAGGAGAGTTACTGAGCGAGGTTAGGGCTTAGAGCGAAGAGCGGAGAGCTTAGAGCGAAGAGCATAGAGCATAGAGCGAAGAGCATGGAGCATAAGCATAGAGCAGAATGTAGGGGAACAATCACACTCACAAATTCTTTGGAGGCAGTATGTTCCGATTTGAGACACTCGATGTTTGGAAACGCTCGATTGAAGTGACGGATAAATTATTTGACCTTGCTGATGAGCTTGAGGCAAGGAAGAGGTTCAAGTTTGCTGATCAGTTGCGCGGCGCGGTTCTTTCAATCAGCAATAACATAGCCGAAGGTTCGGGCAGTTCGTCCAATAATGAGTTTAGACAATTTCTCAATTATTCTCACCGTTCAGTTTTTGAATCGGCGAACATGATTATTATTTGTGATCGGAGAGGATACTTGGACGAACTCAAGAGACAACAATACCTGAACGACCTCGAACAAGTAAGCAAGATGGTCACAGGGTTCTCAAGATCTCTTCAACTCTAAGCCCTACGCTCTAAGCTCTACGCCCTATGCGCATACTCATCTGCAACGACGACGGCATTGATTCCGCCGGCATCTACGCGCTCGCATCGGAAATAAAAACAATCGCCGACGTGACTGTTGTCGCGCCGCACCAGCAGCAAAGCGCGGTCGGTCACGCGATCACGGTGAACTATCCGCTGCGCGCAGTGCCGTTTCACAAGAATGGAGAATTCTTCGGCATGGCAGTGGACGGGACGCCCGCCGATTGCGTCAAGCTCGCGATAAAATCCTTGATGAAAGACAATCCGCCCGACCTGGTCCTGTCGGGAATCAATCACGGTTCGAACACTGCCGTGAACATCATATACTCCGGCACTGTCTCCGCTGCGACGGAAGGAACCGTGCTCGGCATTCCTTCCATCGCATTCTCTCTCACATCATACACAAACCTTGATTTCAACTACGCGGCAAAGTTCGCGGCACGTCTCGTGAACATGGTCGCGAAGAATGGTTTGCCCGCGGGAACGTTGTTGAACGTGAACATCCCGAACATTCCCGAACGCGACATCAAAGGCGTTCTCATCACGAAGCAGGGAATCTCAACATGGGAAGATCGCTTCGATGTCCGGCGCGATCCGGCGAACCGCGAATACTTCTGGCTCACGGGCAGCATGAACGTCACCGATACGGAACTCGACACGGATCAGATCGCAATCGAGAATGGCTATATCTCCGTCACGCCTGTGCACTACGACTTGACGAACAGGGCGATGCTGAACGAAATGAAGCAGTGGGAAATTGAGAAGTTGAAGTAGTTTCTGGAGTGTTCAATCCTCCTCGCTTTGTCTCAGCTTCTCGAGAATCGAAAAATCTTCCAGCGTCGTTGTATCCCCATTGACCTCGCCGCTGGTCGCCAGCTCGCGGAGCAAGCGTCGCATGATTTTGCCGCTGCGCGTTTTCGGCAGCGCATCGCTGAAGCGAATCTCGTCGGGTTTCGCAATCGCTCCGATTTCTTTCGCGACATGCTCCCTCAATTCTTCTTTGAGGTCTGCCGAGGGCGTGTTGCCGGACTTCAGCGTTACAAACGCGATGAGCGCGTTTCCTTTGATTTCATCGGGACGAGAGACGACGGCGGACTCCGCCACGCGCGAGTGCGCGACCAACGCGCTCTCAACTTCTGAAGTTCCCAAACGATGTCCCGCGACGTTGACCACATCGTCCACTCTTCCCATAATCCAAATATAGCCGTCTTTATCCTTGCGAGCGCCGTCGCCCGTAAAGTACATGTTCTTGATTTCACTCCAATAGGTTTTCTTGTACCGCTCGTCGTCGCCGAAAATTGTGCGCAGCATCGAGGGCCACGGGCGCTTCACGACAAGAAAGCCTCCTTCGTTCGGCTTGCAGGAGGTTCCATCTCTGCGAACGACATCGGCGATAATTCCCGGCAGCGGTCGCGTTGCTGTTCCGGGCTTTAGCGGTGTCGCACCAGGCAGGGGAGTGACCATAATCCCGCCGGTTTCCGTTTGCCACCAGGTGTCAACGATCGGGCAGCGTTTTTTTCCGACAGTGTTGTAGTACCACATCCACGCTTCGGGATTGATCGGCTCGCCTACCGTTCCAAGCAATCGCAACGATGACAAATCGTGTTTGTTAACCCACTCATCGCCTGCGCGAATGAACGCGCGAATGGCCGTAGGCGCGGTGTAAAAAATATTGATCCGGTGACGCTCGATCATTTCCCAAAACCGCCCCCACTCGGGATAGTTCGGCGCGCCTTAATACATGAATGTCGTTGCGCCGTTGATGTG
>JANNUB010000359.1:0-20634 GCA_031394795.1 Ignavibacteriota bacterium | reverse complement strand
CAGCGCTAACAGCCCATACAAACTCACCTTCGGCTTTGCCTTCCTTTCCGCCGGTCCCGCCTTGTCCAACACGATCACCGACGGCGTCTGTCTTCGCTCTTCCACTTTCGCTTGCTCATACAGTGGCATGATGAATTGAAGAATTTTGTACTGTATTTCGACTTCGCGAAATCGCCGGATGTATTCGCTGCCAAGGTCAGGAATCTGGCTGAAGGGAACGAATATTTTCATCTCTTTCCCCGAACCGCTTATGCTGGCGCGGTTGAGCTGGCGCAGCTTTTTCTTCAGTTCTTCGACTTCGGTCTGAGCTGAAAGAAAACTCGGGTTATCAATGGACTGCGTTCTGCGAAGTACGCCGACTTCAACCTCTTTCAAGGTGAGTTGTCCAGCCAATTCCGCGGCGGCTTTTATCGAAGCTTCGGTCTGCTCAGGCATGGCGATCACGCCGTGCTTCTTTTGAAATGCTTTCAAAGAATCTTCGGCAGCGGCAAGGTCGGAGAGATTCTTCTTATGACGCTCTTCGATAAAAGCTCTATTGCCGCGCGCATTCTGAACCTGTAATTCAGAGTTTGTCTTGTTCAGCATCTCGACAAAAAAATTCGCCATGTCGGCGGCGCGCTGCGGGTCTTTGTCGTAGACCGATATCGTTATGTTGCCTTCCGACTCAAAGGTAAGCTCCGTGTTGTTGAGCAACTCCTTCGCGGTCTTTTCGTTGACATACGACGTGATGTCGTACACTTCAGCAAGATTGAACTTCTGGATCACCGCACCCAGGACTCTGCCGCTTTTGAGGATTGCCATATAACGATCCGCTTCAGAATTCGATCCCAAAGCCGAAAGCGCTCGCGCCGGTGAGAAATTCTTCGCCAAAGAAGAGAGCCCTTCCATTCCAAACAGATCCGCCTTCTCCGCAGGGAAAACAGAAGCGGTGGACTTGTACCACTTCGGCATGAGGAAAGCGGCGACGACTGTAATCACCGTCGCCGACAGAACAAAGCGTGAAATGAACTTCCTGTACTTTGTAACGATCGACAGGAATTCTATAATTGTGGAGGCCGGTGTTTCTGTTTTGTGTGTTTCTTCCATTTACGGTTTAGTGAGATTATTTACCAGCAATGCAACCGTCGCGACGGTGCCGATTATGCCCGCGATCTGCGCCCATGTGTTCAAATGATACGCAAACGGATAATCGCGTTCCTTGGGAATCCAAATGTAATCACCGTCTTCGATTTTTGTCTCGCTCGGATCAAGCCAAACGCGAGTACTTCCCTTGATAATCTTCACATCGCCATCCCGCGCTTCGCTGGCATAACCGCCAGCCTCTTGGACGTAATAGCGATAATCCCTGCCTTCGACGTACTCTGTATGTCCGGGTGAGAGAACTTGCCCGAACACGTACACTGTTTTTGTAATTTGCGGAACTACGATCTTATCGAAATTTCGCAGCGTGACGTCCTGTGTCGAATCCCCCAGAACGAAGAGCTTGTGAAAATCAACAGAGACGAGTTCGCCCTGCAAGCGGAGCGCAGTCTCAGTGAAATAGTAGTTGCTGTCTTGAACGCCAAGACTGCTGCGCGCGCTTAAAAGTCTTTCTTGCACAATCTCTTCTGAAGAGCCCTGCGGCGAAAGACGCGCACGCGTCAGTGTTGCCGCCTTGATGTTCGCCTTTTCTGAGAATCCACCCGCGGCTCCAATCGCTTCCGAAAGGCGCGTCGTGCTCGATGTTATCGGATACTGCCTCGGATACTTGACTGCACCTTCAATTGCAACAATATACGCTCCACGCTCTTCTCGTCTCTCAATCACAACAAGCCTGTCGCCAGGCCGCAGCGCAATATTCTGCTCGTTCCCTGCGAGGATCGCCGCAGGGTTGACGTTTCGGACTTCTTTTGCCTCTCCGCTCAGACTGAGGCGCGTAAATGTTCCCTGCGTCGAGTCGGCATTTAGCCTGAAGCCAAAACCCATCGCGATCAGATCGGAAAGGCTATCGCCTTCGATGAACTCAAAACTCCCCTGCAAGCGGATCCCCCCGCCGATCCCGATGCCAAGCTTCATTTCCCTTTTGCTTGGTACAAATACCTGATCGCCTTCCCGGAGATATGGGTTGTACTTCGTTCGACCGGTAGCTTTGTATCGTATCAGATCAACCGGTACACGCATAGCATCTTTACGCTGAATAACGATGTTCCTCAAAGAGGAGGATACACGAATCTCCTGCACGGAGTTATAGATTTGACGATCAACAAGATTCGACGGCGGGGTATTCGCCAGAGCGATAAGACCGTCGGCGCGTTCAAGCGAGCTCACTTCATGTTTACCCTCATTGTACACATCACCAGTAATCTGAACGATAATTCTCCGCGGAGAAATGAGCGTGAGCGTGACTTCACCCGTAGGATACCTGCTACCGACCCTTCTCGCAACATCCTTTTTCAGAAACTCGAGTGTCTTGTCCCGTACATCAACAACTCCAACATTCGGAATGAGGAGCGTTCCCTCCGGAGTTATCGTGAGTTGATGCTGGACGGGCGAACTCGACCAGATGTTCAAAGCCAAAACATCTCCTGGCCCGACGTAGTACTCGGCAGGATCAACCGGAGCATCGAGCGGAAAAGTTTTGGCAGATAACTGGGGGATTTCCTGCCTGCGTGCGCTCTGCATCCGTAAGAGATCTTGGATCGAACCCTGCTCTTGAGCGCGAACTGAAACGCTCAACACAACAAGAAAGAATGACGAAAAATAGAATTGAAGTTTACATGCACGTCTCACAGTCATCGTTAGGACACCTCTTGGTACTGCTTTTTGTAATACTGAAGATACTCCCCCGTCATCACGCGCCTCCACCAATCGCGATTGGAAAGATACCACTCGACTGTTTCTTGCAATCCAATCTCAAACGTATGCGCCGGAGTCCAGCCAAGTTCATTCTCGATTTTCGTCGCATCGATAGCGTAGCGCCAATCGTGCCCAAGACGATCTCTCACGAACGCAATAAGGCTTTCTGATTTCCCAACGAGATGCAGAATACGTTTCACGATGTCAATATTCTTCCATTCGTTGTTTCCGCCGACGTTGTACACTTCGCCGACTTTTCCCCTCTGCAACACGACATCAACGGCGGCGCAATGATCGTTCACGTGAAGCCAGTCCCTCACGTTCAATCCATCGCCATACACCGGAAGAGGCTTGTCGTTCAGTGCATTGATGATCATGAGGGGAATGAGTTTCTCGGGAAACTGGAAGGCGCCATAGTTGTTCGAGCATCGCGTGACGACAACCGGAAGTCCATACGTATGCTGATACGCGAGCGAGAGAAGATCGGAGCCGGCTTTGCTTGCGGAGTACGGACTGTTCGGATGGAGCGGCGTCCCTTCTGTGAATTTGCCGTCAACGCCGAGCGAGCCATACACCTCGTCGGTGGAGACATGGAGAAACTTCTCCACACCGGAGTTCTTTGCGACATCGAGCAGCACGTTCGTGCCGAGAACATTCGTTTGCACAAACACCGATGAGCCGAGAATGCTCCGGTCAACATGCGACTCGGCGGCGAAATGAACAACCGTATCAATCTCGAATTGCCTGAACACGGATTCGACTGCTTCGCGTTCGCATATGTCCGCCTTGGCAAAGTGATAGCGTGGGTTGTCCGCAACATCTTCGAGGTTTTCGAGATTACCGGCGTAGGTAAGCTTGTCGAAGTTCACAACGCGAACATCGCGATGTTGCGACAAAAAGTAGCGGATGAAGTTGCTCCCGATGAAGCCCGCGCCGCCGGTGACAAGAACGTTCTTCATCGCTTAGTCCAGAACGAAGATGGATTGTTCAGCTGCTTCATGCCGGATTTCGTCCACCGGGTCTTTCTTTCCCCGACCCGCAAAAAGACGATTGGGAAAATTCAGAACAGCGCCCTGCTTGCCGCCGATGTTCTTGTAGGCATGAACAACGCCCGGCGGAATGATAAGCGACTTCGGCGCATCCTCTCCGGCAAAAACTATTTGGCGCGTCATGAAGGTCGGAGAATCCTCCCGATTGTCCCACAAATACACTTTGAAGTTCGACGGTCCGATGAACGCGAAGTTGTCCGCCTGGTTAACGTGCTCATGCGGACCGCGTGCTACGTCAACATTCGTCATCGAAATGTAGCTCATGACGGGATAATACTTTGCCTCAAGCTCATCGTGACGAAACGTTTCCGCGAGCCATCCACGGTCGTCAAGGCACTTGACTATATTTTTGATGATGACGCCTTCAATCTTTCCGGATTTGAACATTGCCGAATTTTTCTGTCAGACAATAACCATTCATCCCGCTCGCAAGCGCGCATATCGCGTACAAACTAACTCAATGCGTTCAATCAGGGTGGGACTGCCTTACTACAGTAGCAAAGAGGCGAGCGGATGTTCCTTTGGTCAATTATTGTATGACAAGTTAACAATTAGAGCGGAGAAAAACAACGAATGGACATGCCCAGGTGAAGGCTTCGTATGCCTTCAAACAAGTATTCTCAAGCATTCTTCTTTCCTTTGCGCCTTGGCGTCTTTGCGTGCCTGCACGCCGTAGTGCTGCGTTGCGGCACGCAGGCGTGAGATTTCTATGTCGGATATCCGGCACGCACTGATTTCCGATTTAGAAAATCCAAATCACATAGGACAGTTATTCTTTACCTCCGACGTTTTTCTTCTCCTGCAAATACAAATGAGCCTTGAAGGGGATATTCCGCAGCAGTTTTGGCAAGACCCGCTTTGACCGGAAGCTCAAACACTTCAGCAACAGCGCGACCCGTGTCTTCGGTCTTCCGGAGAACGCGTTCCAAGTATTTCTTTTTCCACAGGGAATGTCCGGGCTTGGCAGCAATCGCCGATGATGACGCCGCACGGAACGCGGAAAGAAACTCCTTCAGCCGGGCCTCGTCGTCTTTCCCGCGGACGATCATCACGAGCTCGGCGGGAAGGAAACAATACGCGTACACATCAAAGCGATGCTCCTGCGCCGCGTCGCGAAGACAATTCAGAACACTGACGACGGTTTCTTGCTCGCCAAACACTTTGCGTGAGCCGAAACCCGGCAATCGAAGCAAATACCGATGCATGCCGCGGTAATCGAAACGAAATCGCTTCGGCGCCTCCGTGTCAATCAGACTCACAACGTTGTTCACCTCTTCACCATGTCTTCAATACCGCTTCGAATCATCATAACCGCAATGCCGGCGAGAAACAGCGCTACAACCTTGCCGACCGCCCGCGACCCAGCCTTTCCCATGACGCGAGCAATCATTCTCGCTTGCGAAAACTCGCTTGCGAAAACTCGCTTGCGAAAAAACCACGAGCACGATCAGCTTGTTCACAAGCAGCGACGCAATCGTCCAGCCGTAGCCGTAGGAATCAACAAGTATGATAATCGTCGTCAGGGCGGCGGGGCCCATGATGAGTGGAATGCCAATGGGAACAACGCCGATCGCTGCTTCGGCGTCACGCTTGTGTTCCTTCGAGAAAAGCAGATCGTTCACTGCGAGAACAAGAAGCACAATGCCGCCTCCGACGCGGAAGTCGCTTTCCGTAATTCCAAGAAATGAAAAAAGAAGTTTTCCCGCAACAAGAAAAACAAGTGAGATGGCGAACGCTGTAGCAGTTGCTTCAAGCGTCAGCTTCTTGCGATCGCTCTCGGCAACTCCATCGGTCAACGAGACGAAGAGCGGCAACACACCGAACACATCAATAGCGACAAACAGCGGGATGAATGCGAGAAGAAATTCTTGCATGAACTATAGCTGCACGCCTTGCTGCTTTAAACTTTCGCGGATTTTTCCTAGCGCCTCCGATTCGGGAATCAACAGCCGGGCGCCGGCATTGTGCACCGACTGATCGAGAGTATCCTGTTTTTCCTTGAGCCAGCGCCAGACGGAATAGCCGAGACGATCCTGGTCGTGCGGCTCCAAAGTCGGAATGGAGGTAACGCTGGCATAGGCAATGCTCTCCAGGCTCTTTTCAATTCCCGCTTTGATTGTTGATGGAGGTTTCGTACTCATCGAAGAAATTGCCATTGTGGAGAATCTTTCTGCGATGAATATAGTCAATCATGAAGAAAGAAAATAGACCGCAAAATCAAAACGTCCCGCGCTTCCGTTTGCTCCGGTAACGCGGGACGTATGGTTCCGAGAATTTCAGTCGGTCAGTTTAGTTGATCGCTGCAGACAAACGCGTATAGACGAATCGGCCGTTGAAACCAAACGGCGAAATCCCGCTGTACGGAAAAATGCCGGCGTTGTTATCAGTCGCTACGTTTTCATCCGGATAGATGTCGCCGGCGTTGTTCACGCCAAGACCAAGGGTGAACAACCCGCCAAACTTGTACGATACATCTATGTCCGTGATCCACTTTGCAGAAAACTGCTGATTGACTCGACCTGCGGGCTGACGAACGACGACCTCGCCGAAGCGCGTTGTGCGCAGCAGGATACCCACATCCCCCACTGCATGATTCAGAGCAAAATTGAAGGTCCGCTGCGGTTGTCCCAGTTCAATGCGTACTCGCTCGATGGCGCCAAACAGCGTCTCCTCTAATCCTTTCAATTGTGTCGGCGTATCCGTAATTCGTTCTACACGGGTCTTGGTCACGTTAGCTGCGGCAGTGAACCGCGTGACGCCAACATCGCCGAAATCTTGTGCGTACCGAAGAATGATGTCAATGCCCTGGGTTTTCGTATCTATGGCATTTGTGAAGAACCGTACACCGCTGGCTCCGAATGGTCGGATGAGTGGCTGAATCTGTGCCTGATTAAAATTCTCAGAGAACACAATTCGATCTTTGATCTTGATTTGATAGAGATCGACAGTAATCGAAAGATTCTCAACCGGCTCCGCCGTGAGTCCTGCGCTCAGGTTAGTGGATTTCTCAGGTTTAAGATCCGTTGCACCCAGCGCCTTGGCGGCGGGAGTGTTGACGGGAAACGTGCGAATCTCGAACGGTACGCCGCCGATGAAATTCGTCGCCGTCGAGGAGAAAAACGATTGCGACAGCGATGGCGCACGGAACCCCGTGCTGGCTGCGCCGCGAATGGCAAATCCTTCTACAGGCTCGTAGCGGATTGCGCCCTTCGCATCGAATGTGGATCCGAAGTCGCTATAGTTCTCGAAACGGGCAGCGCCGCCGAGGAGAACTTCGCTTACGGGCTTTGCTTCGGCGTCGAAGTACACGGCAACATTCGAGCGCTTTTCATTCACCGCATCGCTCGGACGGAAACCGGGAAACACTTGCGCGCCCACAGGTCCTAACCTTGTCGTTCCTTCGATGGGCTTGCCGCCGTCAATGTAGGAAGCAGGCTCCCCTTCTTCGATGATGTAATTATCGAGGCGAAACTCCGCTCCGAACGCGACGTTGAGCGGAGAGGAAAATCCCACATCGAAACCGCTCGACACATCAAGGTTCGCCGTCAACTGACCGAACTTCATCGTTCCACAATAGAAGCTCGTAGGGCTTGCCGCCCCCAACGAGACGTTGTTGCTTTGCCGGACAAAGAAATCGAACGAGTTGCGCCCGTAGGTTCCGCTGAGATCCCACAACCATTCATCGAAAGAACCTTTGACACCCGCTGTGCCAGAGGCATCGCGGATCTCTGTTTCGATCTTGGGAAGAAAACCATTCGCGTGGATCGAACGCACCGTTCTATCATCCAGCGGACGACGGAAGAAGCCTGCGGCAAGACCGTTGCGATACGTGTAGCCGCCGAAGGAGTAGAGTGTCGGCCCCTCTTCCAGAGGATAGGAGAAGTTGTAAAACCCTCCCACGTCCATCGTTTTTGCATCGCCCTGAATATGATTGCGCAGGTTGGTGAAAACAGGACTATCGTTGCGCGGATCTCCTGTGAGATATTGCTGACGAAGATCTGCAAGCGATCGGTTCGTCGCGTTGCGGTTACGGAATGCGCCGCTGACATGGAGAACCCCTTCGCCGATCGTCATGCCGTAGTTGCCGTCTAATTGAAGAACACCACCGTCGTTCACCCGCAGCCCTTTGAACTCGGTGCTCGCAGTTCCAGCCATCGTGGAGAAGGATGCGTTTGCATCGGATTTGAGGATGATATTGATGACGCCTGCAATGGCGTCCGACCCATATTGCGCCGCCGCGCCATCGCGAAGAATCTCCACACGCTCGATCGCGTTCACGGGAATTGCGTTCAAGTCCACGCCGGTTGAGCCTCGGCCGATCGTGCCGTTCACGTTCACCAGCGCGCTCGTGTGGCGTCGCTTGCCGTTGATCAAGACAAGAACCTGATCAGGTCCAAGTCCGCGCAACGTCGAGGGGCGAACATGATCAGTTCCATCCGCGACGCTTGCACGGGGGAAGTTGAACGATGGCGCCATGAATTGAAGAATTTGGCTTACCTCGGTCATGCCGCTGCTGCGCAGCTCCTGTGCAGTCATGACGTCAACAGGTACAGGTGTGTTGGTCACGGTGCGCTCGGCTCCGCGAGTTCCGATAACAACCACTTCATCCGAGCCGATCAGGTTCTCGTTCAGCTGAAAATTCTGAGTAGCGGTCTCGCCTGCTCCTGCAGTTACTCGTCGTTTCACACTGGTGTGACCGACAAGGCTTACGCGAATCTCGTATGTCCCCGGCTTCAGCACAAGCCGATAGCTCCCATCCTTGCCGGTCACGGTTCCCTGCCGCGTACCAAGAACGGTAATGACCGCTCCCGGTAAAGCATCGCCCTTCTTTCCCTCAGTGATGCGGCCGGAGATTGTCGCTCTTTCTTGAGCGGCACTGGATGCGGCGGCGAGCGCCAAAAAGCAGAGAACTGCCATGAGGCGTTTCAAACTGTAGCGAAGTCCATCCATAATGTGACTCCTTTCTATTTGTTATTGTTGATGTAGCGCCTTACCACGTGGACACATGGGGGGCGTGTTTGTGGGTTTTCGTCTGTACCAATTTGGGATTGCTCAGAGAACGATGAGAAGCAACGTAGGTAATATAGACAGTGAGGATGAATTTGTCAAGAACTCATTGGCGCCTCTAAGGAGTCCTTTGGACAAGCTGCAAAGATCGGGTCAAAGAGCTAGTGCGGTGATGGGCAAGGAACTGCGTTTTGTCGGAACAAGAAACAGGATTGGCTATGTCTGTCGCCGTACTCGTGCCGGGACGCCGGCGACGATAGTATTTGGCGGAACATCTTTCGTTACAACGCTGCCCGCCCCTACGATGGCATGTTCACCTATGGTCACGCCGCAGAGGATCGTCGAGCTTGTGCCAATGGATGCCCCCGTTTTTACAAGTGTCGGAACGACATGCCAGTCGGCCTCCGATTGCATGGAGCCGTCGGGATTCGTGGCGCGCGGCATCTTATCGTTGATGAACGAAACGTTGTGCCCGACGAATACATTATCTTCGATTGTTACCCCCTCACAAATGAATGTATGCGAGGAGATCTTGCAGTTCTTGCCGATCTTTACGCCTTTCTGTATCTCGACAAACGCGCCGATCTTCGAATCGTCGTCAACCTCACAGCCGTACATGTTGACGAAATTAAAGACGCGGACCCCTTTGCCAAGCTTAACGTCAGGCGCGATACTTTGAAACATCGTGCTCATGGGTTCAATTATTATGAGATGTTACGCACGGAGGAAAGATTCGCCACAAAAACTCTAAGAGCACGAAGGTTTCACCAAGTCCGAAGGACTCATTCGGAGAAAAATATAAACTTTGTGAAGCCTTTGTGTCTTCGTGCCTTAGTGGCAAAGCCTTTTCATGAGGCATGCGTAACGTCAGTTACTATATGTCGGTATGCTGATAAGCGAACGCGACGTTGATTTTGAAAGATATGAAAGTTCCACGCGACGCCCTCCTGCCTTTACCGACATGTTCGCCGCTTCAAGGACTTTCACAACATTGAGGCCGGACTGGCCGTCCGAAATCGGGAGCTTACCCGTGATAATGGATTGAACGAACTCCGTCGTCATGCGACCCAGCGCTTCGGAGGGATCGATGTTGGGAGAGTACATATCGCCGGTTCGGTAGCTAACGAGCTTTTTGTACACCGCGTCTTCCTCTTTCACGTCCACGCCGCGATCGTACACCTTGATTTTTTCACTTGCTTCCATGTCATCATACATGACCATCAGCTTTGTCCCTCCGAGCAGGATCTTCCTGACCTTCACGGGGGACAACCAGTTGACATGAAACTGCGCGATCAGCTTGTCGTTGAAATGCACCGTCACATAGGCCACATCTTCAAACTCACTGAAGTGACTCACGCCAACGCAGGAGACGGCGACGGGCTTCTCATTGATCAAATAGTCCATGATCGAAATATCATGCGGCGCCAGATCCCAGATCACATTCGTATCATGCTGGAACAGACCGAGGTTGACGCGCACGGAATCGAAATAGAGAATTTCTCCGATATCGCCCTTGACGATCAGCTCCTTCATTTTTTGCACGGCGCTCGTGTACACGAAGGTGTGATCAACCATCAGGGTCAGCATCTTCGAATAGGCGACATCAAGAAGCTCCTCCGCTTCCGAAGTTTTTGCAGCCATCGGCTTTTCAAGCAGAAGATGCTTGTCGGCGTTCAGCACCTTCAAACCAAGTGGATAATGCGTCGAGACGGGAGTTGCAATGGCAACGCCGGCAATATCATCGCGGGCGAGCATTCCATCGAACGAGGTCGTCGTTTCCACCGTGGGAAACTTCTTCTTGATGTTCTCCAGTCGCCGCGTCATCACGTCGACAGCGACGACGCCTTCAATGCCTTCGGTAGCCAAAAAATTCCTCACCAGGTTCGGCCCCCAATATCCCAAACCTACCACCGCAATCTTCATCTCTGTCTCCTTTGACTCATTTATTTTCCTCCCATACCAAAGAGCAATACCGGAATTGTTTTGAGCATTACTCTCAAATCAAGAACGATCGACGCGTTTTGAATATAATGGAGATCGAGGATCACCATGTCTTCAAACCCGACGACGCTCCGCCCGGCAATCTGCCAGATTCCCGTGAGTCCCGGAAGAACGCTCAGGCGGCGCTTGTGCCACTCTTCATAGTGATCCCATTCATAGGGAAGACACGGGCGCGGTCCGACAATGCTCATCTCTCCTCGCAGCACGTTGAAGAGCTGCGGCACTTCGTCGAGACTGAGCTGACGAAGCAATTTTCCGGCTCGTGTAATGCGCGCCTCGTTCACGATTTTCGTCGTTGCAGCGTCGGATGGCTGGAACTTCTCTTTTGACTTGATGAACTCCGCCACTTGCTTTTTCCGCTCCTCGTCGTGTTCACTGCCCACGGTCATCGAACGAAACTTGTAGATCTCGAAATGGCGGCCATTCTTTCCCACCCGCACTTGGCGGAAGAACACTGGTCCTCTGGAATCAAGCTTGACGAGCAGGGCGACGGCAACGAGCAGCGGCGACAGCAAGAGCAAGGTGAGAGAAGCAACGGCTATGTCGAATATACGTTTGAGATTCTCCCGCCCCTCGCTCATGCCGGACTGGAACACGCCAACGACCGGGACATTTCCATAATGTTCAATCGCCCGTCGCAGCGGGATGATTTCATACAGCGGCGACGATACTTTTACGGTCACGTTCATCGCCATCGTTTTTTCCAGCAACTCCATCAAGTGATCATGCTTGACATCCTCGACGCAAATCAACAACTCGTCGATGTTGTTTCTCCTGATATGTTCAGCCATCTCGGACGTCGTACCGACGACATTCACTCCATTGAACACTGAGGTTCCCCGCGGTACGCGATCGTCCAGGAACCCCACAACTCGCACACCGGCGTAGTCGTGCAAAAAGAGGTTGACCGCAACATTTCTTCCGGTCTCCCCCGCCCCAATGATCAGTGCGTTCCGCATTAGTACCTTGTTGCGAGAGAGGTACAGATGCAGCCACCGAAACATTCCTACGCGAACGACGGTAAACAATCCCCCGGCGATCAGCGCGAAATAAAGTATCAACAGCCTGCTGTCGACGATATATTCCGACTTCGTAAAGAACGATAGCACCGCGATTCCGGCAAGAACCACTGCCACGCCTTTCACGATCTGAACCAGATGATCGAACACCGTTATGAAAACATTGATCTGATACAGACCGAGATAGTGGAAGACGAATACACAGACGAATCCAACGAACGATACATAAAGACTCTCTGCAACCAGCAAGCGGCCTGTCAGAGGAAAATACTCGCTCAACCAGCGCTCTTCGAGAATAAATGCTGCGCAATACGCCGTAACAATCGTCAGCCAGTCTAATGTGGCAAGGATGTACTTATATGGCGGATAGCGTTTTGGCGTAGCCATGTTCGTGCTCATTCGTAATGAAAGATATCCCGTAGGAACAATGGACGTTCGTGAAACGCTTGGTGGATTCTGCGGAGGAGACAGAAGACGAAAGCAATATACAAACCTGAGCTTCTATGTCCTGTGAGACTCCACACGCAAAATCATTCGTTAGTCGAAGAAATCCTCGACTGCCGATCCAACATGATCAATTTGTTCGTCACTCAATTCCGCGTACATCGGAAGAGAAAAACCACGCGCGGCAACCTGTTCGGTGACGGGAAAATCGCCGCGCTTGTAACCCAGGTCTGCGTAGGCTTCCTGCAAATGAAGCGGAAGGGGGTAATGCAATCCGGTGGCAATGTCCCGTGAAGCAAGGTGTTCCTGCAACTCATTGCGATGTGCCGTCTGGACAACATAGAGGTGGTACACATGTTTTGCTCGTGGATCCTCTCTCGGGAGGACCAAGTTGCCCTTGCCCGCGAGCAGCGCGTGATAGCGCGCGGCGTGCGCGCGGCGGGCGTCCGTCCATGTGTTCAGATGCGGAAGTTTCACACCGAGCACTGCTCCCTGCATTCCGTGGAGACGATAATTATGTCCCCACATTGCGTGGTGATATTTCTTTTCAGAGCCATGATCGCGTATCATCCGCATTTTCTTCGCGAGCGCGTCGTCGTTCGTTGTTACGCCGCCTCCTTCGCCATACGCGCCGAGATTTTTCCCGGGATAAAAGCTGAACGCTGCCGCGACGCCGAAGTGACCAACGAACTTACCGTCATATTGCGCTAAATGCGCCTGGCATGCGTCTTCAACAATCGGAATGCCGCGGCGATCAGCAATCTCCTTGATCGCAGCCATCTCTGCGGGCTGTCCATACAAATGTACGGGGATGATCGCTTTCGTTCGCTTGGTGATTGCCTTTTCCAGGAGGTTCGGATCCATGGTGTATGTTACCGGATCGATGTCGACGAATACCGGGCGCGCACCCGTCAGAGAAATTCCCTCTGCCGTGGCAATGAACGTATGCGAGACAGTGATGACTTCATCTCCCGGTCCGATTCCGAGAGCCCAGAGCGCGATGTGCAGGGCGTCGGTTCCGGTTCCCACTCCCACACAATGCTTCATGCCGTGCGCCTCGGCGAATTTCTTTTCGAAGTCTTCGACGGCTTTTCCGAGAATGAACTGAGATGTTTCCATAATTCGCTCTACCGCCGGCAGCATCTCGTGCTTCAGCGTTTGGTATTGCGCATTCAAGTCTACAAAAGGTACTTTCATTGATCTTCCAACACGATGTGACAGACGATGATGATCTTAGCAATTATATTTTACATTTCCATTTTCGAGTGTTGCCCAGGCTACTGTTCCTCGTTCGCGCGCCGGCCCTTGAATAAACGAAGCCGCCCCATCAGGGTTCGCGACATGAGACGATGATCGTTCCCGCCACCACTGTGCGACATCCATGGGAAGCGCAAACCAGAGATTGTCCTTAGCTGTAATAAACTTCAGAAACTCCTCGTAGTACCGGAGATTCTTGTCGCTCACCATGTAGTCCGGGTGAATGATAATATTGATGAGTCCGTGATTCTCGATGATCCACTCGGCTTTGCGCTTCCACAGCGCAATGTCCTCTTGTTGCAGTATTTCGATCAGCGTATGATCCTGCACAAGAGTAATCGGCAGTTCCACCATATTCCCGAGAAAAAAAGGAAAGATGGAACAACAGCCGCCGGATTGCGGCTCGAACGGATCCGTATCCGGGAACGATGAGTCGTACTCGACGGCGATTTCATGCATCCAATCGGGATTACGGTGAGTGGCAGGCGACCGAAAGCCGACAACTCCCCACTCCTTGATGTAGGCATTCATCCTGGGAAGCCGTTCCTCAAATATCTTTCTCGACGAAAATTTTTTCCCATCGTGATATAAGCCGTGCAAGCCGATTTCACATCCCTGATCGCGCAGGGCACGGAAAATCTTCTTGTCGAAAGGGTATCGCTCGGCAACAAAATTCCACGATGACACAACGTTGTATTTTCTTTCAAGCTCTCTCACCCGCGGAATATTCCTCACCCCCGGGTCGGCCCATTCAACATCGTGGGTTAGCACAACCGCCGCCTGGTAACATTCAGGCCAAAAATTGATGAGAGGAATCTTGGCTTCCGTGCTTAGTTCGATGCGCGCTTTCATTTCGGCATTCGCCCGCTCCACAAGTATCGGCTCGATGGGCCAGCGTGGAAATTCGACGTGCGCTTGTTTCTTGGCATAGACTCTCCGAAGAGCAAGCTGTATGCCGCGCGGCATGAACGGACGGAGCGCATAGTACGCTTTGAGAAATCCGCTGTTCTTCCCGGGCTGCTTGTACCGCTCGTGCAGATAGAATTCAGTCGGATGTTCGAAATGATTCGATTGTCCTGTAACGTTCATCGGTTTCATGCAAAATGTCTGTACAACAACTTGCCGCTCAACGTGCAAACAAACTCCGGTGATCCGCGAATGACAACTCCGACAAGCGAATCAAGTCTTGATGAACCGCGCTTCGGCTGCTCTTTCGCAATGATCGTGTACGGAAGATCCTCCTCCGTCGCACCCCAACCGCGCTTGAATCTCTTCAAACCTTCGTTCTTGATCTCCGACCTCCCAAAGTCGATCCTCGCATATCCTTCCGCATTTGCTCGTTGTATGGCATGCAAAATAAATGCATGGTTCGGTCGGAGCGCCTGATAGTCTCGATCGGAGGCGCTATACTTGTACGTAATTGTTTTGTTGAATGTAAAAAAAACGCCGCCCGCGAGAGGTGTTGAGCCCTTGTATGCCATCAGCACAAAGCCCATTCCAGGATTAAGAATGTATTTCCACACTCCCTTGAAGAAATCTTTGGGTTGAGCCGGAACGCCGAGACGCTTCCGCGTCATCACTTGCAGCCGAAAGTATTCCTCGTATTCTTCGTATGATTTGCACGTGCGAACGACAATGCCTCCTTTTTGCGGGATCTTTATCGCGCGCTGTGTGTGTTTGTCGAACGATCGGAAAAGCGTTTCCGGATCTTTGCCGAGATGCAACACATGGTTCACGAAGTTGCACTCACTGAATACGTTTGGCGAAGGCGCAATCCGCCAACGTATTTCGATCCTGGGAGTTTCCGAAGAGAGGCTCTGTTTCAGAAACGAAATCAACGCATCCATGCTCGCGGGGTCTTCATCGGACAGCAGCGGCCTGCAGTGATCCGAAAATGGAACTGAAATCCATCGCTTCCCCGTGAGCAGACTTCTCACATCTGCGAAGGGCATGCCGGCGCGAATACGCCTTCCATCTTTTATGCAGGCGGCGAAGATACGGTAGCCGTACACATCGCGCAGCATTTGCAGCCAGGCAGGATGATGGAAAACTCCGGCATCCGGATGCTCGTGCACGAATTCTCGCCATTCCTCGGATGTGCAAGGGTCAACGATTTGAATGTCATGGCTCATCGAGACACCAACTCGTTGATAATATGCATATAGCGATCAGCCATAACGTCCCAGTTGTATTCGTTGTTGAATCGTTTCAGCCCTTCGATACGCGCGCTAATATGTGCGCGATCATTATAGATGGTGCGAATCGTCTCAGCGAGATCGCGCGAATCATCCGGAGTATAGAAAAAGGCGGATGATTCGTCGAAATACCGTTCGATGATCTTGAGACGCGGAACGATCGTCGGGATTTCCATCGCGGCATACTCGAGCATTTTCACGGGGAGCATGAAGTTCCGTTTCAGCTCCGTTTCACGCTGGTTGCCGATTATGCCGACCTGGACTTTTCTCAACGCTTCCGGCAACAGCTCGACGGATGTAAACGGCTTCCACTCGATCATGCGTGCAACGCCATGTGCTTCGGCGCGGCGTTTCATGTCTTCAAGGTCGTCTCCTTCACCGACACAGAGAAACCGGAGGTTAGGACACTCGACCTTCAGAAGCGCCAACGCATCAACGATGAGAAGTACGCCGAGGCGTTTCGCAATAGTTCCGTGATATCCGAGCCACAGCTCGCTGCTGTTTGCATCATGCGGTCTTGGCTTGAAGATTTTCCGATTGCCGACATTGAGAATCAAATCGATTTTATCCGTCGCGATACCGTGTCCGACAAGCACTTCCTTGTGCATGACATTTGTCGTGATGACTTTCTCTGCACAGGCAGCAGACAGCAGTTCTTCCTGAACGAGGACCCGTATCGGCACGCTTTCCAGGGCGAAGCCGAATTTTGTTGCGTACGCCTCCGGCATCGTGTCGTGCACGTCGAGAATCACCCTCGTACCGAACAGCTTCAGCGGCAGGGCGGCAAGCGTCAGGATGTTCGGCATGTTGTGTACATGGACGACATCATACTTTTGATGGAAGGAACCGACAAGCAAGTGCCACAGCGCTTTGAGCAGAAACATCGCTTGCAGGGCAACATACGTTGCAGTACTGTCACCCTGATACTTCGTATCAAGGCTGTTGACAAAAAGGTTCCCGTCGCGACGTGCGCCGGTTTCTTTTCCAAGGGCAAACACATCAACCGTTGCGCCTTCATCGAGCAACGCGTCGACATAATTTTTGATACGCGCATCGGTGAAGTAATGCGCGTAGGCAACCATGCCGACGTGAAGAGGACGCTTCGCGCTCATGCAAACACCTTCCGCCATGTTTCGATTGATAACAGCAGGAAGAGAATGCGTTGGTGATCGTGCCGGCCTGCGCTATGCTCCACTTGAAGCTTTCTCACATACTCAATGTTGAGAAGATTACGGGTAATCGAATCAGGTTCCGAAATCAATTCCGCAAGTTTTCGGTCCAGGTTCTGCTTCATCCATTTGCCCATGGCTTCATTGAATCCAATCTTGCGGCGGTGAACACTCGTCTGTGGAAGCCAACGTTCGCATACTTTTTTGTGAATAACCTTATTCTGGAACTTTTGAATTTTGAAACGTCCCGGAATAGCCTCCGCAATTTTCATCAGCTCAATATCGAGAAACGGCACGCGCATTTCGATGCTCGCCGCCATTGCCATCTTGTCTCCGCACAAGAGAAGGTTGTCGGATAACGATGTTCGTGCATCGAGGTACGTCATTTTTTCCAACATTGTCCCCAAGGGCGCGCGGGCAAGCTGAGAGCGAATGTAGTCTGAGAGAATACTTGGCCCGCTTTGCACGGTAAAGTCCATACCGAACAGCTGTCGTCGCATTGCAGGAGTCGTGATACTGTACATGCTCAGGAATTTGCTAATCTCATCCCCCTGTGCCAATGCATCCACAAGTCTCCCCGGGGGTTCCTGTCCCCGGAAGAATGGAAGCAGCAGGAAACCCAGCGGCTTTGCGAACTGCGGGGGGAGCCATTGGAGACGCGGCAAATACTGCGCGGCAAGGTGACGCCCGTACCCGGCGAAGGGTTCATCGGCGCCCTGGCCGCTGAGGAGTACCTTCACTTTCTCCTGCGCAAGCTTTGCAACAAAATAATACGCCGCGGCAGATTCGTTGCCGATGGGTTCTTCCAGATGCCACATGTATTTTTCCATGAAGGATATATAGTCCGCGTCGGACACCCGCCTTGCCGTAGAATCGGCGTCGAACATCAGGGAAGCCTCCTTTGCAGCCTGCAGCTCATCGTCCCGTTCGTCGGCCCCTTCGAATCCTACCGTAAATGTGTGAACATGTGCCTGCTCTTTACTCATCAACGCCAGCAGAGTGTTCGAATCCACTCCGCCACTGAGCGAAAGACCTATGGGTGTATCGGCAACCATCTGCCGCTTGACGGCTTGTGGATAAACAGTTGCCAGTTGCTCAACCCACTCATTCTCACTCTTGAATTCATCAATTTCCGTCGGCGTCCTCAAATATGAAACGGTCTTCGCGCCGTTGTAGTCAATGGTCATATAACTTGAGGGAGGAAGCTTTCGAATGTTCTTGAACAACGTCCACGGCGACGGGGTGTGGCGGAACGTCAGACAGAAGTTCAGCGCATCCAGATCAATCTTGCGCGGCACGCTCGGATCACAGAGAATGGCTTTCATCTCAGACGCAAAATGGAATATTCGGCCGTTCTCGAAGTAGTAGAGCGGTTTGACGCCGAAATGATCCCGCGCGAGATACAGCTGTTGTTTCTTCTCATCCCAAATCCCAAATGCGAAAATTCCGTTGAACTTCGCAACACAATCCTCTTTCCATTCTTCGTAGGCATGAATGATCACTTCCGTATCGCTCGCCGTCTTGAAGATATGCCCGCGCCCTTTCAATTGCTCGCGAAGCTCTCGATAGTTGTAGATCTCGCCGTTGAACGTAATCCAGACAGTTCGATCCTCGTTGCACATCGGCTGGTCGCCGGTGCTGAGATCAATGATCGAAAGCCGGCGATGCCCGAATCCTAAAGAACGATTATGCGAGTAATAGTATCCGACGCCATCCGGCCCGCGATGCACAATGCTGTCGGTCATTCTCTCCAGCAGCGCTTTATCAACAGGCTGACGCGAGTTGAATGCAAATGTACCGGCAATGCCGCACATTACGCTTGTCCTTCCTTGGCTACAACAGACTCCACTCGATTCATAAGATTCCCCCGTCTCGACATATTATCGTGATACTACATCATTGTAGATATTTTCCAGCTCGCGCGTCTTCGTATGGACATTCAGGTCATTGAGCGCCCTCTGCGCCGCAGCACGTCCTAATCTTCCGCGCATCTCCTCCGATTCGTAGAGATCAATAAGCGACCTCGCAATACCATCCACATCCTTCTCTTCGAGAAGAAGACCGTGCACGTGATTCGTAATT
Organism: Ignavibacteriota bacterium; assembly: GCA_031394795.1. GTDB lineage: Bacteria > Bacteroidota > Ignavibacteria > UBA10030 > UBA6906 > CAADGV01. Next base: position 1,576 of record JANNUB010000359.1, on the reverse strand, counting down.
GCTTCGGGAATACCTGCATGGTGCGCCGTAACGACGGGCAAGCCCGAAGCCATAGCCTCGACAATCGTTCCCGGTATCCCTTCCTTGTCATTGTTCGGCTGTGTGGTGCTGAAGTGAACAAACACGTCCGCATCGCGGTAGAATTGCAGCAGCTTCGGGTCGAAATGAGAAACATGTCCGGCAAACACAACCCGGTCGGCGAGACGGTGTTCCTCGACGAATAGCTCCAACTCACGCCGAAGATTCCCGTTTCCCACAAGTGTAACACGCGCGTCAATATCGGGTCGCGCCTTTCGCAGCGCGGAGAGCGAACGGAGCAAATGGTGTTGCCCCTTCTTCTTGTCAAGCGAGCCTACACAGAGAACGTTGAATCGGTTCTTGCGGCAGTAGGTTCTCTCATCAAAACGGAAGCGGGCTGAATCAATACCATAATAGTGTACAACAATCTTTTCTGCCGGAATGCCTGCTGCGATGGCATCCCGTTTCATGTCCTGGGACATCGTGAGGAAACAATCCATCGCATGGAACGCTCGCTTGAGATACACTCCACCAAAACCACCGAACGATTTGGGGAAAGAAGAAATATCATAGCCATACAGCGAAACAACTGCCGGAATTCCGGCGCGCCGGTAGAGCGGCACAAAAAATGCAGCATCAACGGCGAAGTGAAAGTGGAGCAACGCCGGATTGAACTGCCGGATCCAGTTCTCCGCCAGCCGTACCGCGGACGGAGGCAACGAACGGAGCATCTGATACGAGAAGGTGCCGAGCATTCCCTGAACTCCCTTTGTGTTCTCGTTGACGACGAACATTTCATCAATGTCAAAATCTCTGTTCGGGCTTCGATGATGCGCAACGACGATGGGACGGTAATCGCGCAGCGTCCTCACCTGATAACCGACGAACGTTTCCGTTGGAGCGAGATATCCTCGTATCGCATGAACAACGACTGGCTTACCGATGGGCACCTCCTTTATTCTACGCACTCGCATGACTTGGCTCCGCGCGCTGTGATCGAATTGCCAGCCGGTACGCGTTGACAGTTTCGGCGGCAACGCGCTCTGGTTTCCAATGCATCAGCGCATGCTCGCGCCCTTTTGTGCCCATCGCAACGCGAAGCTGTTTGTCGTTCAATAGCTGAACAATGCGTTCCGCAAATGCTTGTTCATTCCGTGATTCAACCGTGAAGCCGGTTTCACCTTCAACGATCATCTCAGCCACACCTCCGACGCGCGAGGCAACGACAGGCTTGCCCAGCGTGAGGGCTTCCGCGATAACGACCGGCAAATTTTCATACAGGGAAAACAGAGCACAGACTGACGCCTGCTGCACCAACTGCAAGAGTTTGTCGCCGTCGAGATTGCCATGAAACACAATAGAATCCTTCACCATCGGGGCGATCGCCCGCTGCACTTCCTGAAAATATTCACTATCCGTTGCGGGGCCTGCAATATCAAGAACGGCGTTGGGAACGCATGCCTTCACCTTGGCGAAAGCGCGAACCAAACCGGCGACATTTTTCCGCCCGATAATGACGCCGCTGAAATGCACCCGCGCCGTATCGGGAAATTCCGGG
>JANNUB010000587.1:0-5391 GCA_031394795.1 Ignavibacteriota bacterium | reverse complement strand
AGGTGTGAAATCGCTTCTCAATTCAAGAGCATTCTTTTGAAGCCTTTGCTCCTAAGAGATTGGGAAGGAGTTGATGTTTTAGAAGGGAAAGTATTGAGAAGAATCGATGAACGATATGGTGTAAGTGAGCCGATTGAATATTGGGAGGAAGAACCCTCTATTGTTTCAATGTACGTTAAGCTACGACGATATGTGGAAAGAAATAGCGTCGACCGTTTGCTCTATCTTTGTTGATGAGGAAGAGGGAACATGAAAAAAGCTCATACTCAAAATTCAGATTGGGAAACTCTTGCGTTAAGCAATAATCCCAAGTTCATCGCAATGCTTGAGCGTTCTCATCGTCGTTACCTCAAAGAAGGAGGCATTTCCTCTGACGAAATGCGACGACGGCTCAAGCAACGAAGAGAGAAGAAGCAACTGACCAAGAGAAAAGCGGCATAATTTCTTTGCAAATCTCTCACTCGTTTTTTGGACTTGTAAGTGCATCCTTGCTCTCGTTCCCAAATTCAGATCCTGAACCTTGAACCTTGAACCAATTGTTTTTCAAACCTACGGCGACTTCGCCCGCCACTTAGAATCCGTCGGCGAACTTCATCGCGTCAAAGTTGAAGTTGATTCCTATTTGGAAATCACTGAAATCGCGACGAGGGCAATCAAAGAGAAGCGTCCCGCGCTTCTGTTTGAGAATGTAAAAGACTCAAAATATCCGCTCGTCATCAACGCGATGGCGAGCGAGCGGCGATGCGAGCTTGCGCTGAACAAACATCCCGAACATCTCGGCGAAGAGTTGATTGCATTCATGATGGATGCGATGCCGCCGAAGATGTCGCTGCTCTCCAAACACCGACCCATTCTGAAACGCTTTCTCAAAACGCCAACGAAAAATATTTCATCCGCAATCGTTCAGCAAGTTGTCGAGAAACCAAATCTCGATGAGCTTCCGATTCTTACCTGTTGGCCCGAAGATGGGGGACGATTCATCACGCTCCCGCAAGTTGTAACCTACGATCCGCGCTCAGGCAAGCCTCAAGGGGGCAGGCGCAACATCGGCATGTATCGCATGCACGTGTTCGACCTCGAAACGACGGGAATGCATTGGCAAATTCAGAAGGGCGGCGGTTTCCATTATTATCAATCTGAAAAACTTGGAAAGGACTTTGAACTTGCTGTTGCATTGGGAACTCATCCTGCGTTACTTCTTGCGACCATTGCCGCGCTTCCCGAAGGTATTGATGAAGCAATGTTTGCTGGATTTCTGCAAGGCAAACGAACGGAATTTGTGAAAGCGAAATCCATTTCAATTCAAGTTCCTGCAAACGCCGAGTTCATTCTCGAAGGTGTCGTTCCAGCGCGTGAGAGAAGGATGGAAGGTCCGTTCGGTGACCACTTCGGGCATTACTCGCACGCGGCGGAGTTTCCCGTCTTTCATCTCAAGCAGATTACGCATCGGCGCGATGCAATTTATCCTGCGACGGTTGTCGGTATTCCGCCTATGGAGGACAAATGGTTGGGCGATGCGACGCAGCAGATTCTCGGCCCGCTCGTGAAATTGATCCACTCCGAGATCGCGGATATGTGGGCGTACTACGAAGCAGGCTTTCACAATTTGCTTGTCGTCGCGGTTGAACAGCGCTACCAAAAGGAAGCGATGAAGACTGCGCTCGGTTTGATGGGCATGTCGCAGCTCTCGCTCACGAAGTGCATCATACTCGTTTCAGAGGGAACAAACGTTCGCGATTTCGATGCAGTGATGAAGAGTGTACGAAACAATTTCGACCCGCATTACGATTTTGTGATGATTCCGAAAGTGCCGCTCGATACGCTCGACTTTACCAGCTTCAAGATGAATCTCGGCAGCAAGATGATTTTGGATGCGACGCGAAAGGCGGTTAGGGGTTCAGGGTTCAGGGTTCAGGGAGAAACTGATTTGGTCTCTCGTATTTCAACTCTGAAGTCGTTGGACAGGCGAATAGTGGATGTTAACCTTGTGCATGACACAATGTTGTTGGTGAAGGTAGAGTCACTCTTCGACAAGAAACCTGAACCCCCAACCCTGAACCCTGAACCCACTATCGGCATGCAAGTTCTCAAAAAACTGGTCGCGCTTCCCGAACTCTCGCCGCTCAAACTCGTCGCCGCCGTCAGCGAGGACGTTGATATTCGCGACAAAGAAAATTACATCTGGGGGGTCTTCACTCGCTTCGACTGCGAGCGCGACATTGTTTTCACCGAGCAGAAAATGATTGGCATCAGCCCGATTTACAAAGGCATTATGGGCATTGATGCGACGTGGAAGGAAGGATATCCAAAACCGCTGCGCATGACTGATGAAATTGTGAAGCGCGTGGAAGAGCGGTGGGATGAATATTGGGAGTAAGCTTTCTTCGCCCTCCCTCTAAAATTTGAACGCGATTTCTCATGAGGCACTCCCGGCGAACTCACGCAACTTGGAATTCATCGGACAGCTATGCCCGGATTTGGCGCACTGTGCTGCGAATTCCGAAAGGAAAAGTCGCAAGCTACGGGCAGATTGCGCGCGTAAGTGGTTTCTCGCGCCAGGCTCGGCTTGTCGGCTACGCATTGCACAATCTTCCACACGGCGTTGATGTGCCGTGGCAACGCGTCATCAACTCGCAAGGCAGAATGTCGTTCCCGGAGAATTCGAAACCATACAAGAAACAGAAAGAGCTGTTGGAGCGGGAAGGGATTGTGTTCGTCAACGGGAAAACTGATTTGACACGATTTGGTTGGAAGAAATGACGAAGGAAAAAGTTCGTTGCGGCTGGTGTGGCTCCGATCCGCTCTACGTCGCTTATCACGACAAAGAATGGGGCCTGCCCGTTCATGATGATAGAAGACTGTTTGAGATGCTGATTCTCGAAGGCGCGCAAGCGGGTTTGAGTTGGATTACGATTTTGCGGAAGCGAGAGAACTACCGAGCAGCCTTCGACGATTTCGACGCGAAGAAAATTGCGGAATACAATAAGAAAAGAGTCGCGTTGCTGATGAAGAACGAAGGTATCGTGCGCAACAGATTGAAAATTGGGGCGGCTATCGGAAATGCAAGAAGCTTTCTCGCCGTGCAAAACGAATTCGGCTCGTTCGACAAATACATTTGGCAATTCGTTGGCGGCAAGCCGATAAAGAACTCTCCGCGAACGATGAAAGATGTTCCCTCGAAGACTGCTCAATCAGATGCGATGAGCAAAGATTTGAAAAAGCGCGGTTTCAAGTTCGTCGGCTCGACGATTTGCTATGCGTTCATGCAGGCGGTCGGCATGGTGAACGACCACACGGTTGATTGTTTCAGGTACAAGAGATGAATCTCACCCAAACGCGTACCAAGTTGCCTGCCCGTACTTGACATTGCATTCCGTCCTTGTTACTTTTGGGCAGACAAATCGCCTGTTGATTCGATTCCGCACAGGCTTCACATTGAATGACAATTCTTCACATACAATACATAAACACTAAGGAGGTACTATGAATCTTGTCGATCGAGCAAAGAACATTATCATGACACCCCAAGCCGAGTGGCCGGTAATTGCCGGAGAGCATCCGGATGTCGGCAAAATCTTAACGGGGTATGTGTTACCTCTCGCACTCATTCCAGCGATTGCGAGTGTTCTTGGATGGGGGCTTCTTGGAAGGGGCATCACATCCTTCAACTTTGTTCTCGCCGGCGGTATCGTCGCATTCGGCGTTGCAGTGCTCTCCGTGTATCTTAGCGCTTACGTTATTGATGCTCTGGCGCCGAACTTCGGATCGCAGAAGAACCTGGGAAGAGCAGTACAACTCGTCGCTTACTCGAGTACACCTGCATGGGTGGCGGGCATTCTCAACATTGTCCCGATCATTGGGTGGCTCGCAACGTTGGCAGGCTTGTACGGCCTCTATCTCTTGTATCTCGGACTACCGCTGATGATGAAGACGCCACAAGACAAGGTCGGAGTGTACCTTGTTGTGAGTATTGTTGTGGTCATGGTTATCTACTTTGTCATCACCGCAATACTCGGCGCAATCTTCTTCGGACTTTTTGGAGTGAGCGCACTCGCGAGAATGGGGGGGCTTTGATCGCCTAACCGTAGAGAGTCAGTCTTGCTTCCGTTCGTAGATATCATAGTCGCCGATGGAGCGAACAAGGCGAAACGCTCCCGTCTGCAAGGCTCCTTCATAGAGCTTTGTGTGCTTGCCCCATCCGCCAACGACAAGGTAGTTTGGATTCTCCGCGAGCGGATCGTACACAATGGGAGAATCTGGTTCGACCCATCTTTTCCTTATGATCTCCACATTTACGCGCGGCGGCGGAAAGTGGTAGCGACGATCGAGAAGGAAGAACAACTGGCTTTCATACGTTTCAATGATATCGTTGTGCCCCACTGTTGTATTCAAGAATTGAGTTGCTTCCGTCAGGGAGTCGTCGCTCTTGACCGACGAGAAGAGATAGAGCGAGCGAAGAGCAGGCACGAACATCGCGGTAATAATCAGCAGCGCGAGCAACGCGGGAGTACCATTTCCTCTCCACGTCCTTGTTCGGATGGCTTGGATTGCAGATGCATACGTTGCTCTCAGGTTGAAGCCATCAGTTAATCTATAGAGCAGTGCTGCGACAAACGGCGCGCCGAGAAACATCGGCGGCAATGCATAGCGCGCCCATCCTACTGAAAGCAGAGTGTACCACGCACACCAGGTTCCAACGATTCCAATGAGCATTTGCGATACAACCTCGCGGGTAGTAGTACGGTCAGCTTGTCGATAGTTCATTATCGTTTGACGCGTTGCATAGAGAAATCCGAACAACGTGGGGATCCCAAAGACGATCAGGAATCGGAGCGCCCTGAATCGAGTCTCGGGCGCAACGACCAGCGCACTGACTTCCGTAAGCCCTGTGACATCGAACTTCGGCAATGAAGGACTATCAATAAACGTCTCTTTAACGAAGTCAAGCATCTGGTACATGCCGAGTGACCCGACGAGAAGAAGGACGACGAACCCAGCGATCCGCCAACGGCGCGTGAGGAGAGCAAGTATGATTGGCAAGAGCATCGAGGCAATCCAGAACGGCATAACCTGAAGCTTGGTCATGAGTGCGACGCCCCAGAACAGGGCAGCGAATGTTCCCCAAAGTGCCGGCCGTTTCTCCGTGAAAAGGAAGCACGCGTACCCTGCCAATAAATAAAAGAGCGAGGGCATTTCACCCAGCACCATTCGTCCGAAGATGAACGGATGCATTCCCCATTGTGCAGGAAAGAGAAGAAGTATGACGATCGTCGCGACCCCTATCGTGCGATCATAGAGTCGTCGGGTGATAACATAGAGGAGAAGCAACGATGCGATCGTGAAGAGGACGATTACTATCCGTGCCTGTACGACGCCAACGCCAAAGAGTTT
>JANNUB010000585.1:0-38164 GCA_031394795.1 Ignavibacteriota bacterium | reverse complement strand
AAGACAAATGTCGGTGTGATTGTGGACCGCACCACGACCATAAATACTGCGCTTACTCCTGCGCTGATCGAGGGAGAGTTGATCACGGTGATAGCTGAGAAACCGGTTGTTGATAAGAACCTCACTGCAAGCGAGCAGATTGTAACGGGACAGACAATTGAAAAAGCCGGCGTCAGAACAATCAAAGAGATTCTCGAAACCCAAGCTGGATTTTTTGGCGATAATTCATCCCTTGCGTGGCAGCGTGGCCGAACCAAGTCATACGTCCGCGGAAGTTCGGGCGTGCAATCGGTATATAAGATTGACGGTCTTTCCGTAAATAGCGGAATAGTATCTGATAATTATCCTGGGTCTAACACAACAGCGATTGAACAAATATCGGTTCTCACCGGAGGATACAATGCTGAGTATGGCGAAGGACGATCTGCTGTTGTGAACATTGTTTCGAAAGAAGCTCCATCAGGAATTCATGGCACTCTTGTCTCGCGTATACGACCAGCAGGTATATACCATTTTGGTCGTAATATGTACAGCAAAGATAACAACGATTATGCCAGCACCGGCATAGAGTATTGGACGCGCCAATCTCAGGATCTGAACAGCCAATTCTATAGAAAAAATCCCGACTCTCTCTTAACAGCGTGGCGTACGCAGATCACTCCGAACGATACGCTTGCCAATTACGCCAACCGCCTGGAGTACGAATCCGAAGGAATGTTGAACGGAAGCATAACTGATGAATTGAGTTTTCTTTTCTCAGGGCGCTACAAGCGGAGTGTCGGTATTTTTCCACAGGCAATACCGTATAACCCTGAGTTTAATATTCAAGGATATATTAACTACAAGTTTTCTCCGGAATTCAAGCTACGTATCGGCGGATTTGTGGGGGGGCACGAAAGCGCGGATTACACGTCGTCGAATTTTAATACATCTGAATACGGACAAGAATCTGCTTGGCTTGCGCCGATGAGAGTTGATGAGCAGTACGCGCGAGCAAAATACAACCTGATTGGTGGGGCATTTCGCCAGTGGCCCGAACTTCGCCGATGGTCTCAATTATATGGAAAAGTTACTCATGTGTTGAATGCACAATCGTTCTACGAAGTAACTCTCAGTTATCTCAAAGACAGAATGGATAGGTCGGACAGAGATAATCGCCTTCCCGACTCGCTTCGGTTAAGCGATCGAGTAGCGATGCACCCGCGTTTTACGCTGCAGGGATATTATCATACGTGGACGAAAAGTTTTTCGCAATCATATCAGGTGAAAGCCGACTATACAAATCAGATTACACAAACCCATAATTTCCAAACAGGTTTCGCATTCAACGCGCATGATTTTAATTATGAAAACTATGCTGCCGAATCCAGAAGCAGCAGAATAAATGAAATGAATGTTTTCAACGGGAATCCGTACGAAGGGAATGCCTATCTGCAAGACAAGATAGAGACTCCGGGGCTTATTATGAACCTCGGTATTCGAGTGGATTTCTTCAACCAAAACCGTAATGCGCCGAAAAATATGTTCGACCCACTTGCGTTTCAGGTGTCAACTCCCGGGCATGATCCGGGAGCGCCATTAGGAATTCCCGGAACGCCGGAACGAGAGCGCACGAAGTTGCAGGTTGCCATTGCACCGCGGCTGGGTATTTCTCACCCGATGAGTGAAAATTCGGTGCTTCATTTTGTCTATAGCCACGTTTATCAAAGACCTTCTTGGACAAAGATGTTTGGGCTTCCATTTGTGAATTACACAAAAATTAGGGATAGCCTTCTGAATCCTTATGCAAAACAAATCACCTATATGGATGAATACCAGGGTTACTACGGCAATCCAAAACTAGGGTACGAACGAACCATTCAATATGAACTCGGCGTGGACTATAATATAGCCGATATTCTCAAACTCGATCTTACAGGATACTATAAAGATGGATCGCGTGAGGCGAATGTGATAACCGGTGTGTATTCTGCTACCCATCCTGCGACCAAGGCGCTCATGGTGAGCAACTCCGGATATTCCGATGTGCGAGGTATCGAAACCAAAATAGACTCACGATTTGACGGTATGTTTAATTTCGGATTGAGTCATGAAGTGTATTGGTCCTTCAATGGGGAAGTAGGGTTTAGCCGATTGTACGAAACCGGTTCTCAGAGTGTTGATGTTCCCAAAGGATTACGACAAGGACGAGGCGCGTGGGGCGATTACCAGCGTGTAAAGGGTTGGGCGATTTTTTCGATAAAAAAAGATGAAGGTCCGGAAATCTTTGGCGTTCGTCCGTTCAGCGACTTTTATGTGTATTCAAATTTTTGGTGGCGAACGGGGGATCAGTACACCTATCACGCTCCGGGTGATCTCTCCACTGAACCGAACAACAAGCGATGGTTCAACTATTATCAAATCGATCTAAGAATAGCAAAGGGTTTCAATTTGTTCGGGCTAAAAGCCGAGCTTAGTGTTGACATAAGAAATTTGCTCGACATGAAATTTCTACGACTACTGTACGGCGACGAGCTGACTCGGTATTTAGAAAATCCGTCGCTGCCGAATAGCGAACGACTCCCCAAGACCGTTGATTTTTCCGAGCCGAATGAATGGGAGTGGTATTCGTATGAAGTTCCGCCACGAAGAATAAACTTCCAAGTGAAGATTGACTTTTGAAAACGTACCACGTGCAACGCGAAAGATTACAATGAGAACAGGCAAAAGAAAATTCAGATGTGTAATTGTTTTGACGCTGCTGGTTGCAGGAACCGCTTCCGCACAGGTAACGTGGGGTAAACAAACGCTGAAACGGGGCAAGCTCTGGGCGACAGTGTGGAATTCGCTTCAGTATGGAGACCCGACGGAAACGCAAAATGGGTTTCACACGCTTGATTATCCCGGATACTCGAAAGCAACAAATGTCAATGATGCGCTGAACTACGCCGAAGCAGCGGGATATGCCATCTATGGCGTTCGCAGCGCTACAGCATATTCCTACACTTTAAATTCGCGGTTCTTTCCATCGGGTCAGGAGGTTTTCCCGATTGAAGAAGCGACGCTCACAAAAAATTACAACCTTCAAGATCTCGGTGTTGCCGGAGAGGAAATCGTCAGCGGCGCTCATCATGTCAACGGTCTCGATGTTGATGTTGCTCGCCGCAGTATGGTGTGGAGTTATCCGGGAATGAGCGACTTCATCATTCATGAGGTTACCATTACCAACAATGAACTCACCGCTGTGGACTCCCTTTACTTTGGTATGCGATATGGAATTCGGATCACGCAACGTTCGGGAAGCAGAGGCGATGAAAAATATGCGTGGGATGCGAGTGAGAAGCTATTCTATTTTTATGATGACAGGAGATTTAGAACGGCAGATGAAGTGCCGATTGTCTATAATTTTGGCGTTGGACCATTGCGCGGTGATATCGGAGATTCGCGCGATATCTATCAGCAAGGGATTCGCGAGCACGAACTTGATGCGCCGGGATATTTTACTGTTGTTGTGCTCGATTCGGGCGGCGCTCGTGTGTACCAAAACATTCTTGAACATACGGGACAGGGACTAACGGAAGGCGCTCCCAGCGAAGACGTGATGTTTATTCAAGGAGTTTCTTCTGCTGCTCGTGTGAAAGAAGTCATGACCCACCAGCAACCGCGCCTATCGTGGGATGCGGCAAAGACTGCCGGTGGCGAAGGCGGCAATAAATATGAGCGCCGCCCGGAGTTTTTGGTCAGTGTCGGACCGGTTTCGTTATCTCCATTCGGATCCGTGAGAATAGTTTTTGCAGAAGTAATGGGCGAAATGGATCGCGCAAAAATTGTAGAAGGCGGAGTGGCGAACATAGACTTGATGGCAACTGCATCGCGGGATTCGATGCTTGCGCATGTGCGAGCAGCGCGCCGACTTTTTGCAAATAGCTATATGCCAACGGTTCACCCGCCCCCAACACCAACAAATGACGAAAACAGTCTCGCAATTCGATCCGAACCCGGACAGATCATAATTGATTGGCCTCCAATTCCGCAATCATACAGAGATCCGATCACCGGACTCGACGATTTTGCAGGATACAGATTGTATCGTTCGACCTATTTTACAATTGGTCCCTGGACAATTGCTGCGGATATCAAAAAAGATTCCGCCACTATCGCCAATGGGAAAGTGAGATACATCGATAAAGGACAGCCATTTGGCGTCGGCAGCTACTATTGTGTTACAAGCTATGATGCGGCGGGTAACGAAAGCGGTAAAGTTAACAATACGAGATTTCCTGTTTATCAACTTCGCGCACCGAATGAGCAGTTTCCGAAAAGTGTATTTGTTGTGCCGAATCCATTTCGCCAACACAGCGGACTTACGGGAACGGGCGAGCGGTTCAGAATGGAGTTCATCGGTATTCCCGCACGCTGCAAAATAAAAATCTACACTCTTGTAGGTGATCTCGTTCAAGAAATTGATCACGACGACGGCAGCGGATCCGAAGCGTGGGGAAGCATAAAACGATTAGACTATCAACTTAATAAATGGACGCTCGGAGTAGCTCCCGGAATTTATCTGTATCGCGTGGAATCGCTTGTTGCGGGTCATGTGGGGGAATCGTTTATCGGTAAACTCGCGATCGTGAAGTAATGGAGATGAATCCCATGGCTCAGAAGAATAGAATACTTGGCGAAGTACTGTTGGCAGTGACCTGCTTTACTGCATCGTTGCATGCCCAGTCGGGCATCTCACCAAATCAGGTTGAGCGGGTTGGGCAATCAGGCTGGCAATTTCTGAAAATCAACGGTGATGCCAGACAGGCGGGAATGGCGGGAGCGTTTACGGCGATCTCTCGCGGAAACGCAAACTCCGTGTTTGGCAATCCTGCCGCGCTTGCCGATGTTGAGGAGTACGATGTTCAACTCAATACCATGGAATGGATTGCGGACATATCTCATCAATCGGTGGCTCTTGCGACAAACCTCGGTGATTTTGGTATTGTTGGCGTTAGCCTTGCAATGCTCGACTATGGTGATATTCCGGAAACGATCAACAGTCCGATCGCGGGAGAGAATCGGACGACTCCGGTGGTAACCGGAGATGTTTTTTCAGCGCGAGATATCGCCGCAGGATTTTCGTATGCACGAAGAATTACAGACAAACTCTCCGTCGGAGGAAACTTCCGATGGATGCGCCAAAAGATTGCCGAGTTGACAATGAACAATTGGTCACTCGATGTCGGAACGCTGTATTACACCGGCTTCCGAAGCCTTCGCGTAGCAATTGCCGCAAGGAACTTTGGACCGGATTCGCGATTTGGTGGATGGAGCGAGGAATTTCAAACCGAATCGGACAACGTGCGCATGCCCCTCGACCTGCGGGCGGGCATTGCGATGGATTTCCTTGATGAGATAGACAGCCCTCACCTCCTTACGGTTGTCGTGGAAGGAGATCATCCGAATGATGGCAGAGAAAAATTTCATGTTGGCGCGAGCAACTCATTCGATAATGTTCTCTTTCTCCGCGGTGGCTATAAGTTTAGTTACGACGAGCAGCGGTTCACGTTCGGCGCAGGTATTACATATCCTTTTGCGGGAGTGCAGGGGACTGTCAACTATGCGTATGTCGATTTTGGCGATCTCACACAGGTGCATATGTTTTCTCTCGGCTTTTCATTCTAGAAGCGCGGACGAAAAGCTGGGAAGAAAGAACTCAACCGCAGAGAACGCAGCGCAGCAAAGCCGCAACCAAAGAAAAACTGAACCACAGATTTCACGGATTTTCACTGATTGTTTTTTTATGAGTCCAATTCGACCAACATACAACCCTTGGTGATGGAGTCTAATCTGCGTTAATCTGCGCAATCCGTGGTTTCGCTTTTTCTCTTTGGCTTGGAAAATCTTGCTGAGAAAACATGATTCCTCGGGTTTGCTACGCAGATGTCGCGAAGAAAGGATTTTTGTTTTTTTTCCTATTTCAATTCTTTTCTCTGCGACCTCGGCGCTCTCTGCGGTTAGAATTTTTTCCAGAAGACTTTCTAAGAACGAACATGATCTTGGCAGCATCTCTATAATTCACCAACAATCTATTCATAATAAATATTGAGGTGATATATGAACAAAAAAATACCAACGTTCCATCCACTGCTTGCATTCCTGTGTGTTGTGCTCTCCGCGCAATTGGCGTTCTCCCAGGAGGTACTGAACGTCACGCAGCTTGGGAATTTCGGAAAGGGGGAAGGAGAATCGAAAGCGGTTTTTGCCGCAGGCTCGCTTGTGTTTTACGGACTTGGAAGTAAGGTACAGATTGCAAGCTTCTCCGTTCCGTCTGCACCTGTAAGAATTGCCAGTGTAACATTGTCCGAAGTCGTTGAAGATTTGGTGCGAACATCGATTGGTGGAAACCAATATCTCGTGGTTACCGGAGGCAGCAAGATGTGGCTCATCAATGTACAGAATCCAACGACCCCGTCTCTTACTTCGACTGTCGAGGTTGGCACCGGCGCAATATGCGAAGGTGTTGCGACAAGTGGAACGTACGCGTATGTCGCGGCGGGAGGTGCCGGGCTAAAAATATATAGCATCGCAACTCCGGCAAGCCCAACGCTTGCGGCATCTATTGACAGCCTCGCGTACTGCGAGAGCGTTGTGATCTCGTCACCCTATGCATACATTGCCGCAGCGGGAAGAAGTCATATCGTGAACATTTCAACTCCCACGGCACCGGTGTACACTGGAAGAATAGCCGGCTACGGCGGATACCACCAATATCTCAATGTACGCTCGGGCTACGCCTATGTCTGCAACTTCGACGCAGGCCTCCAGGTTATCAACGTCACAAATCCTGCAAATCCGGTCAATGTAATGGAGGTTCCGACCGGTCACCGGACTGCGCGCATTGTGTTCGATGGAAACTATGGTTACGTCGCCAACGGAGACTCAGGGATGAGAATTATCAATGTCGTGAACCCGGCAGCGCCAACGTATGTCAGTAGGATCGGCACCGTCGGGCGCGCGGCATCTGTCTATTATGGAGCGATCACTATTGGCGGTAACCCGACAGGTCACATCTATGTTTCAAACCGTACAACAGTATCCGGGTTGAGTGCAATTAACGTTTCAATTCCCGCGACACCGACAACGTCAGGGTTCCTCGGTTCTCAGAACGCTGCTTCCGGATCTGCCTTCAGTGCATTTTATGATAACAACAAAGTCTATGTCGCGTATGGCAGCGCGGGTCTGCGAATTCTCGATGTCTCGACACCCAGCAACCCGACGCTTCTCGGAGTACTTGACACACCCGGTGAAGCCCGCAATGTTGTGGTGCGCAGCGGGTATGCGTATGTTGCAGATATGGATTCCGGTGTACGCGTGATCAATGCGACGAATCCCGCAGCGCCCGTATCAATCCGTGGAATTGCAACATCACGCGCTCGCGGAATTGCAATCAATGGCAATTATGTGTACGTCGCAACACGCGATAGCGGCCTTGTTGTTTTGAACATAACGAATCCCGCAAATCCCACGTGGCTTACCAATGTACGAGGCATCGATGTCGAAAACGTTGCAGCGGCAGGCAACGTTGTCGCTACGAGCCTTTTCAACTTGATTCGTTTCTATAATGTCACGAATCCGGCTGCCCCTGTCGCAGGTGGACAAACTGGGACTCTCGTCAGCGGTAATGAAGGCTTGGCAATTGCCGGGAATTTCGCGTACGCTCCTGATGGAGACTCGCTTCGCGTGTACAATATTTCTAACATCGCGACGCCGGTGCAAGTTGGCAAAGTGTGGACACGCGGTTACGGCTATGCCGCGGCGATCAGCGGAAATTACGTCTACGTGCCCGCCGATGATCGTGGTCTGCGGGTAGTCAATATCACAAATCCTGCAGCTCCGGTTCTTGCGGGATTCTACGATGGCGTTCCCATTGCACGCGGTGTCGCCGTTGACGGCGGCTTTGCATACGTTGCCGAGCGCATTGATGGATTGACGGTGTATCGAAATGATCTTGTGGTCTCGGTCGAAGAAACAGGAACATCGCCTTCGAGTTTTGCTTTGCATCAAAACTATCCCAATCCGTTCAACCCGACGACAGAGATCAGATTTCAAATAGCAGAGGTCAGAGGTCAGAGATCAGAGGTCAGTCGCGTGACGATGAAGGTGTACGATGTGTTGGGAAGAGAAGTCGCCACGCTTGTGAATGAACCGATGGCTGCCGGAATTCACAAGGCTACGTGGGACGCGTCGGATTTTCCCACCGGCGTCTATTTCTACAAACTGAGCGCAGGGAGCATTACCGAAACAAGAAAGATGATCCTTGCGAAATAAATTTCATTTCAACAACAGCTATTCAGAAATTTCAAAATACTTGATTCACTATTTCATGTTTCTAATTTATGGAGGTTGTATGAAAAACTGCAGAAAGAGTCTATTTGCTACACTGCTTTTGGTAGTTGTAAGTCTCACAGTGTATGCCCAGGCCCCGTTGTCAAATAACATGCCTGCGAGCAACGTGTTAGGGCAGACAAATTTTGTGTTGAGGACGACGGGCAAGACAGCAAGTACGATGAACAATGCGTTTGGCGTGGCAGTGGATCCGACAACAGGGAAGTTGTTTGTTGCCGATCGTAACAACAACCGTGTACTGCGGTTCAGTTCAGCGACGAAGTTGAATACTGGAGCGGCAGCCGAAGCGGTACTGGGTCAGCCGGATGATACGACAAATACCAGTGGGCTATCAGCGGTGAAGATGAACACGCCGATCCGCGTATTTGTTGATGCCGCGGGGCGGTTGTGGGTAAGTGACTACGGCAACCGACGTGTGTTACGCTTTGAGAACGCCTCGGCGAAAGTCACGGGCGCAGCGGCGGATGGAGTCTTGGGACAACCGGATTTTCTAACGAACACTGCCGGAACCACGGCTGCGAAAATGACACGCACGACGGGACTGTATGTCGACGGAGGTGGTCGCCTCTGGGTAGCAGAACGAGATAACCACCGTGTACTACGGTTTGATAATGCGGCTGGAAAGGCCAACGGTGCAGCGGCGGATGGAGTATTAGGGCAGCCGGATTTTGTGACTGGGACCAGCGGTTTGAGTGCAACAAAAATGAATGAGCCGTTTGGTGTGTTTGTCGATGCTGGTGGTCGTTTGTGGGTTTCTGAAGATGTTAACAATCGTGCGATACGATTTGACAATGCGGCAGGAAAGGCCAACGGCGCAGCGGCGGATGGTGTGTTGGGACAGCCCAATTTTACGACGAACACCTATAGCACGACCCAGAACGGAACGGGAAATGTCCGAGGCGTATGGGGAGATGCGCGCGGAAGATTGTATCTCGTGGATGAAGGCAATTGCCGGATTGTGGTTTTTAATAACGCAGCAAGTCTTGCAAACGGAGCGAATGCGGATAACGTGTTGGGTCAGGCGAATTTCACCACCGGTATTGTTCTGGATCCGCCGACGGCAAGTAGTTTTGCGTTCCCGAATTCGA
Organism: Ignavibacteriota bacterium; assembly: GCA_031394795.1. Lineage (GTDB taxonomy): Bacteria > Bacteroidota > Ignavibacteria > UBA10030 > UBA6906 > CAADGV01. Next base: position 28,703 of record JANNUB010000585.1, on the reverse strand, counting down.
TGTTCATCGACAATGCCAGTAATCAGATTTGGGTGGCTGATGCAGGAAATAATCGAGTAACGCGGTTTGCTGTCAACGATGTTACATTCATATTTGGTTTGCCTGCGAGCAGCGTATTAGGTCAGGCAAATCTTGTCACAAGGACAACAGGCAAAACAGCGAGCACGATGAACAATGCGTTTGGTGTTGCAGTGGACCCGACGACAGGGAAATTGTTTGTCGCCGATCGTAACAACAACCGGGTTCTTCGTTTCAGTTCAGCAGCGAAGTTGATTACCGGATCGGCAGCCGAAGCGGTATTGGGCCAGCCGGATGATACAACAAATACCAGCGGGTTATCCGCGGTAAAGATGAACACTCCGGTGAGACTCTATGTCGATGGAGGTGGACGGTTGTGGGTGAGTGACTACGGCAATAGACGAGTATTACGTTTTGACAACGCCGCATCGAAAGCTACAGGCGCAGCCGCTGACGGAGTATTGGGACAACCGGATTTTGTGACGAACACTGCCGGAACTAGCGCCACGAAAATGACTCGCACAACTGGAATTTTTGTAGATGGAAGCGGGCGTCTGTGGGTGGCTGAACGGGACAACCATTGTGTACTACGGTTTGACAATGCGGCAGGGAAAGCCAATGGCGCAACGGCGGATGGCGTCTTAGGACAAGCGGATTTTGTAACAGGAATAGCCGGTTTGAGTGCAACAAAAATGGAAGAGCCGTTCGGTGTGTTTGTGGATGTGGGTGGTCGGTTATGGGTTGCAGATGATGTGAATAATCGCGTGTTGCGCTTTGACGGTGCGGCATCAAAACCCAACGGAGCGGCTGCAGACGGAGTCTTAGGGCAAACCAATTTCACGACGAAAACGGCTCCTACCCCGACACAGAACGGAATGAGCAATGTCCGTGGTGTATGGGGAGATGCACGGGGAAGAATATATGCTGTGGAAGAATTCGCGAACAACCGTATTTTGGTTTTCAATAATGCAGCAAGTTTGGCAAACGGAGCGAATGCTGATAATGTTTTGGGCCAGCCGAATTTTGTCACTGGAACAGCAGCGCTACCTCCGACAGCCAGCAGTTTCTCCTCCCCCAATTCCATGTTCATCGACAACGCCAGTAATCAGATCTGGGTGGCCGATGCAGGAAATAATCGCGTCGTGCGGTTCGCTGTGCAGATTGGATTGCCCACAGCCGTTAGGGAAAATCTGTTCGCTCAGACACCAACGATCTATTCACTCTCGCAAAACTATCCCAATCCGTTTAACCCGAGCACAACAATTACCTTCGCGCTGAAGAACACTGAACATGCGACAGTCACGGTCTATAATTTGCTTGGTCAGGTAGTAACAACGCTCTTTAGTGGAGTGGCGGCTGCGAACGACCGATACACGATTTCATTCGACGCGGCAAATCTTCCGAGTGGGGTGTACATCTACTCGCTCCGTTCCAAAAGCAGCAACGAATCGAAAAAAATGATCTTGATGAAATAGTACCACGCTCAGCAACGATCATTGTAATGTCAGTTTTTATTGGAAGGGTGGCGTGAGCCACCCTTCCAATACCTAAAACAGCAACAGCAAAAATATTCTTCCGGATGTTCTATGACCCACAACAAGATGCAATTCACTCTGCTCCTTTTGTTGATAACAACAAGTTTGTCCTCATATGCTCAACGCTCTTTGTCAAGCGATCTTCCTGCGGTCAAAAGAGTAGCAAGTCCTCCTACAGCGCGTAATCTCGCGTATCCCCAATCTCTCTTTGTAGATTCTCATAGTGGAAATATCTGGGTCGCAGACTTTGACCATAACCGTGTGATGCGGTTTGATGTTTCGTCGCTCACGAGTGTATCCGAGGCAGATGCTCCGTTAAGAGCGGAACAGTACAAACTTGCTCAGAACTATCCCAATCCGTTTAACCCGAGCACAACAATCACATTTGCAATGCGGAACACCGAGCATGCAACAGTAGCAGTATATGATTTGCTTGGTCAGCAGGTGGCGACGCTTTTTAACCGAGTGGCAGCAGCAAACGAACTGTATTCACTTTCATTTGACGCGAGGGATCTTCCAAGCGGAATTTACTTCTACACACTCCGCTCTGCAAACAGGAACGAAGTGAGGAAGATGGGTTTGTTGAAATGAGGATGACGGTCATAAAACACAAAGCGGTGCAATGTACGCTACTGCTCTTACTGTCGGGGTCAGCCTATGCCCAACTCCCTCTGTCAAACAACATGCCCGCGAGCGGTGTATTAGGTCAGCCGGATTTTTCAACAAACACATTTGGAACAACATCAAGCACGTTGCAGGCTCCATCCGGAGTGGCAATTGATTCTACAACGGGAAAACTGTTTGTTGTTGATCGGTACAACAACCGAGTTCTGCGCTGGAGTTCAGCCGCCAAAATGACGAACGGATCTGCAGCCGAAGCAGTGCTTGGTCAGCCTAATTTTGTAACAGGCTCAAGCGGCATCTCTTCAACAAAGTTCAATGATCCGCTCAGAGCCTATGTGGATGCCGCGGGACGGTTATGGGTCGGCGATTACGCCAACAACCGTGTATTACGATTTGACAACGCATCAACGAAGGCAACAGGATCAGCCGCCGATGGTGTGTTAGGACAACCGGATTTTACAACGAGAAGCAGCGGCACAACAGCCGGCACGATGAATGGAGCAGTTGGGGTTTTTGTTGATGCAGCAGGTCGCTTGTGGGTAGCAGACAGACTCAATCATCGCGTATTACGGTTTGATAATGCGGCAGCGAAAACGAATGGAGCGAACGCAGACGGAGTATTGGGACAATCTAATTTTACAACTGGGACAAGCGGTCTCTCATCAACAAAAATGAACAGACCGATGGGCGTGTATGCAGACGTGGCGGGCCGTTTGTGGGTTTGTGAAGATGATAATAATCGCGCGATTCGGTTTGACAACGCGGCGGCAAAACCGAACGGAGCGGCGGCTGATGGAGTGTTGGGGCAACCGGACTTTACTTCTAACGCGACAAACACAACACAAAACGGAGTGAGTAATCTGCGGGGAGTGTTTGGTGATGCAGCCGGCAGATTGTATCTTACTGATGAGTCAAACAACCGTATAATGATTTTTAACAATGCGGCAGCGAAGGCGAACGGAGCGAATGCAGATTTTGTATTGGGCCAGCCGAACTTTACCGAGACGCCGATAGTCCAACAAGAAGTTTATGATCCATCATCGCTCAACTATTTGCTTTTTAGGCCGCGGGATACGTCGGCGGTGATTGCCGGGAAATTTCCCCTCATCATAACATTGCATGGAATTGGTGAGCGCGGGAGCGAACTGTGGCGAGTGAAAGGTGAAGGTCTGCCGAAAATTCTGGATGGATACAATTCTTTCCCGTTCATCGTTGTTTCTCCACAATGTCCTTCGACTACGGAATGGTACTACAATGATGGAATCCAGGTATTGTTGAACAAGTTGATTGATAGTGTCATTGCGCGATATTCCGTAGATACAAATCGTATTTACCTAACAGGATTAAGCATGGGCGGAATTGGAACATTGGATTTGGCAATCCGTTACCCGCAACGCTTCGCGGCGATAATCCCGATTGCATTTCGTATCGAACCCGGTTGGAATGTTTGCGCTCTAACCAATATTCCGATGTGGGCATTTCATGGTGCTGTAGATCCAATTATTACTCTCAATAGAGCACAAAGTGTTATCACGGCTTTGATAGCGTGCGGCGGAAATCCAACGTTTACTATCTATCCGGATCTTTACCACGACTCCTGGACGAGAACGTACAATAATCCTGCTATCTATGATTGGCTTCTGTCGCATACAAGATGATTGAGAAAAACAAAAAGCGGCATCTCGCCATCATAGAAGCACGGTTGAAAACCCATCAAACAAAGAATTTAACCGCAGAGACCGCCGAGAGCGCAGAGAAAAGAATTGGAATTACGAACAAAAACAAAACTTCCTTTCTCTGCGACCTCTGCGTTCTCTGCGGTTCAGGCTTTTCAACTGCGCTTCTCCGTAACCTCAACTCTACTCTCATCAGAATCTTGCGTGCATCCGCGATGATGTTGATGTGCTCTGTCGGATTCGGACAAGTAGATATTGAGTCTATTGCCAGACTGCATTTCACAATCGAATCTGAACCGGACAATTGGTTTGAAGGGTACGATTCGATTCTCTCCGGTTCGTTTTCTCCCTATTCATCGCACCGAAGCGGCCCCCGACGCGATTCAGCTTTTGTTGCACGGACATCCGGCGGCGAGGCGATGATCGAGTGGCAGACGGCAACCGTTCCGTTATCGTGGAAAGGTGATTCGGCGTCGTTTCTTTGGGTCTGCGGCTTCGGAAATAATCTCGGCAACGAGTGGTTCGATCTTGAGATCGACAACTCGTTCGCACTCTCCTTCTCAACACCGAACAACAGTTCATGGACTGTCTCCGGCAAAGGGGGCAGCCTTGCATTCGTTACCGCGGCAAGAAACTCGAACGGCGCAAATCTTGGCTATATGGCGCTGACGGTTCCTCGTTCAAGGATAACGCCGAACAAACCGCTTACTGTTCGCGTCCGTGGAAGAAAATCGAATACTGAAGTTTGGTTCAGGTTGTTTGCTTACAGAGATGCGATTCAGTTTCTTCAGAGGAAGGAACGCCGCGATTTCTTTTCTCATGTTGAGTTGTGGAATTTTGGAGAGGCGTCACTTACGCTTTGCGGCAGAAGAAGAGATGCCGGATCCATCGTACGAGTTCTGTCATCAGGCAAGGTGATTGCGGAAGAGCGGCTTCGCCCGGATGGAATTATTGCAAAGACCTCTGTTCTCATTCCCCGTCATCTCCAACCATCCAACGATCAGATTACATCAATCCAAGTCGCAGGCAAAAACGTTGACGCGATTCATTGGGATCAAATCAACCGACGGAGGCTGCGAGCATTTCTTGAGGAGCAATTGGAATGCGACCGTTACGTGTTTCCGCCCGGCGAATTTCCCGAAGTCCGATGGAAGCGGCCCGCGATGGTTGATAATGAGATGGGAAAATTTTCACTGAAGCTAGCGTACTATGATAAGAACATGCGACAGGTTACGCGCGCCGAGAAGACGGGGCGATACGCCGCTGTAGTCGAAGGCGTTCTACCTTCGGGCTTCACGATGAGACGCTTTATTACGCTCTACTGCTCGCCCGTTGAATTCGATGACTACAGTGAGAACATTCCTCTCAAGTTTAATCGGTTAAAAGACTATGGCATCAGCGAAGCACAATGGCGACTGTACGAACGGAGCGAAAACCGTTTTGCTTTTGGCACAATGAAAATGTTTCCAAGGCACGAAGCAGATGCAGCAGTGTTTCTTGCCGGTCTCTCAGAGATTGATTCTGTTGCGAGTCGGACGGACACGCCTCGACTGAGGGACCGTCAATGGTGGATTACTTTCAAACAGCCTATTTATGGAAAAGGCGCAGTTCCACTTTCGTTGCCGAAGAAAGAAAATGAAACAAGCCTTCTTCTTGAAGAGAATCCTGTTTCGACATCTCCCTTCAATCAAACATATCTTAAACAAATTCGGAATGTCTGCCGTGCTTGGGCAAGCGATGCTGCAGAGCCACACGTAGCACTGATTGCTTACAAAGGACGAATTGTCTTTCATGAGGCGTTCAACACCAAAGTGGACGAATTTGAAGTTGCTATTGATTCGCCGTTTTGGATGGCATCAATCACCAAGCTTCTCACTGGCGTGTTGATGATGCAGTTTGTTGATCAAGGACTTGTTGAACTTGGTGCGCCCATTGAAAAATATCTCCCCGAATTATCGTCGGCGGTAGAAAGCAAACTGAAAGTCCGGCACTTGTTTACCCACACAACGGGGCTGGACGGTTGGGCGGGAGAGTGGGCTTCGGATTGGAATTCTGCGCTCGAAAACCAGGTTGCACAAGTTCTTCCCTTCTTAAAAGTCGGAGAGAAGTTTTCATATCATCGAGCAGGCTATGCGATTGCAGGAAAGATCATGGAACGGATAACAGGTCGCGCCGTGCCGTATTTGTTTCAGGATTATCTCTTCACTCCCCTTGGAATGAAATCTGCGTACGCCGACAACACTTATGGCGGATTGTATTGCACTGCCGCCGATCTCGCACGACTCGGGCAGATGCTGTTGAATCGTGGAACCCTTAACGGATACAGATTCTTTTCAGAAGATTCCTATCGTCAGTTTCTTCCGGCGAAACTTGCGGGCATCGATCGTCGGTGGGGCATCGGAACATCTCCGATGGAAGGGCATGGACTCAGCGGCGAAGCGTTCGGGCATGCTGCTGCGTCGGGCGCAGTGTTTCGCGTTGATCCAAAGAATGATCTGATCATTGTTTCTGCAAGAAATAAGGTCAGCGGAAATCAGGAAGAATTTGAAAAGCGACTGATAGAAGCGTGCACTGCACCGTTCAGGCGTGAGTGAGAACCTCATGCACGAATCAACGGTGAACAAATCCTCTAAACAAAATCTGGTTCAGCGCAACAAACAGGGACAGGTAGCGCTTCTCTTGCCGGTGTTTCTGCTTGTGGGATTTTTCTCTCTCATCCCGTTGCTGCGCGGGATTTATCTGGGCTTCACCGATTACCGCCTCGGCGATCCGATTACGTTCAATGGGTTGGACAATTATGTCCAGTTGTTCAAGGATGAGTACTTCTGGTATTCGTTCAGAGTCGGAATTATGTGGACGCTTGTTGTGACGGCGCTTCAGGTGCTTCTCGGTTTGGGACTTGCTCTGTTGTTGAACACGAAAATCCGTTTTACATCCTTCTACACGATTGTCATGCTGATACCGTGGGCTACGCCGCCAATTATTCGCGGCATAGTCTGGCGGCAAATCTACGATCCTGACGCGGGCGCGTTGAATATCATGCTTATGGATGTTGGGCTGATTTCCGCGCCCATAAACTGGCTTTCAAGTTTCGAGCATGTTCTTCCCGCGGTCGTCATCGCCGGAGTTTGGGGCGAGATATCCAAGGCTGCGGTCTTTCTACTTGCAGGCTTACAATCAATCTCGAATGATTTGTACGAGGCGGCACGTCTCGACGGCGCAGGGCGGTGGGAAGAATTTTGGCACATTACACTTCCGACCCTGAAGCCCGTCATGGCGGCAATTGTGTCCTTGTCGTTCATGTGGAATTTCAACACGTTTGGTCTTGTCTGGGTTCTCACGCAGGGCGGTCCCGGAGGGATGACTCGTCTCCCGATGCTTGCTGCGTATGAAGAAGCATTCCGGTATGGTTATGTTGGTTATGCTGCGGCAATTGGCAATGTCATGGTGGTGGTTCTTTCCATCGTGCTCTTCATGTATATTCGTGTTCAACTTCGCGAGAGAACTACGGCATGAAAGAGAACAAAGGATTTGTGAAAATAGTAATTCACAGCTTGATCATCGTGTACCTCATCTTTCTCTTATTTCCATTGTTCTGGGTGGTGTCAAGTTCGATGAAGCCTACGCAGGAAATATATTCCGGGGCGCCCACGATTCTGCCACAGACTCTGACTCTGAACCATTACACGTCTGTTCTCGGCGAGCAACGCGTTCTTCGGAGTATGTGGAACAGTGTAGTTGTCGGAATCGTCTCGACGATTATTGTCATAGTGCTCGCTGTGCCCTCGGCATACGCGCTTGTGCGATACAAGTCCGCGGCGAACAATGTCATGTTGGGATGGATTCTCACATCGCAAATCTTTCCTGTGATTCTGATAATGATCCCGTTGTATGTTTTGCTTCGGCGGATGGGACTCACTGATTCGCTCACCGGACTGACACTGGTCTATGTTGTATGGGCGTTGCCGTTTGTCTTATGGATGTTGCATGGATATATCAAGAGCATTCCTATTGAACTTGAAGAGGCTGCGTCTATCGACGGCGCTTCACGGTTACAGGTTATTTACCTTGTCATCATGCCATTGCTTCTTCCCGCAATTGGCGCGTCAGCGTTGTTTGCATTTGTTTCTGCATGGAATGAATTTTTCTTTGCTCTCGTGCTCATGAAAAGTCCTGAGTTAGTGACGTTGCAAGTAGAGTTGGCGCGGTACACGGGAATGGAAGGACAGGCGCGCACGGGACCTCTCGCAGCGGCGAGTGTGATTGCAACAATTCCATCTGTCATACTGTTTGGCTTCTTGCGGAAATGGTTCACTGAAGGTTTAGTGTCAGGAGCGATGAAGGGATGACGAAATACATCGTAATTGGTGTGTTGGTTTTGGTTGCAGTCGTTGGCTACTGGAGTCTTCACTATGATACTGCGACTGACCCGGACCATCTTCGCTTTGTCAGCCTTGCGTGGCAGGAACAGGCGATTGCCACCAACAAATCAATTGTGAACGAATGGAATGCTGCTCATCCGAATCTTCAGGTAGAATATATTCAGGGGACATGGAATTCAGTCCATGACTACCTGATTACATCGTTCGAGACCGGCGACGTTCCCGACGTGTTCCACTATGAATCGTCGGTGATAATTGACTACGCGATGCGCGGCTATCTTACTGATCTTTCGCCGTACATTCAGCCGGAGATGAAAAATGACATTCTTGATGTTGCGTGGGCAACCGTAACACGACCGAACGGTGAAGTCGGTGGCGTTCCGTTTCTGATCGAATCTCTGGTGGTGCTTTACAACAAAGCGCTTTTCGAGCGGGAGGGAATCGCGCCGCTCAACGAGTCGTCGATGACCCTCTACGATGCCGTAGGCCGACCCGTCGGGAGTCGTCGACCAACAACCGAACATCCGTGGACCTGGGATGACGTGCGCAACGCTGCGCGTACGTTGACAAAAGATCTCAATAGCGACGGCGTTGTTGATCAATACGGAGCCGGCATCGGTCTTCGCAATTCCGCCAACATTATCATGAACACTTCGATTAGTTTTGGTGGATCGTTTTTCCGCAAGGAAGGAGACCATTTTGTTGTGAAGGTTGGAGAGCCGGAAAAGAAACTCTTAGGAACAATTGTCGATATGCTCTACGCCGACAAATCTATGTCACCCTCGAGCATTGGGCAAACCGGTGCAGGAATGATTCCCGGCTTCTTCAGCGGACGATACGCTATGCTGATTGGCATCGGCGCGTGGGGACGGCAACAGCTTGTTGAAAACGCTCCGACGCATTTCAGATGGGGAGTAATGCCGCCTCTCAAAGCAACAACACAGTTCTCCGGTGTGAGCGCGCAGACGTTAAGCATCCCCAAAAAATCAAAACGAGTGAAAGAGGCAATGGAGTTTATCAGCTTCATGCTCAATTCAAAAAACATGGCGCGGCTCGCGCTCAATGATTGGATGATTCCCGCGCGCAAGTCATGTTTGGCGATGCCCGCGTTTCAGGATAGTGCGAACGGTTGGGACATAACCTGCTCTGCAGTTCAATTTCTTTCGACAGGCACATGGTTAGGCGCGCCCGGTTACGTCGAGTGGAAAAGCCGCGTTGCAAATCCCGTTCTCCAGGAATTGTTCGCAGGGCGTCTCAGTATCGAAGAAGCAGCGCAACGGATTGAACTCGAAAGTAATGTTGTCCTTTCACGTTACAAGAAGCGCGGGGAGGCATGGTGATGACACTGTCGGATCGTGCGCGTGGTGTGCTCATCGGACTGGCTGTTGGCGATGCGCTCGGTAGCCCGACGGAAGGAAAATCACCGCACGAGATCGCAACACGTTGGGGGCGCGTAACGGATTTCCTTTCTGATGATCAAGGTGGAAGCGACGACACGGAGTATGCGTTATTCAGCGCCCGGCTACTGCTTCTTCATGGACGCGATTTGAATTCTACGCATGTAGCAAATGCCTGGCGGAGCGATATTATCAAAGCATCGAACGCGTATAAGGGCGCGGGCTTCAGTGAGATGATGGCAATCAGAAATCTCCGTGAAGGCATGCAGCCTCCGGCGAGCGGACAGCATTTACACAGTTGGAGTGACGGGCTTGCAATGCGCGTCGCTCCCTTCGGGATTGCTGCAACAGGCGATCCTCAGTTGGCTGCCCATCTCGCTGCCGAGGATGGTGCAGTGAGTCATGCAGGTGAGGGAATATTCAGCGGTCAGGCGGTTGCGGCTGCCGTTGCCGTTGCAATGACTGGTGCGCCGCTGGAGAAAATTTTTCACGCGGCAGTGGATGTCCTTCCGAAGGAATCATGGACAGCGAATGCAATTGCGCAAGGTGTGAAGATTGGCGAGTCTGCGCCCGACGTGTGGAACGCGCTTGAGCCTTTGCATACTGCCCTTGCGTGCTCATATTATTTCTGGTCCGATGTTGCGCCGGAAGCTGTCGGACTTGCATTCGGTATTGTTGCTGCAGCAAGAGGGAAGTTCGAAGACACAGTGCTTGGCGCTGTCAATGTTGGCAGAGACACCGACACGATTGCTGCCATTGCAGGAGCAATCTGTGGAGCGTCCCAAGGTGTTGGCGTAATTCCTGAACGCTGGGCGCGTCGGGTATCCTCTTCCCGCGGAATTTGTATTGCCGCCGTCCGGAATATGAACGTAGTTTCAGTTGCCGATGAACTTGCAGGGCTTGCGGAATCATGGAGACGAGCGACATGAACGCGCTCAGGGAACGTGCACGGAATGCAATGCTGGGTCTTGCAATCGGTGATGCTCTCAGTTGGACTGCGATGTTTCATCGCAGCTATTTACTTCCTCCATGGACGCGAAGGATTCGGCGCGAGATGGATGCTGCATCTGAGACATCGAACGTACTTGCGTTGGCTATGCCGTTTTCTCTGAACCAGCCTGCGGAGTCATTCGACATTTCACCGACAGACGATTCGGAGTGGGCGGCGTTCACGACGAATATTCTTTTAAAGAGAGATGATGGATTCGAACGCGCGCTTCATGACGTGTGGCTCACGCTTGCACAGTCGGGTGAAATCATCAAAGGTGGAGTGAGTACGCAAGCCGCATTGAGTAACCTACGTAAAGATATTAAGCCTCCTCGTTCGGGGAGAGAGAACCCGCATTACTTCGACGACGGCGCTGTTTCCCGTGCAGTACCAATCGGCATTTTCTGTGCGGGCAATCCGGAGAAAGCGGCACGCATGGCTGCACTTGATGCCTCTGTCACAAATGCTGAAGATGGTGTATGGGCGGCTCAGGCATTCTCTGCGGCAATAAGTCTGGCGTGTGTGGGAAAGAGTGTAAATGAAATTCTTGACGCGTCACTTCAATTTCTTCCAATGTCTTCATTGGTACGACGAAAGGTCGATGACGCGCTTGCTTTTGCAGATGATCGCGATTCTTTGTTTTCGATGCATCCGAAAATTCAGAATACGATCATCAATCGAGAGTACAGCTATGGAAACGCGGCACCGGAAACTCTTGCTCTCACTTTCGTCATCGCAAAAATGATCGGGCATGACTTTGAACTTGCTCTTACAACTGCGGCGTCGTTTGCGAAGGCAGCCGATTCACTTCCGGCAGCAGTTGGAGCGCTGGTTGGGGCAATGAGTTCCGGAGAGATTGCAAGTGCAAGCTGGCTTGCTGCAATAACAACTCTGAAAGGCGTATGCATTCCCTCGCTGGCGGGGACAAATTTTCTTGAGCTTACGGATCGTCTCGTTGATGCAGCCCTCAGAAACCATGACAAAGAAGCATGAGAATTTCCTGGATAGAAATACCTGAACGCATTGAACATGAGTTGAAGCAACTTCAAGAAGAGGGTGCTCATGTTACAGAACTTTTTCAACGATGGAAAGATTTGAAGAGACAAGAATTTTCCGAGGCGGAGTTTCGGAACAGGGCTGAGGAATTCTATCGGGAGATCGAAGAAGGTTTCTCGGCAGCAAGAGATTTTCCTTACGAGCCATCATCATGGGATGTCGCATCTCAGCTTTGTCACATCAACACTGAAGAGGTTCCATCGTATTCTCCAGCCTTCATCGAGAACAGAATTCTGGGGGGATGGCTCGGTAGAGCGGCGGGTTGTCTCTTGGGAAAGCCGGTCGAAAAAATTCCACGGCATGCAATCAAAGAAATGCTTTTGTCAAACGGCACGTGGCCTCTCACAGAGTACATAACGGAACGGGGAATTCCACAATCCCTGCTGAAACAATATCCATGGAATAAACATAGCGGAAGAGAGAGCTTGCGGGAAAACATTCTCTGCATGACAGAAGATGATGACATGAACTTCCCGATGCTCAACCTCCATATTCTTGAGACGTATGGAAAAAAATTCGACACTGAACATGTTGCTCAAACATGGCTCGCCATGCTTCCTGTTCTCTCCACATTCTCGGGTGAACGGGTCGCATACGTTAACTACCTGAATGACTTGCAGCCTCCCCAAACTGCACTGAAGAGAAATCCATACCGAGAATGGATCGGCGCTCAGATCAGAGCCGATATTTGGGGATGGGCTTCACCGGCGCAGCCTTCCCGTGCAGCGGAATTGGCGTGGCGTGATGCGAGCCTGAGCCATGTGCGGAACGGAATCTACGGTGAAGTGTTCTTTGCTGCTGCAATTGCTGATTCGTTTGTTAGGGATGACATACGTGAAATAGTTTCCAACGCGTTAAAATTCATCCCGCCGCAATCGCGTTTTGCAGAGGCTATCCGGTTTGTACTCGCCCTGCCTGTGGAGAAAATGAGTTGGGAAGAGACTGTGAATCTGCTCTATGACAAATACGGAGCCTATCACTGGGTACACGCCATCAATAATGCAGCGCTTGTTGTAGCGGCACTTCTTTCCAGCGATAACGATTATGGTCGCGCAATCTGCAATGCGGTGATGGGGGGATGGGATACAGATTGCAACGGCGCCACTGTTGGTTCGATCATGGGAACAATGCTTGGAGCCGATAAACTCCCGCAGCAATGGATTGAGCCACTGCACGATCGAATTCGCACCAGCCTCAAGGGGTTCGACAATGCGACGTTCAGCGATCTTGCACGCCGCACAGTGCACGTCGCACAATTTCATTCAACAGATTCAACACAATGAAAGCACAGCATGATTCCGAAATCTGAACTTCTGAAAGATAAGTCACGTTTGGTTGATCGTGCATCCGCATGTCTCATCGGACACGCAATCGGCGATTCGTTTGGCGATGCCGCACGATCGCCAGAGAATCAATTCCGGTTTGGCATTACAACGGATTTTCCCGAAGGCCCCGCACCGGGCACGGACGATACGGAGTTTGCTCTCCTGACGGCCCACACGCTTATCAATGCTAAGGGCGCGATTACCGACGCGCATGTTCTTGAAAGTTGGATGACGCATGTTCTGCCACTACAAGAGTTGAAGCGCGGCGGGGCAAGCGAGCGTGAAGCGGCAGTCAACATCCGGCGCGGTGTCTTCCCGCCGCTTTCTGGAGCGTACAACTCGCACTGCTTGAGTGACGGCGCGGCAATGCGCATAACACCAATCGGGATTGCCTGTGCTGGTGATCCGGAACGCGCAGCGCGATTGGCTGAGATTGAGTCACGCATCAGTCATTCGCGCGACGGAGTCTGGGGTGCTCAAGCGATTGCCGCGGGAATTGCTGTTGCGATGGCTGGCGGGAACTTGGATGAGGTTTTGCAGTCAGCAGTTCACACAACGCCTGACGATTCATGGATGAGATACACTCTCACAAAAGCGCTCAGTATTATTGAAGAGAGCGACACATGGGAAGCGGCATGGATGCCGTTACATGCAGCGCTCTGGACGGAATACAAAGCCGCCGCTCCTGAAGCCGTCGCGTCTGCCTTTGCAGTGCTGAAGATGACGAAGGGTGATTTTCAAAAGGGAATTATTTTCGGCGGTAATTTTGGCCGCGATGCCGACACGATTGCTGCAATCGTCGGCGCGTTAAGCGGCGCAATGAACGGCATGAAAAGCATTCCGGAAGCATGGGTTAACAAAGTGCGAATTACGTCAGGCGTTTGCCTACCGTTCACGAAAGGCATGGACTTGCTTGATGTTGCATCAAAGCTGGCACAACTTATTAACTGACGTTACGCATGCCTCAAGAAAAAAGCTTTGCCACTAAGGTACAAAGACACTAAGGCTTCACAAAGTTTATGTTTTTCTTGGTGAAACCTTCGTGTCCTTAGAGTCTTTGTGGCAAATCTTTTCTCTGTGCGTAACGTCAGTTATTAAAATATTAAGTGATGGACATGAAAAATTTATCGTCGCACGTTTCTTCCGGTCGACGCGGCAACGACGTTCGATCTGATTGCTACATTAAGATCGAGCGGAAGCGATCCGGAGGCATGTACATTCAGTTAACGAGCAAAGTCGAGTCAATGTACGGCGCCTCAATCAAGGAGCTTGTAAATCAAGTCCTTCACTTCTATCAAACAAAACATGCGCATGTTCTTATTGAAGACTTCGGAGCGCTTCCCTGGATTATTGCCGCACGTTGTGAAGCAGCCCTTCGACGAATGAATCTCAGCGACGATAAAGACTTTCTCTTGCCGGTTCGAAGCAAACGTCTCGCGGTTTCATCGAAGGAGAGACTCAGACGGTCGAGATTGTATCTGCCCGGAAACGAACCGAAGTTTTTCGTGAATGCCGCATTGCACAAACCGGATTGCATCATACTTGACCTTGAAGACAGCGTATCGCCCTCAGAGAAGGACAGCGCTCGCGTTCTTGTCCGAAATGCGTTGAGGCATGTGAATTTTGGCGATGCAGAGCGCATGGTCAGGATAAATCAGTTGCCCGAAGGCATCGAGGATCTTCGACACATCATTCCCTACAACGTCCAGACAATTTTGATTCCCAAATGTGAATCAGCTGAGAACGTAAAGGAAGTGGAACGCGAGATCGAGCGGCTTTCCACGCTTCATGATATCAAAAACACGGTATTGCTCCTTCCGATTATCGAAAGTGCATTGGGTGTGGTCCGCGCATTCGAGATTGCCTCGGCGAGTAACCGCAATTGCGCGATCGCGATTGGGCTTGAGGATTACACTGCCGATATCGGCGCAGCGCGGACGAAAGCCGGCGCTGAGAGTCTCTATGCGCGCAGCGCAATTGTGAACGCTGCAAAAGCAGCCGGACTCCAGGCGTTGGATTCCGTCCTTTCCGATGTCAGCGACGACGATGGTCTGAGACAAAGTGCGCTGGAAGCCAAGGCGATTGGTTTTGACGGGAAAGGTTGTATTCATCCAAGACAAATCAAAATTGTCCATGAAGCATTTGCGCCGACAGCCGAGGAGGTTGCCTACGCAACGCGGGTTGTTGAGGCTTACGCTGATGCCCAACGAAGTGGTTCGGGAGTGGTTGCGCTCGGTTCAAAAATGATTGACGCACCTGTTGTGCTACGGGCACAACGAGTGCTTGCATTGGCAAAAATGAGCTAATGTCCGGACATCAAAATAGCAATCCATTCTTCATCACAAATTGATTCCCTCATGTGACACAAACCCGGTGGTTAGCAGTAAGCGTAAAAGACGACACAACGGACACTAAACAGACGGAAACAAATGAAAAAGAAAACATTAATATTTTTAGCACTTGTGACATCATTCGGTTTTTGTTTCGCATTTAACACAATCATTTCAAAACAATCTAACGACAACAATAAAATGAAAAAAGTAACAGGCATCGGCGGTATCTTTTTTAAGTGTAAAGACCCCAACAAAATGAAAGAGTGGTATAAAACTCATTTGGGTCTAGACACCGACCAATACGGGACAAATTTTGAGTGGCGACAAGGCGCAGACACGACAAAAAAAGGGTTTACGCAATGGAGTCCATTTACCGAGACAACAAAGTATTTTGAACCTTCGACAAAGGACTTTATGATAAATTATAGAGTTGAAAATCTGGAAGGACTTGTCGAACAACTAAAAAAAGAAGGCGTGACAATTGCTGACAAAATAGAATCATTTGAATACGGCAAATTTGTTCACATCATAGACGTTGAAGGTAATAAGGTTGAATTGTGGGAGCCAAACGACATTGAATATGACAAGATTGTAACTGGACGGACAAAATAAATGGGGGATAGAACGACACCGAAACGTTCAATTGCAGATTCCCCTCTACTCTATACGCAGGCTTTCGCACAGAGGAGACTCTTGTCTGCGTAACATGAGTGATTCACTCGAAAGATCGTAACGCGAGATTGATATGCCAACATCCACTTCAACCAAATCCAAACTTATACGGAACGCCGCGGGCCGATTGATTCCGCGTTACGTCAATGGAATTTCCCAGTTGCCGTACATGGGAGTCGGTGCGGTTCGTCCAGCACGCAACATTTCCGGTCCGCCGATTCGCAGTTGCGCCGATTTCCCTTCGGACGGAAACAAAGTGGTAAAGAACCTGAAGGAAGCGCTGAGAAAATCCGGATTGAAAAGCGGGATGACAATTTCCACGCACCATCATTTGCGCAACGGCGATGCCCTGACGAATCTGTTTTTTGATACCATCAAAGAGATGGGAGTAAAAAATATTCGATGGTTTCCGAGCGCATCATTCCCTTGCCACGAATACCTCATCAAATATTTGGACGACGGAACCATCCATCACATCGAAGGAAGCATGAACGGACCGCTCGGACGGTACGCGTCGGATGGACACATGCGAGGTGTTGGTGTTCTCCGCTCACACGGCGGGCGATATAGTGCGGTCCAGAATGGAGACGTTCACATTGACATAGCAGTCATTGCGGCGCCCTGCGCCGATCCTTTCGGCAACGCCAACGGTGTGGACGGAAAGTCTGCGTGCGGTCCGCTCGGATTTGCGCTTGCCGATTCGGAATACGCAGACAAAGTGATTGTGGTGACGGATACTCTCGTGAATTTTCCGTGCGTGCCGTGGCACATCCAGGGCAACAATGTTGATTGTGTCGTTCAAGTAGAAAGCCTTGGAGATCCGGCGAAGATCGTATCGGGAACGACGCAACTCACGAAAAGCCCCGATCGTCTTCTCATAGCGGAATACGTTGCGCGATTTGTTGAAGAGGCGGGGATAATGCACGATGGTTTTTCATTTCAAGCGGGTGCAGGAGGCATCAGTCTCGCCTTTGCCGTGTACCTAAAAGAAAGAATGAAAGCGCGAAACATCAAGGCGCGATTCATTCGCGGTGGAAGCACCCGCTATCTTGTTGAAATGTTGGAAGAAGAATTGACGGATTACATTCTCGACGGACAGGCTTTTGATGCAGACGGCGTACGCTCTCTGCGCGATAACGCGAGACATGTGAACACCAGCCCCTTTACAAGCTACAATTATTATGGGAAAGGTAATTTTGCTTCAATGCTCGATGTTGCTGTGCTTGGCGCGACCGAAGTTGATGTCCATTTCAATGCAAACGTAGTAACGCATTCCGACGGTTACCTTCTTCACGGTATTGGTGGTTGGCAGGATTGCCTTTTCGGCAAATGTGTTATTCTTGCAATTCCGTCTTTTCGAGATCGGGTTCCTGTTATTGTTGACGAAGTGACAACGTTATGCGGACCGGGCGAGCTGATTGATGTTGTTGTTACGGAACGCGGCATTGCCATTAATCCTGCACGACAGGATCTAAAGAAAAAACTCTCCTCAAGTTCGCTTCCTCTCCGGACACTCGATGAAATAAAAGAAGAGGTCTTCGATATCTGTGGAGGCACTCCGATGAAACCCAAAGTTAAGAAAGACAACGTCGTCGCTGTTGTGAAATGGGTAGATGGAACGTTGCTCGATTCCGTGTATCAGATTCAGAAATAGCAAGAGGTGATTTCGCGACGCCAATTACCATTGATCAATCCGTTGACGAACTGATGAATGATTCCGCCGCCGTGGATTCCGCCGTTGTTATTGCCAAGTTTGAAAAGAAGAAAGAATGAATTTGAGTTCTCCCCTCATTATCTCCTTAACCATCATCGCTTTTTCAAACAGTACTTTCGCGGGCGACAGTCCCCGAACAATTAGGGCGGTCCGCATCTCGACATCACCGAACGTTGATGGCATCCTCAATGATAACGTTTGGAAGTTCGCACAGCCCGCAACAGATTTCATACAGCGCGATCCTGACGAGGGCAAACCCGCTTCCGAGCAGACCGAGATTCGCGTCTTGTACGATGATGAAGCGTTGTACATCGGCGCGATGATGTACAACTCCCAACCGGACCAAATTGTTGCGCGGCTTTCCCGCCGGGACAATGTCATTGAGACGGATCGGGTTGCCGTTTTCATTGATTCATTTCACGATCATCAGAACGGCTACGAGTTCACGTTCAACGCAGCAGGCGGGAAGATAGACATTCTTTTGTATGACGACGCAAACAAGGAAGATAAATCGTGGGACGCCGTATGGGATGTGCATACACGAATTCTTCCGAACGGCTGGTCGGCAGAAGTCAGAATTCCATTTAGTATGCTTCGGTACCGCTCCGACATCAACGACTCGACGGAGCATGAGTGGGGCATCAACTTCCGCCGCCGCATCAGCAGGAAGAGCGAACAGGACCGATGGGTTCACGTTCCGAAAAGCCAGACCGGATTCATTTCTCGCTTCGGCCATTTGGTTGGATTGAAAAACTTACCGGCGCCACATCGCATTGAACTACTGCCGTTCGTTCTCAGCAAGCAGCAATGGCAACCGGAGAAATCAGACCAGCAACGCATCGGCAAGTTCAGCGGCAACGCCGGACTCGATTTCAAGTACAGCCTCTCCAACAATTTCCTTCTCGATGCGACAATCAATCCCGACTTCGGTCAAGTAGAAGCAGACCCGGCTGTACTGAATCTCTCGACGTTCGAGACATTTTATCCTGAGAAGCGACCGTTCTTCATCGAAGGAACACATATCATCCGCTTCACAACATTTGGCGATGACTTCGGTCCCGGCATGTTTTATTCTCGCCGCATTGGTCGTGCGCTCTCTGCGTCCGAAGTGAGCGTTCCAACAAAAGGAAGAATTATCGACATGCCGCAAGCCACCACAATTCTTGGAGCGGCAAAGATAAGCGGCAAGACGAATGGCGGAACTTCCATCGGCGTGATACAGGCGTTCACAAAAGAAGAGCGCGCTTTCGTTGCAGACTCGGCAGGAACTACGTTCGAACAGGTTGTTGAACCGTTTGCGCACTACAATATCGTCCGTCTGCGGCAAGATGTTCTCGATAATTCCGTTGTGGGTTTGATTCTTACAACGACGGCGAAAGACAAACGCTATCCTGCAATCACAACCGGCGGTGATTGGAATTTGAAGTTCGATTCCAACACGTATCAGCTTGATGGATTTTTCGGACTTTCGTACACGAAGAATTTTGTGAGCGACCGCGGCTTAGGGTCTGCCGGAAAGTTAGCCTTCTCGCGAATTGCTGACGCGCATTGGCTGTGGTCTGTCAGTTCCGACTTCACGTCAAAGGAATACAACATCAACGACGTTGGTTTCTTCCGTCGTCCCAATGATTATGGATTTGTTGGAGTGTTCACGTACAAAGAAGACGCACCTGCGCAGCTTGTACGAAACTACAGCGTTCAGATGTTCTTCCACGAACGAGAGAATTTTGATTGGGTGAATCTCATCCGGCAGGCTCAACTGAATGGAAGCGCGCTCTCCACAAATTATTGGACATTCAACGCAGCGGTATCGGTGGATGTCGGTCGTTATGATGACAGGGAGACTCGAGGAAATGGATTGTATGCGCGGCCGGACGTGTACAATGCTAACATTAGCGTATTGACCGATGGACGAAAAGATGTGAACGGCTCGTTGAGCATTCGCACCGTCTGGGACAATGACCAAAGATTCGGGTGGGGATCTACGGTTGGCGTAGAAGTGAAACCTGCTTCGTGGATGGAGTACCAATTAGAGGCGGGATACAACGGCGTGCGGAATCAACGGGCATGGATTGCGAACGAGGCATCGGGCGGTTCGACCATGAGTATCTTTGGCAGCCGGAGTACGCATGAAGTGAACTTTACGCTTCGGAGTACGATTACGTTCACGCCTGACTTAACGCTGCAATTTTATGGGCAAGTGTTTCTGGCAAAAGGACATTATGAGAATTTCCGGCGGCTTATCGGTACGACAGATTTCGTCCAGCATAATTTTGCGGGCAACCCTGACTTCAATAGTCAGACACTGAATACAAATCTTGTCTTACGCTGGGAATACGTTCCGGGCAGCACGCTTTTTTTTGTATGGTCGCAAGTGAGAAGAGGTGGTTCGGGGGATTACTTTCGTTCATTCGCCGACGACTTCGGAGATACATTTCGCATACGGCCTTCGAATGTGCTATTGTTGAAGGTGAGTTATTGGTGGAGTTTGTGATGAAAAAACGTGTGTCGAAGTGTCGAACTCGGGCTTCTTCTACGGAAAAAGTGCGTCGCTTCAGAGCCTCCCTTACAAAACAAGGATTTGGTGCTGCATGGCCTCCATAGTTATCAACTCTTCTCCATGCCGCTTCTTGTTTTGAAGACGTTTTTTCACAAAACCCCTTCCCGAAAATCTCTGAGAAAAAGCATCTCTGAACATGGATTACATCCCGACTGCATATGAGGAGGGTGACTTTCGTTCGATCGTATCAAGATTCGGTCTGTCGTGTATTGACATGTTCCTGGAAATTTCGTATTCTCAGTTACCGATTAAGTTACTAATAAAGTAATCGAGCGAGGATTCGAGTGAAACGTAACTCACGCGTAACGTTGGAGGATATTGCCAAGCAGCTGAATGTCTCTCGCGTGACTGTTTCGAAAGCGCTGCGGGATCATCCCGACATTTCGACCGAAACGACGAAGCTTGTTCGCAAAACGGCAAAGGATTTCGGTTATACCCCGAATCTTCTCGCGCGGAATCTTTCTTCGCGCCGTTCGCAGATGATTGGACTGGTGATTCCGAAAGTCGCGCATGCCTTTTTCGGCTCGGTCATCGAAGGGGTGTATAACACAGCGTTCGACAATGATTACGAAACGATTCTCACCGTCTCCCAGGAAAACGACGAACGCGAGCGCAAGCATCTCCAAACATTGGTCTCGATGCGCGTCGACGGCATCCTCATCTCCATTTCGGAAACGACGCGCGATCTCGAAGTGTTCGGCTGGATAAAAAAGTTAGGCGTCCCGCTGATCTTCATTGACCGTTGCCCAAACCCTCTACCGGCAGGATTCGGCAGCGTGCTCGTTGATGATGAGGGAGGGGCGTTCAGAGCGGTTGAGCATGCGATCAGCATCGGCTACCGAAAGATCGCGTGCTTCGGCGGAACGACGAACACAAACATCGGGCGAAATCGTTTGCGCGGGTTCAAGAGCGCAATGAAAAAGCACCGCGTGCCCGTTCAGCCGCATTGGATCGCCGAGGGAGGATACGGGCAGAACGTCGGGTATGACAACATCATGCGATTGCATTCTCTCCGACGGTTACCTGAGTTTGTCTTTGCGATGACGTATCCGATCGCGCTCGGCGTGTACAGCGCAGCGAAAAAGCTGGGACTCCGCATTCCCGAGGATATTGATCTCATCAGCTTCGGCGACAGCGACGTAAGCGATGTGATTTCCCCCGCGTTGAGTTGTGTCTCGCAGCCATCATACCAGCTCGGCTCAGTGGCAGCCGGGCTCTTGTTAAAAAACCTCTCGGACCCTGAAACTCTGCGCAACCAGCACATTGTCTTACCCACGGACCTTCTGATTCGGGAGACGTGCACATTGCAAAAAGCCATCGTGCCGTCACGAAATGTTCGGTCTCATCTTCTTCGATCATAGAAAAGTAGGGCACCGTGAGAACATTCATCCATGAAGATTTTCTGTTAGAGAATAGTCCAGCGAGAGAACTCTATCATGCGTACGGAGAGTTCCTTCCGATCATTGACTATCACTGCCATCTCTCTCCGAAAGACATTGCAGAGAACCGCCGTTTCAACAATCTCACCGAGATCTGGCTCGCGGGCGATCATTACAAATGGCGCGCGATGCGGGCGTGCGGCGTTGATGAGCGTTTCATAACGGGGATCGCTTCCGACTGGGAAAAGTTCGAGAAGTGGGCGGAGACGGTTCCAAAAACTTTACGAAACCCGCTGTATCATTGGACGCATTTGGAATTAGCGCGACCGTTCGGCATAACGGATCGCTTGCTCAATCCCTCAACAGCGAAACGCATTTGGGATGAGTGCAACGCGAAACTCGCGACGCCGGAGTTCACGGCACGCGGAATATTGAAGCAGATGAACGTCGAAGTCGTTTGCACAACAGACGATCCGATTGACGATTTGGATTTCCACAAACTCATTGAAGCCGATCGGAGTGTCTCGGCGAAAGTGCTGCCGGCATTTCGTCCCGACAGAACGATGGCGGTTGAGAACCCAGGCGCGTTTCTCGATTACGTCAAAGCGCTTGCTGAAGCATCCGATGTTGAGGTGCGCACGTTTCAAGGCTTCATTCAAGCGTTGAAGCAACGACACGACTACTTTCACGACAACGGCTGCCGGCTTTCGGATCATGGCTTGGAAACGATGTATGCGGAGGACTACTGCGACAAAGAAATCCAAACGACGTTTGAAAAGCTGCTCGAAGCGCAGCCGTTGACGCACGAGGAAATTCTCAAATTCAAATCTGCCGTGTTGCACGAGACCGCCGAAATGGATTGGGAAAAAGGCTGGGTGCAGCAATTCCATATCGGCGCGCTTCGCAACAACAACACGCGCATGATGCGTACGCTCGGACCCGACACGGGATTCGATTCGATGGGAGATTTCGACATCGCTCGCCCTCTCGCGAAGTTTCTCAACAAACTTGATGATGGAAACAAACTTGCCAGGACGATTCTCTACAATGTTAATCCGCGCGACAATGAAGTTGTCGCGACAATGATTGGGAACTTCCAAGATGGATCTGCAGCCGGAAAACTTCAATACGGCTCGGCATGGTGGTTTCTCGATCAGATGGACGGCATGACTAAACAGATCGAAGCTCTTTCGAATATGGGACTGCTTAGTCAGTTTATCGGCATGCTCACTGATTCGCGAAGTTTTCTTTCGTATCCTCGCCATGAATACTTCCGGCGTCTCCTGTGCAACATTCTTGGGAAAGAAATTGAGAGAGGATTGATTCCCAATGACATGCCACTCGTCGGAGGAATCGTGAAAGACATTTGTTACTTCAACGCGAAGCGATACTTCAAGTTCGATGAAGTGTCGGGTTCTGCGCAACGAAGATCGTTGGACGAGTCTCCTCTACGATCTACGATCCCGTAGGGAGGTCGTAGACCGACTCGTCAGCGGTGACGAAAAGAATTCACGACTCACGAAGAGGGTAATGAATTCCAAAACACACACGAAGACCGAATGGGAAAACACCATGACACTCGAAAAATATTCCATTGGCATCGGCGACCGCTTCAGTCTCGAAGGGGCTGCCCAATTGCGAGCGTTACAGAAGGCGGAAGCGCTCGGAGCGCAGATTGTTCCTGTCTGGAACAAATCGAATCGCGAACACACAATCGTCGGCACATCGCCGAACGACGTGCGTGTTGAAGCCGACAATGCTGTAAAGGCATGCGGCTGGAAACGCTCGCACTATGTTGACGCTGACCATATCGGCCTTGCGACAGTGGACAAGTTCATCGCTTCCAGTGACTTCTATACGATAGATGTCGCGGACTACATCGGCAAGCCTGCACGCGAAGAATCCGCGGAGCGATTTGTCAAAGACATGTCGAGATTCCTCGGCGAGTTGAGGATACTGCAAGTGCCGACGCCGATACAGGTTACGAACGCGCTTCTGACGGACGTTGCGCGGAAATATTTGTTCGCAGTCGAAGAAGCGGGCAAAGTGTATCGCCGCATCGCGCTGCGAAAAGGGCGCGCCACCTTCGTTCCGGAAGTTTCGTTCGACGAAGCGGAGCGCCCGCAGACGCCGGCGGAGTTGTTCTTTATTCTTGCCGCGATTGCTCGTGAAGGTATCCCGATTCAAACCATCGCGCCGAAATTTACCGGCGCATTCTTTAAGGGGATTGATTACGTCGGCGACATCAATCGGTTTGCGCGTGAGTTCGAAGACGATATTGCGGTGATTGCGTTCGCCGTCTCAACGTGCAATCTGCCAGGCAACTTGAAGCTCAGCGTTCATTCGGGGAGCGACAAGTTTTCTCTCTACCCGATTATGTATAGCGCCATCAAGAAGTTTGACGCAGGACTTCACCTGAAAACCGCTGGAACGACTTGGCTCGAAGAAGTTATCGGACTTGCCGCTGCCGGTGGTGAGGCATTGAAGCTTGCGAAAAACATTTATGCCGAAGCATTCAAACGGTACGAGGAAATGTGCAAGCCCTATCTTCCTGTTATCGATATCGACAGGAAAAGACTTCCGGAACCAAGTGAAGTTGAAGGGTGGAGCTCGAAGGAGTACGTTGAAGCCCTTCGGCACGATCAATCATGCAAGAACTACAACATACATTTCCGACAGTTCGTACACGTCTCGTTTAGAGTCGCAGCAGAAATGGGCTCTCGCTATAGCGGCATGTTGCAGGAATGCCGAAGCACAATTGAATCGAATGTTACAACAAACATCTTCGAGCGACACATTCGACCGCTGTTCCTCGGACAAGCGGCAAACGGCGAGGCAAGCGACGCGAGGAAAGACGTTCGTGCCGACGTCGGATAACTGAACAACTCACATTCATTTATCATCAATTCATAATTCAGAGAAACGATGCGGACAGAAAATATCAACTCAACCAGTGAAGTCAAGACGTCCGTTGGATATTATCGGTGGGTTATTTGCGCGCTCCTCTTTTTCGCGGCAACGGTGAACTACATTGACCGCCAGGTCATCGGTTTGCTGAAGACCACGCTGCAAGGGGAGTTCAAGATGAGCGAGACGGACTACGCGGCGATTGTGTTTAGTTTTCAACTTGCCTATGCGATCGGTATGCTCATTGCTGGGCGCGTGATGGACAGGTTAGGTACGCGACTTGGCTTCACTCTCGCAGTCGTGATTTGGAGTATCGCCGCCATCGGTCATGCAGCGGCGGATTTGTTTCCCTGGTTAAGTTTGCCAACAGTGCTCATCAATCCTCCATCAGTTATCATGTTGGGCGGCGCGGCGGCGGGGTTTGCATTCGCCCGCTTCTTGCTTGGCATCGGCGAGGCGGGAAATTTTCCCGCGTCTATCAAAACAGTCGCCGAATGGTTTCCGAAAAAAGAACGCGCTCTCGCAACCGGCATCTTCAATTCAGGAACGAATGTTGGCGCGCTCGCGACGCCGTTGATGGTGCCGTGGATTGCAAGTCATTGGGGTTGGCAGGGCGCGTTCATTGCGACGGGGATGACGGGAGCTGTGTGGGTTCTGTTTTGGTTTTTCATGTATCGTTCTCCGGAATCACATCCACGACTCAGCAAGGCGGAGCTTGACTACATTCGAAGTGATCCCCCCGAAAACATTGCGCCGATCAAATGGGGCAACCTTCTTCCACATCGCCAAACGTGGGCGTTTGCAATCGGCAAGTTCATGACCGATCCGATTTGGTGGTTGTATTTATTTTGGATTCCGGATTTCTTGCATCGCAATCATGGGCTTGACTTAAAGTCCATTGGTCTGCCGTTGGTCGTCATTTATCTTGTTGCCGACGTTGGGAGTATCGGCGGCGGATGGCTCTCTTCGAGTTTGATCAAGAAGGGATGGACGTCCAACCGTGCGCGCAAAACAGCGATGCTTGTCTGCGCGCTCGCGGTCGTGCCGATTGTGTTTGCGGCAAACGTTTCTAATCTTTGGGTTGCCGTCGGTCTTGTCTCGCTCGCAGCTGCGGCGCATCAAGGATGGTCGGCGAATCTGTTTACGACGGCGTCCGACATGTTTCCGCGCCGCGCCGTTGGCTCCGTCGTTGGTATTGGCGGAATGGCTGGCGCGGTGGGCGGAATGGTGATCGCACTTGTCGTCGGAGCAATTTTGCAGAAGACCGGAAGTTATGTTCCGATTTTCATCATGGCAGGCTCGGCATATCTGATCGCGTTATTGGTAATTCACATCCTCGCGCCGAAGCTTGAACCGGCTCCGGTGGATGAGGCTGCAACCGTATAGATAAAAGTGAGAACAATTGTGAATCTCGAAAAACTGAAAACGCAATTCGATTTTGCCGGACGAACGGTGGTGATTACGGGCGGGGCAGGTATTCTCGGCGCGGAAATTACGCGTGCATTGCTTGGCTGTAATGCGAGTGTCTATGTCATTCAGCGCGACGCGGCGAAATCAACGAGAGAGCTGATGGAACTCGGCGTGTCGGGCGAGCGATTGAACATTCTCGAAGCCGATGTTTTGAAACCGGAGATGGTTGAAAGAGCCGTGAAACAGATTCTCGCGGAGACAAACCGGATAGATTGCTTGGTGAACGCGGCAGGCGGCAACAATCCCAAGGCGACAACAAACCCGGCAACGAAGTTCTTCGACCTTCCACCCGACGCGCTCAAGATGGTATTCGATTTGAATTTGCTGGGCACGATTATTCCATCTCAAATCGTCGCGAAGCATATGGCGGAAACGAAGCAAGGAGTGATTCTGAATGTCTCCTCGATGGCGGCGGAGCGTCCGCTCACGAGGGTTGTTGCATACTCGTCGGCAAAAGCAGCGGTCAATAGTTTTACACAGTGGCTCGCCGTACACATGGCGCAAGAGTACTCGCCGAACATTCGCGTAAATGCAATTGCGCCGGGATTTTTTCTTACGAAGCAAAACAGATTCTTACTGATGGATGAGGCAACCGGGGCGTTGACGGAACGCGGCAAAAAAATCATTGACCACACGCCGATGGCGCGGTTCGGCGCGCCGGAAGATTTGCTCGGCGCGGCGCTCTGGCTTCTGTCGCCGATGTCAAAGTTCGTGACCGGAATCGTCGTTCCTGTTGATGGAGGATTTTCCGCGAACAGCGGAGTGTAGGTGGAGATTCACGAAATCAATTGCAAACTCGAATGACAAAAATAAAAAGGATGAAATGAATGAACAAAGCTGACATCGGACTCATAGGACTTGCGGTGATGGGAGAAAATCTCGTGCTCAATATGGAGAGCCGCGGCTTCACCGTCGCTGTCTATAATCGAACAGTTGACAAGGTGGACAACTTCATCGCCGGTCGCGGCAAAGGAAAAAATCTCGTGGGCGCGCGCTCGATTCAGGAATTTGTGCAGAGCCTCAAAACGCCGCGACGCGTGATGTTGATGGTGAAGGCGGGCAAACCGGTGGATGAATTTATCGAACTTCTTCTGCCGCATTTGCAAGCGGGCGACATTCTCATTGATGGCGGCAACAGTCATTTCCCCGACACGATTCGCCGCACGAAGTACGTAGAGAGCAAAGGACTTCTCTATATCGGCACGGGCGTTTCGGGCGGCGAGGAGGGCGCATTGACAGGTCCATCCATCATGCCCGGCGGTTCGCTCGCGGCGTGGCAACATGTGAAGTCAATCTTTCAATCCATTGCGGCAAAAGTTGACGATGGCACGCCGTGCTGCGATTGGGTCGGCAGCGACGGCGCGGGACATTTTGTGAAGATGGTCCACAACGGTATTGAGTATGGCGACATGCAGTTGATTTGCGAATCATATCAGATGATGAAAGACCTGCTCGGTATGTCTGCCGGTGAAATGCACGAAGTGTTCAAGCGCTGGAATCAAGGCGAGCTTGACAGTTACCTGATCGAAATCACGCGCGATATTCTCGCGTACAAAGATACTGACGGCTCGGCGCTCGTGGACAAAATTCTCGATACCGCCGGACAAAAAGGAACGGGCAAATGGACAAGCGTTGTCGCTCTCGACCTCGGCATTCCGCTCACGTTGATTGGCGAAGCAGTGTTCGGCAGATGCCTTTCGGCGATGAAGGATGAACGCGTGAAAGCATCGGGCATTCTTGCCGGACCGACAGCGAAAT
This sequence comes from Ignavibacteriota bacterium, assembly GCA_031394795.1. Lineage (GTDB taxonomy): Bacteria > Bacteroidota > Ignavibacteria > UBA10030 > UBA6906 > CAADGV01. Next base: position 909 of record JANNUB010000585.1, on the reverse strand, counting down.
TCGTCGGCGACAAGAAAGGCTTCCTTGATGATTTGGAGAAAGCGCTTTATGCGTCGAAACTCATTTCGTACGCGCAAGGCTACATGCTCATGGCGGAAGCGGCGAAAGAGTACAATTGGAATTTAAATTACGGCGGCATCGCGCTGCTCTGGCGCGGTGGATGCATCATCCGCTCGGCGTTTCTCGGCAAAATCAAAGACGCGTTTGATAGTAATCCCTCGTTGTCAAACCTTCTCTTCGATCCATTTTTCCAAGAGAAGATGGCGGCGTCGCAGGACGCGTGGCGCAGAGTTGTTGCAACAGCCGCGATGAACGGCGCCTGGATACCTGCGCATGCGACTGCGCTCGCCTTTTATGACGGGCTTCGCAACGGACGCGTCTCCGCGAATCTTTTGCAGGCGCAACGCGATTATTTCGGCACGCATCAGTATGAGCGGACCGACGCGCCGCGTGGAGAATTCTTTCACACGAACTGGACGGGGCGGGGCGGGGCAACAGCGTCGTCAACATATAAAGTGTAGCAAACATGCTGATAGGAAGAGAAGCATTGAGCGGCGCGCTCTCCGCGCAGGAAATCAAAAACATCTGCGCGGAAGCGATTGCGCAAATTCCGCTCCACCACAAGCGCGTGCTCGTGCTGATTCCCGATCGCACGCGCCACGCGCCGATTGATCTTTTCTTTCGTATCCTCTTCGATCTCATCGGCAAGCAAGTCGAAGCGCTGGACTATTTGATTGCTACCGGCACGCACCACCCGATGCCTCGCAAGCACATCCTTCGTCATGTCGGAATAACGGAAGAGGAGTCCCGCACGACATACGCGAAAGTGAGATTCTTCAATCATGAGCACGACAATCCTGCCGCGCTGCGAACCGTCGGGACGATTTCTCCGGATGAACTTCATTCTCT
>JANNUB010000233.1:0-1526 GCA_031394795.1 Ignavibacteriota bacterium | reverse complement strand
TCTGTGTAGTTGGATGCATCCAGGTTGCCCGCCAAATGCATGATCGTAACCGGCACACGGCCATTATGTTTTGATAAAGAAATTTCCATGACGATCTCCTTGAGAATACCCTATTAACAGTTTACCTGAAATTGAATTCTTCATAATGAATATTGTCCGCTACAACTCCAGCTTCCAGGAATTTCTTTTCAAAAGCCTGAACCATTGGGAACGGACCGCACATGTAAACATGCCGCTCGCGAATGCTGCCGGCTGTATTTTTCACGATATCATCCATAGTCAGTGAACCATCGGTGGACGAAAAACGGATGTGGGCTTTCAAGCGCGGATTCTTTTTCGCGGCAGCTTCGATCTCGTCCACAAATATTGCCTCCTCGCGATGGCGAACCGTGTAATAGAAATCCACATCGTGGGTCAGATCCCCGTTCATATCACGAATGAAGGACAGGAAGGGCGTCACGCCAATTCCGCCTGCGACCCAGACCTGTTTCTGCCCGCCGGTTTTGTAATCAAACATTCCATGCGCGCCTTCAATGATGGCATCGGAGCCCGGTTTCAGGTTGCTGAACAGGTCACGGGTGAAATTTCCGCTGGCTTTAATGGTCAGGCGCAGCACATCTTCAGAGGGAGCGCTGGAGATGGTGAACGGATGAGACTCATTCAATGATTTGTTACCAGGGAAGCGCACGAACAGGAATTGTCCGGCGCGATGTTTTTGCATAGGTGCCTTCTTGGCACGCAGGATGACTTCAGTGCTTGAGTTATTGGGGTGCCTGATATCCTCAACCTTGTAGGGCAGAAATTTCTTGAATAGGCCCCCAAAGACCTCTGTATATAGATAGGAAGCTGTGCCGATGATAAAGAAGATTTGAACCCAGTTAATGGCAATAAATGCGTCGAGTGGCTTGCCGATCAACAACGCGTGGAGATAGCCGAGGATGAAGAAAATGCCGATGAACCGCTTGAGCTTCCTCCAATCATCGTAGTCACCACCGCTAAGCTTGTTTAGAAAAGGGATACGCGGTGCAAGCGTGATCATCACAATTGTCACAATGCCTGTGAAGGAGATGACCGCCAGGTAATTTCCGAGCGCCCAGCCGGTAGTCGTGATAGGTACAGTCAACACATGCGCGAAGATCAGCAGGAATGCGGCTGTGCCGGTGTGCCGGTGAGTGAGATACATTTTATCCAACCCGCCGAAATACTTTTCAGCCCATTTCGGCCGCGTGGCCAGGAACAGGGAACAGGCCATCAAAATAATGTTATTCGCGCCGAGGATCTCACCCGCGTACTGACGTGCAAAATTCTCACGGCCGTCGTTCACAGGCGGAAAAACGAACCAAACTACTATGTTTAGAATGACAAGAACAACAATGGTGATATTTCCTACATGCCGTTTCATAAGACCTCCAGCCCGGTCTGGTAACCAGGTATGAATCAACAGCGATGCAGTGATGAACCGCACCGCTGAAAAATACACCATTAAAAAGAATCGATCGCTTTTTGTTTATCTGTGAACACTTCAA
>JANNUB010000223.1:0-13196 GCA_031394795.1 Ignavibacteriota bacterium | reverse complement strand
AAACGATGTAAAAAACATAGTTGTATGTTTCCTTCGGCAGCTTGCTTTTGTATTGATTGAAGAATGTCCAGAAATTTCTTTCGCGAGGATTTTGTGGCATCTTCTTTATCAAACCCTTCACGACGTTGTGTCCCCAGTTGTACGATGCCATGACGAGCAACCCGCTCGCTTGCGCCTCGCCGTTGTAAATGTTGGCGATGTATGCGGCAGCCGCTTTCGTTGACTTCTCAAAATCATGACGCTCATCCGCCGGATCGTACTTGCCGACCGCCGCGAGCGGTCCCGTTTTCAAGCCGTACTCCTTCGCTGTTGATGCGATGAACTGCCACATCCCTTTCGCGACGCCGTACTTTGTCGCGGGACCGACTTCCTCTTTGACAAAATCGCTTTCCTGCAATCCGAGAAAGAAATAGTGCGGCGGAAGGTTCTGGCTCATCATCGTCTCGGCGATCTTCGCCGAATATCCGTTCTGTTCCGCTCGCGCGATAGCGGTGCGGAGACGCGGCGATTTTTTCCACTCACCAATATACTCTTTCACCTCCGCAACGAATTCCTCGGGCATATTCACTTCGCATTCGCCGAAGACGCGTGCAATGTGAAGAATCGCTCTGTCAGTCTCATCTTTCGCATCATAGACGCCAAGCTCTTTCACAAACTCATCATACTTGTCCTGTAGCTCGCGGCGTCGAGTGAGGTACTTTGCCGCTTCCTCTTTCAGGCGCGGGTCGTTCGATTGCGTCAGCTTTTGCACCAGTGAGGCATAATCCAAATCCATCTGTTTCATCTGATAAAAAATTTGTTCCGCGAGTCCTCGCTGCTTTTCCAGTTGTTGGTGTTTGAGGAACGCGTAAATGCCGGCTCCTAAAGCAATGACGGCAACCGCGATGATCACATTCGTCCATTTGCGCTTTTGCTTCTTGAACGCCTTTCGCACCATTTGTGTCCGTTCGCCCGCGGGTCCGCCCGTGTCTTCAAAATAGTGTTTCGCAACCTTCGACAGCGAAGGATCTTCCTGCTTTTGCGCCGATGTCGCATCAAGAACTTCTCCTCCCTCGGTTTCGAAAAAGAGAAGCGGGCCGTTTGCGCCGAGTCCAAGTCGAGTAGCACGCGTGAGAGGAATGCGCTCGACCTTTACACCTTCTTTGAAGGAGCCGTTGCTGCTTTTCAAATCCTCATACCACCAGCGCCCATCCTTGAATTCCACTTTCGCGTGAACGCGACTGACGGTAGAATCCTGCAACACGATCTCGCATTCGGCGCCTCGACCGATCCTGAAGTCTGTCGTGAATTCATATCGTTTCGGAGACGAGGGGTCTCGCTCGATGCGTACGACAATCGGCATGCGTTGCTCAGGCGTGCTTTTCGTGACTAACTTCGTGTCCATACGCTACTCACGGTTGTTGTGATGAATGTTCCGGGGAGCCTGGCTGACGTCAGGGTAGAGCAAGTCGTGGGAGGAATTTTGAAGTTGACTTGTTGATTCAATATACAACCTCAAGTCAATTTGCACAACCAAAAAAAATCGGGCGACGAAAACGTTTTGCGAATACGTTTCCCTACGGGTCGTTGACCCAACTCCGCTCATTTACGTGACAGAGTGAACCTCAGTACAAGAGATGCTTCTTTGATTTTGTGCGAAACGTCTCGACATCCTTGCCGAGATACGCCTTGATGTCTACAAACAGCATCCGCTGTGTGAAGAGTTTGCGAACCTGGTCCGAGCCGCAGATCTTGTCGAACATTTTCAAACGATTGCTGTCGGCGAGTGCGAAGGGGTTTTTATCCGGATACATCTCATGATGAACCTGCAGGCAGAGAAACTGCACGCTCATCAAATTCAACTTCACGTAATCTGTGATGTGCACTTGAACTCCGTTCAACGATTTGCCTTTGGATTTCCCGTAATAAGGCGTGAATGTGAGCGGTCGGAAGAAAATCCCTTCGAGCTTGAGAGCGTTGAGTTTGTCGGCAAATTGTTTGCCGCTGATCCATTCAGCGGCAAAAGTCTTGAAAGGAATCGTGTACCCGACTCCTTCGGACACGACGCCAAGCTCACCCAACATTCCCATACTCACATAATGTTTCGGCGACGAAGCCTCAGGAATGTGCGGAGATGTGGGAACCCATTGCAGTCGCGTTTCCTCCCATGTCATCGAGCGTTTCCATCCCTTCATCGGAACGACAGTCAGCTTGCACCTCTTTCCCTCTTTCAACATTCCTTCCTCATTCAACATCTTCGCAAGCTCGCCGCACGTCAGTCCGTAGACGTATGGAATCGCGTACTGGCTCACAAACGACTCGAATCCATTTTCGACAATATTGCCTTCGACTTTGACTCCGCCAAGCGGATTCGGACGGTCGAGTACAATGAACTCGATGTTGTTTTCCGCCGCTGCTTCCATCGCCAGCCCCATCGTGCTGATGTATGTGTATGATCGGCAGCCGATGTCTTGAATGTCATACACGAGCGCGTCAAGTACTTTGAGCATTTCCGCGGTCGGCTTCCGCGTTTTGCCGTAGAGCGAATACATGGGAAGATTCGTTGCGGAATCAATTGCGTTCTCAATTTTATCGCCGGCAGTAAAGTTGCCGCGCACCCCGTGTTCGGGTCCGAAGAGCGCAACAAGCTTCACATCTTTTGCTTCGTACAAAATATCAATCGTGGATTTGAGTTTCGAATCAACGCCGGTGGGATTTGTGATGAGTCCGATGTGCTTGCCTTTTAGTTCCTTGAAATTGTTTTCTCCCAACACTTCAATGCCGAGCTTCACGCGCGGTACTTGTGAGACGGCAAGCGGAGGAACTAACAGTACAACCAGTAGGATGGTCAGTGTAATCTTCATGGTAGCCATTGCTCCAGAAAACTCACAGTGTCTAACTCCAGAAAATTCACACAGCAATTATAGAACACCTGTTTCACTCGTTTTTCGTAAACGCTGTCGACATACTTATTGATACACCAAACATTCGTCGGTTGTGCTTTCATCCTTGCCAAGTCTGACGACAAACCTTGCCTAACGGTCAACTCAAATATTTAATCTGTCGGCGGAAATGAATATCCAATCACTATAACATTCGGGGCTGACTGAAACCAAGTCATCGCACAGAACCAAATGTTGAGTAGCAAAGACTCCTTCCCCAAGTCTTGTTTTGCCAATACAGGAGGGATTATGAAAGGACGACTAGTAATTGGCGTGCCACTACCCCAATGAGCGGGTAGTCCACCTCCCCCTGGACGCATAACTGAATAATGCCCTTGCTGCTGAAAATCATCAAAGCTCTAGGTGAGGGCTAAGGGGCTCAGATAAATTGAAGGTCGCCTGTACGGATTCTCAATGATTGGTTTTTCCCAGTTGATAGACCCATGTAACTTGAGGTATACAACTTCTTCTTTAAATGGCTCTTTGTGCTTTTGAATGAACTGTTGTTCCTCGAAAGCACGGAGTTCCTGATTCTCTTCGCTTCCAGTCTGCATCTTCAAACCATATCCAGTCAGCACCGACCATTTCCTCGTCTCTCTCAACAACTCGTCAAGAAGCGTGTCGTAGTTGAAAGTCAGAACTCTTGCCTGAACCCTAAGCAACTCCTTGGTAAACTTTCTGTACAACTCTCTAATCGACTCCGTATGCGGATGCTCAGATATTCCCACGAGTGTCCTGACAATTATTTCTGTGAGCTGCTCAAAAAGGAATTCTCGAGGCTCGGCCTTCGGAAACGGCATTGGAGGCAATGAAGAGGTCAGAAAAGTTGCCAAGGTTTCGATATTGACATTTGAGTATGCACCAAAATATCGCTCTATAAAATCTACCAGTATCCTATGTTCAGCTTGGGGCTTCAAGACTTGCATCTTCTCGGCATAATCCAAGAAGTCTACAACCAAAGGAACTCGATGCTCGTTATAACCCCGAGTGAAGCCTGCACCGAGAATCAATACAGGCTTCTCGATATCCCCAACATCTGGGATATCAGCTTGTCCTCCTTTTGCCAGTTTTATCCTTTTCAATTTCACAACTTCTCCAAAATGAAATTCGTCATCAGCGTAAACAAATGCCTTTGTGCAATCGGGTCCGAGACGCCATGCCTGCGGTCGGGATAGAGCATTGTATCGAACCGCTTTCCGAGCCGTATGAATTCATTCATCAACACGATGACGTTCTGCCAATGCACATTGTCATCTGTCGTACCGTGAACGATGAGGAGATTGCCTTTCAGTTTGTCGGCGTATGTCATCACCGAAGTTTTTTTGTAGCCTTCAGGATTTTGTTGCGGCGTGTCCATGTACCGCTCGCTCCAAATCGAGTCGTAGAATTTGAAGTCGCTGACTGCGGCGACAGCGATTCCCGTTTTGAAATGCTCGGCGCCCATCGTCATCGCCATCAGCGTGTGGTAGCCGCCGCCGCTCCAACCCCAAATGCCGATGCGCGACGCGTCAACGTACGGAAGCGAGCCTAAATACTTTGCCGCTTCCATCAGGTCTTGCGTGTTCTTGTAACCAAGCTCGCGGTTCGTCGTTTGGCGAAATTGCTTGCCGCGTCCGTCCGTTCCCCGCGGGTCAACGCTCACAATGATGTAGCCGCGCTCAGCGAGCAACTGATACCATAAATAATTTCTGGTGCTCCAGCGGTTCGTCACCGTTTGCGGGCCCGCACCGTACACGAACATCAGCACAGGGTATTTGTTTGACGCGTCGAAGTTCGCGGGCTTCAACATATAGCCGTTCAAATCAACTCCGTCTGACGTCGTGAACGTGAAGAATGAATGTTGCGTCGTCGGCTTTCCTTTCAAACCGTCGAGCGTATTCTCGACAAGCGTTGAGACGATGCCGCCGTCATTCCTCTTCATCAACACTTGAGCTGGTCGCGACGCGCTTGAGTATGTATCAATGAAGACTTTCATGTCGGGAGAGAATTTTGCAGAATGCCAACCAGGTTCGGTCGTCAACTTCTTCAAGCTCGAACCATCGAGCTTTACGCTGTAGAGATGGCGTTCGAGCGCGTTCTCTTTCGCAGCGATGAAATACACGACCCCCGCGTTCTCATCCACTCCGACGATGTCCGAAACATCCCATGCGCCTTTCGTCAGTTGACGCTCCAACGTTCCATCGAGACTATGTAAGTAGATGTGCGTGAAACCATCTTTCCACGAGACCCAAATGAAACGTTTTCCATCTTTCAGAAATGTTAAATCGTCGCGTTCAACCTCAAGCCACGCAGTATCGGTTTCGGTCAGAATTGTTTTCATCGAACCAATCGTAACATTCGCGAGCATAAGCTCGAGCGTATCCTGTCCGCGATTCAGTCGCTGGACGGAAAGAACATTTGGGTCATTCGTCCATTTGACGCGAGGAATGTAAATGTCGGGGTTCGTGCCGAGGTCGAGCCATCGCATCGCTTTGTCGTCAACATTCACAACGCCGATTTGCACAAGGGAATTCTTGTCACCTGCTTTCGGATAGTGCATCTTTTCCACTTCCGCGTGCGAGCTGTCTGCCGAATAACTTACAAGTGGAAACGTTGGCACTGCGGATTGGTCGAGTCGCCAGAATGCAATGCGCTTGCTGTCGGGCGACCAATACCATGCATCAATGATGGAGAACTCCTCTTCATAGACCCAATCGAATTTTCCGTTCAAGACGTTTTCAGAGCCGTCGAACGTCAGTTGCGTTTCTTTCCTCGTCGCAACATCCATGACGAAAAGATTATTTGCGCGCACGAAACCGACTCTCTTCCCATCAGGCGAGAGTTTGATGATTGCTTGTTCTTCCTTCGCATCGTTCAGCATTCGAAACGATTTTGTTTTCGTATTGAAGATGCCGAAACTGCCGCCCGTTTTTGTTCCTCGCGAGGTCAACGAACCCGTGACGAGCACGTGCTCGCCATCCGACGACCACTCATACGAGCCGACGCGAATCGCTTTCTCGTCGCCTTTCCCTTTGAGCAGAGAAACGTCCATCACCAGTTCCCTTTTGCCGCTCCACACATCCTGCGCGTACAGGTTGCGCTGCTTCGTCGTCGTGTCGGCGTCGAAGTACGAAAACTTCCTGCCGCTCTGCATCCATTGAATGCTGGAGAACGATTTGAAACTCGCTCCGACTTTGAAGACGTCGTCAACCGTCCAACGATACTGGGGCGGCTGAGGAAGAACCTGCGTGTTCCACACGCTGAGGAGAACCAAGATAAAGAGCAGGCGTTTCATGATGGTTGCTGTGATGATGTGATACATAATCCGAAAATTCGAATAACAATCCAGAAATGAATAACTGCTATGAAAATAGTCTCGTAGAGCGATTCTCTTTACGAGTCGGAGACCAGAATCGCTCAGTCTGGCAAGAGGAGCGACAGTGGAGTGTCGCTCTACAGACGCGACACTACTTCGATGACGCGGTAATCGTCTCCAGCCCGTGGCCTGTGGGGCCCGTTTCGCTTCGTCGCAACAAATACGAAAAGATAAGCCCAAGAATGCCGAGCGTCGAGAAGAGGTACATGCCGAGCGTGTAACCGTCGGGATTTGCCGCACTCGCTGCTTGCGAAGTGTTTGCCGCGCCGATCATCCAGTTGAGCGCGAAGAAACCGATTTGCTGAATGAGCGTCATCAGCGCGTACGCGGTGCCGAGACGACGTTCTTCAACGATGTACGCGACCGAGGGCCACATGACGGCGGGAATCAATGAGAACGCGATGCCCATCATCACCGTGGGAATCCAGAGCGTGATGTTTGCATCAAGCATCAGAAGATAGACGGGCATCAACAACACGGAACCGAAGAACATGAAGAGCGCTCGCTTGCCGACTTTGTCAACCAGCAAACCGAACAACGGCGTCGCAATCATCGCGGAGAGCGGCAGTAAGCTCGTGAAGAAACCCGCCGTCTGATTCGCCTCGTCGGCAGGAAGGGCTGCGAAATGCACGTGCTGGAAAAATTTGTTCGCGAACGTTCGGAACGGAAAGATTGCGGAGTAGAATGTAAAACACAATCCAACGATGAACCAATACGATTTGCTGTAGCGAAACATTCCTTTGCCGAATTCCAGTTTGTCCATCGCGCCAGCCTTGCCAAGCTCGAACTTTTTCGACGCGTTGTTTTCCAACCACCAATACACTGTGGCACTGAGAACGCAAATCGCGCCCGCGCCGACTGCAAGCCACAGTGGACCTTGCCAACTCGGCTGCGCATCGGGACCGTTGGGATAAAAAATCCCGCTCGCCCAACTCGGAGAATTATCCGCTGCAACCGACGCAAGCCGCGCAATCAACAGATTGATGCCGAACGCGAAACTCAATTCTTTTCCTTTGAACCATTTTGCAAGCGATACAGTGATTGCAACAATCAGCGACTCAGCGCCAAGCCCCAACACTGTTCGTCCAATCACCATCGTCACAAAGCTATCGCTGATCGCCCCAAGTCCTGCCGCGGCGAGACACACGGTGCAGAACAACATAATCGCTTTCTTCGCGCCGAGGCGGTCAATGATGATGCCGCCTATCAGAAGCGTAAGAACTGCCGCAACGCTGTAGCTTGAGTTCAGCCAACCAATCTGCTCGTCCGTGAAGCCGAGTTGCTTCTGAAAAATATCCGTCAGCGGATTGATGCAATCGTAGATATAATAGTTGCCGAACATCGGCAAGCTGATGAAAAGAAGAACGAGCCAGCGGTAGCCGCGTGGTGGTTCGGGACGAACGGTGGACATAATTTTGTTTGTTGGAATAATCGAGGAGTTTTCGTGATTCTACTCTACAAATAGCTTCAGCATTGGGTGCCTTTCCAATAAGGGCTATTTCATGAAACTCAATTCACATTCCGCAAAATCGCCAGCAAGAAATTCCAATACCTCTCGACCGTATCAATGTAAATCTTCTCGTCGGGCGAGTGAACGCCTTCGAGCGTTGGTCCGAAGGAAATCATATCCATGCCGCTCATCCGTTCGCCGATGATGCCGCATTCGAGTCCTGCGTGAATGGCTTTCACTTCCGCGTCTTTGCCGTACAGTTGTTGGTATGTTGATTTCGCAATACGAAGAATGTCGGAATTCAAATTTGGCTTCCAGCCTGGATAGCCGTCGGTCCCAAACACTTCCGCGCCGCCGAGTTCAAAAATCGAGGTCACGCCATGAATGATCTCTTGCTTCTCGGAATCAACCGAACTCCGCTGACTTGTCGCCATGGTAATTTTGCTCTTCTCCGTGCGAATGACGGCAACATTTGTTGAAGTCTCAATGAGACCCGGAATGTCCGCGCTCATTCTGATGACGCCGTGCGGCAGACCAGAAATCGTTTGCATGAGTTTTTTCTGCAGCGCCTTCTTCACGACCTTTTTCGATTTCACTTTCACTTCTTCAACCGTCACGCTCAAGTCGGGGTCAACGGTTGCAAGTTCTGCTCTGGCAACGATGTTGAAACGCATCACGGACTCAGCAGTAACTTTCCATTTCGATTTCGGTATGAACACAACAGCTTCCGCTTCTCGCGGAATTGCGTTGCGTTTGTTCCCACCTTCAATCGAAGAGAGCCTCGCGCCACATTCCGACGCGGCGAACAATGCACGATTCAGAATCTTGATTGCGTTGCCTCTGCCTTTGTCAATCTCCAATCCCGAATGTCCGCCTTTCAATCCCGCGACGCGAATCATCGCTGCCATCGTTTTCGGCGGAGCCTTCTCGAATTGCACTTTCCACGTCGCGTTCGTATCGCGTCCGCCCGAACAGCCGACGTAAATCGCGCCTTCTTCTTCGGAGTCGAGATTCATCAGCGTTTTGCTTTCGAGAAATCCCGCTTGAAGATTCGATGCGCCCGTCAATCCTGTTTCTTCGTCAACGGTGAAAAGAAATTCCATCGGACCGTGTTCGAGCGAACTGTCTTCCATGATTGCAAGATTCGTCGCGACTGCGATTCCGTTATCGGCGCCGAGCGTCGTGCCGTTCGCCATCAACACGTTGCCCTTGCGGACAAGCTCAATCGGGTCTTTCGTGAAGTCGTGGACTTTGTCTTTGTTTTTTTCGGGAACCATATCCGTATGACCTTGCAAGCAAATCGTCCGAACATTCTCTCGTCCCGCCGATGCAGGTTTTTTCACAACGACATTGCCGAACTTGTCCGACTTCGCTTGCAGTCCAAGTTTCTTTGCCGTCTCGAGAAGATATTTCGTCATCCGCTCTTCGTGTTTCGAGGGACGAGGGATGGCGGAGATTTCGGCAAAATATTTCCAGACTAATTCTGGTTTCAGACCTTCAATTGCTGATGACATTGTTTTCCTTTTCTCATTCAATGTTGAGCGGAGCGAAACATCTCACCGCGTAGAAATCACAAAAAGTTTCTAACCAAACCACCAACAACTTATTCACTGATGTTACGCACACAATTCATTATGCAACTATTCCCCTCTGTGCGCAGGCATGAAGCGACGGCGAGAGGGGTTAGGGGTGTGTCTGCTACGTCGAATTCGTATGGAATTCAATCGTCGATACACACCCTAAAATCCCCTCTCGCCTACGCACAACCTTTCGCACAGAGGGGACTTTTGTCTTGCGTAAGGTCAGTTACTCAATCCAAAACGTTCTACTATTCGAACGCAGCGAGACCCTTCGCTCCGCTCAGGGTTTTATATCTTCTCCTGTGGCTTCAGCGCAACACGATACAATATCAACCCCATAACCGCGAAGCACACAACGCCGAGAAGTTCATACCCCGTTACGCCGAGCGCGCTGGAGATTGAATGTCCCATGTCGAAACTTCCCATCCTGTCTTCGAACAGCACAGTGAGAATCGCGACAATAACCCCCGTAAGCGCTCCGCCTGCGACGAGCCCCGTTGCAAACAAACTTCCCGTTCCAAGTTCGCTCTCTTCGACATGCCCGCTCTTCTTTTTCATCGTCCAGTCAGCAACGCCCTTGATCGCGCCGCCGACCCAAATCGGAAGCGTTGTTGAGAGCGGAAGATACGCGCCGACCGCGAACGAGAGCGACTTCACGCCGCAGAGTTCCATCGTTATGGAAAGAAACGCTCCGACGAGAACGAATTGCCAATCGAGATTGAACGAAAGCAAACCTTTGATGAGCGTCGCCATCAGCGTTCCCTGCGGCGCGGGGAATTTGTCCGTCCCAATCATGTGTTGCACGCCTTGCGCCGCGGCTTCCTGCGTCGGCGTGTCGAGAATTTGCACCGTTGCGCCGATGACGAGCGCCGAAGCGATCGCACCGACGAACAATGAAATCTGTTGCGCACGCGGTGTCGCGCCGACGATGTAGCCCGTTTTCAAATCCTGACTCGTTGCGCCGCCATTTGCTGCTGCGATGCATACCATCCCGCCCACAACGAGCGCCATTGGTTCATACACGCTTCCTGTCCAACCGATTGCAATGAAAACCAAACACGTCCCCATTAGCGTCGCAATCGTCATTCCGGAAATCGGATTCGAACTGGAACCGATGATACCGACGATGCGGCTCGCAACCGTAACGAAGAAAAATCCAAACACAATAATGAGAACACCGAGAAATAATTTGCTGATGATGCTGTCGCCAGGAAGTTGCGGCATGAACGCCATCAACAACACGAGTGCAAGACTACCACCGAGAACAGTTGTGAACGGCAAGTCGCGTTCCGTTCGACGCACTACAATGCCCGCGCTCTTGTCCTTCATCGAAGCAACACTGTCTTTGAACGACGAGATGATCGTCGGAAGAGTTTTGATGAGTGTGATAAAACCGCCTGCGGCAACTGCACCCGCGCCAATCTGACGAACGTATGCACGATAAATTGCTGTCGCTGTGTTCGCGAATGTCTGTGTTGTCGGATCCCATCCGCCTGGTCCGCCCGCGGTCATAAGATCTTTCAAGTAACCTAACTTCACAAGTTGTTCGGCGATTGTCGCAGCGGGAACGAGCGTCGCGAGCAACGGAATCAATCCGAGCCAAGCAAGCACGCCGCCTGCAACCAGCACACCCGCAATCTTCGGCCCGATGATGTAACCGACGCCGAGATATTCTGGAGTAATTTCTCCGTTGACAGTTGCCGACGGGAAATATTTGTTCGTTTGTCGCGTTACCCACGCTGGCGTTTCGGCGATGACGTGAAATACTTTTTGCATGACCGCGTAACCAAGCGCGACGAACACTCCCATGTACGCAGTTTTGGCGAAGTTGCCGCCTTTGTCGCCCGCAATCAACACGGAGCCGCACGCAGTTCCTTCGGGATACGGCAACACGCCATGCTCTTTCACAATCAGCGAGCGTCGCAACGGAATCATCATCAACGTACCGAGCAATCCGCCGAAGAGCGAGAGCGTAAAGATCGTCCAGTAGTTGAAATACTCGAAGCCGACGCTCACTCCCATTTCATTCATCGAGAGAAATAGAAATCCCGGCAGCGTGAACACAACGCCCGCCGCGATTGACTCGCCTGCAGAGCCAGCCGTTTGAATGATGTTGTTTTCTAAAATCGTCGTCTTCAACAATTTCTGTCCGATGGAAATTGCGAGAACGGCAATCGGGATCGATGCGGAAACAGTGAGACCCGCTTTGAGCGCGAGATAGACAGTCGACGCACCGAAGATAATTCCGAACGCCGCGCCAAGCGTGATGGACTTGACGGTCAGCTCCGGAATGATTCTCTCGTCGGCGATGTACGGCTTGTGTTCTGCCATGAGGTACTCCTTTTGAAGTGGTGGGTTTATTTGTTAGGCATGAAGACTGCCTTTGCAACGTAGCCTGCAATTTCGGGATTCTCTTTGAAACGCCGCATCGAGTACGCGTACCAACTTTCGCCGAACGGAACATAGAGCCGAACTTTGTGTCCATCCTGCACCAACCTTCGGCGAAGCTCAGGACGAACGCCGAGCAGCATTTGGAATTCGTACTCGTTCCTCTTCGAACCCATCTCGGAAATAATTCTGTTCGCGCCGTCAACTAAAACAGAATCATGTGTTGCGATGCCGACATACGCTTTGCTCTCGAACATTTGCTTCAGCACGCTCAAATAATTTTGCTGAACTTCTTCCCGGCCTTGAAATGCAATCGTCGGTGACTCTTTGTAGATACCCTTACAGAGGCGAAAGTTTTTCATCCCGCCATTCATCAGCGACTTCATATCGTCAGCCGTTCTGAACAAATATGATTGCACCACAATGCCCGTGTTCGGAAAATCTTTGTACAATGTTCGGAAGACGTCAATGGTATGGGTCGTAACCGAGGAATCTTCCATGTCAATGCGGACGAAGATATTGTACTGCACCGCGACTTTCAGAATCTCGCGAACATTCTCTGTGCAAAACATTTTATCGAGTTTGAGTCCGAGCGATGTAAGTTTGATGGAGAGATTCGAGTCTAACTTCTCTTTTGCAATAGCGTGAAGAACGTCAACGGATTTCTGTCGCGACTCAACGGCTTCCTCTTTCGTAAAGATGTCTTCGCCGAGAACGTCAAGGGTCGCGCACGCGCCATCGTTGTTGATTTGACGAACGCAACGAACAGCGTCGGCAAGCGTTTCCCCAGCGATGTAACGATTGGCGAAATAACGGACGAGACCTTTGGGAACTAACGGGAGAGATTTGACGACGAGCGCGTTGACGAGATTCATGGACGAATTATTCTAATGAGGGATTCTTGCTCATGAGAAGAGTATGCCGTAGAACATTGATGGCGGAAACGACGCGTTGCATGTAGTCGAAGAAAACTGTGTTGTAAACACGTGTACCACGATGGTGAGAGTTGGGAGGAACGAAAGACCAGTTGCATTCCCTGAAAAAGATAGTCACGGCATGCAACAAATGCAAGCCGCGATTTGACAACTCCGTCGTCATTTAACATCTCAAATGACGACAGGTGACCGTCACCTCGCGGCGAATGCGCGGGAAGGTGACGGTCACCTGCTCTTACTTCCACAACAAATTCACCAACCACACCGAAGCGAGAATGCTGACCAAATCGGCAACGAGACCGGCGGGAACGGCGTGACGCGTTTTCATCACTGACACGCTTCCGAAATAGACGGCGAGAACATAAAACGTTGTCTCTCCGCTTCCCATCATCGTCGCCACTAAGCGACCGATGTAAGAATCCGCGCCAAATGTTTTTATCGTCTCCGACATCACGCCAAGCGCGCCGCTGCCGGAGAGCGGACGCATGAGCGCCATCGGAATTGCTTCGGCGGGCATGCCAATCAACGATGTGACAGGTGTGAGAATCCAGGTGAGAATATCCATAG
>JANNUB010000198.1:0-12337 GCA_031394795.1 Ignavibacteriota bacterium | reverse complement strand
GCGGATTTCGTCGGAAAGAATGTGCCGACGTCGTCGGATGAATCTATTCGCGTGCATATAAGAGAAGTTGATGGGGAAGACGAAGTGCTGCTCATGCATCCGGATTCTCAACCCTGAGTCCCGCACAGCGGGACGAAGGGTATGGATTTGTTGGAGTAATGGATTGATGGATTGTTGGTGTGATGGATTATTGGATTGGCAGTGAGTAAAGGTCTGACGTCTGATCTCTGACCTCTGACCTCTGACTTCTGACCTCTGACACACGCTGGTGTAACAAGGTGCCAAAAATTGCCGCTAAAGAGTAAACATCTGCTTGGACTTGACGGAATGCCGAAGGAGGATATCCAGCTCATCCTTGACACGGCTGTTTCGTTTCGAGAAGTGCTGGAGCGTCCGATCAAGAAAGTCCCGCCGCTGCAAGGGAAGACGATCGCGAATTTATTTTTTGAAAGCTCAACGCGCACGCGGCTTTCGTTCGAGCTTGCGGAGCGAAGACTTTCGGCGGATGTTCTTGCGTTCCAAGCAGCCGGCAGCAGCGTGAGCAAAGGCGAATCGCTCAAGGACACTGCGCGCAACATCGAAGCGATGAAGATTGATATGGTCGTGATTCGTCACTCGGCTGCCGGTGCACCGCATTATCTTTCGCACGTGATTGAGTCATCGGTCATCAACGCGGGCGACGGCGGGCATGAGCATCCCACGCAAGCGCTGCTCGATATGTACACGCTGCGCGAGAAGTTCGGAAAACTCGAGGGCGTACACGTCTGCATCATCGGCGACATCGCGCACAGCCGCGTTGCCCGCTCGAACATTCACGGTCTCAAGGCGATGGGCGCGAAAGTTTCCGTCTGCGGTCCGGCAACGTTGATGCCGCGCGGCATCGAATGCTTAGGCGTTGAAGTCTATCATCACATAGATGATGTGCTGCCGAAGGTTGATGCGTTGAACGTGCTGCGCATTCAGTTGGAGCGCGACGCCGGACGTTTATTTCCTTCGATTCGCGAGTATCACAATTACTACGGCATCACTCGTCAACGATTGGACAAAGCCGGGCGCGATGTTGTCATCATGCATCCCGGTCCGATCAACCGCGACGTGGAAATTTCTGCCGACGTTGCCGACAGCGAGAACTCGGTAATCCTGCAGCAGGTGCTGAACGGTGTTGCAGTGAGAATGGCTGTGTTGTATTTGCTGGGGACACGATCGTAACGATCAATGTTCAACGATCAATGTTCAAGGGTCAATGTTCAAGGGTCAATGTTCTCCGAAGGAGTCCTTCGGACAATTGTCAATTGATCGTTGAACGTTGATCGTTGTCCATTTCTTCAAGGAGAACAATGAACTTGCTACTGAAAAACGGAAGACTGCTCGACCCCGTCTCCGGTCGAGACGAGACGCTTGATGTTCATCTCGTTGATGGAAGAATCGAGAAACTCGCTTCGAGCATTTCTGCGTCTTCGTCAACTCAGGTGATTGATTTGAGGGGGAAGATTGTCGCACCGGGATTTCTCGACATGCATGTTCATTTGCGCGAGCCGGGCTACGAGCACAAAGAAACGATTCTTACCGGATGCACTTCGGCGGCGGCGGGGGGATTCACTGCCGTTGCATGCATGCCGAACACCAATCCTGCGATTGACGATGAGTCGGTGGTGAAATTCATTCAGCAGCGCGCGCGCGTCGCGCTCAACGGACTTGTTGATGTTCATCCGATTGCAGCGGTTACCGTTGGACGAAAAGGTCGGCATCTTGCTCCGCTCGCTGAGTTAGCGAACGCGGGCGCTGTCGCATTCACCGACGACGGCGATCCAGTACACGACGCCGAGATCATGCGTCGTGCGTTGGAGTATGCCGGCATGTTCAACAAGCCAATCATTCAACACGCACAAGATTTGCCGCTCACCAAAGGCGGTGTGATGAACGAAGGATTCACCTCAACGACCCTTGGTCTGCACGGCATGCCGACGATTGCCGAAGATATCATGGTTGCGCGCGACATTCAGCTTGCCGCGTATACCAACGCACAGTATCACGTTGCACATATAAGCACAGCCGGTTGCGTCGAGTTGGTCCGCGACGCGAAAAAGAAGGGCTTGCACGTTACGTGCGAAGTTACCCCGCATCATTTTACTCTAACAGACGATGCCGTTCGCTCATACGACACGAACACGAAGATGAATCCGCCGCTTCGCACGCGCGATGATGTTGAAGCGATGAAGCAAGGATTGAAGGACGGAACGATTGACGTGATTGCGACCGATCATGCGCCGCATTCGTACGACGAGAAGCAAGTGGAATTTCAGAGCGCACCGTTCGGTATTGTCGGCATGGAGACAGCGATTGGTTTGGCGATTACAGAGTTGTTCGAGAAGAACATCCTTTCACTCCATCAAATCATCGAGAGGTTTTCGACAAACCCGCGGCGCATTCTTCATCTTCCTCAGATTAAAATCGAAGAAGGTGAGCCGGCGAATTTCACGATCTTCGATCCTGCCGCTGAATGGATTGTTGACGTGCAGAAGTTCAAATCGAAGTCGAAGAATTCTCCATTTCACGGATTCAAGCTTCGCGGAAAGTCATTCGGAGTGATCAATAACGGACAGGTCTATTTCTCAAATTGAGCCATCCGTAGTGTTGCGTCCCAGAAATATTTTGAGTATGCCCTTAGGTCGGGGTGTCCGATAAGTTTGTAGAGCGACACTCTCTACGAGTCGTTGACCAGTGTCGCTCCTCTTTCCAGAATGAGCGATTCTGTCCGAAGGACTCCTTACGGAGGAGAATCGCTCTACAAGCGTCTCATAAAATGGACTGCGTGGCTACTACGCTGGACATTCCCTCAGTTGCCCTTCCTTTCATTACCCCGATATATCGGTAGTTTCGCGTGGCACACGCTTTGCCATTCCCTGTTCAGATTATGTTCCACAGTTTGAGGAAGAGCATGAAGGGCTTCAGGGCATTACTCGTCGCAGCGTTGATTCTTTTTGTTGGTGGCTGCAAGAATTTGGTAAACGACTTTGTGGACGGAACTCCTCCGGCGGGGCCAACGGGCCTTTGGACTGAAACCGGAGATAACTTTATCGAACTCTTCTGGAGCGCAAATCGCGAAAGCGATGTTGCCGGCTACAATGTGTTCGTGAGCGGCTCATACGACGGACGCATGAGTTGATCGGTTCTGTCCGCACTCCGTATTTCAAGGATGCGGGTGCGCGCAACGGGAGCACATATTACTATGCCGTCGCCGCGTACGACTTCGACGGAAATGAAAGCGCGTTGAGCCGCGATGTCGCCTATGATGTGCCGCGTCCCGAAGGCTATGGCGTCGTGATTGACGATTACCGGCGCGTGACCGCAACCTCTGGGTATGATTTCTCCCGGTACGCGGTAGTTCCCTACAATGATTTGTATGCCGACATCTATTTTGAAAACTACCAGGGTACACTCTACATGAATGTACGCGAGGATAGCGACATCAAAGATATGGGTCCGACACGCTCCATTCTGGATATTCGTGAAGCTCCCTCCTCCGGCTGGTCGAGCACGCTTGACGCGATTTTAATTTCCGGCCACACCTATGTTGTCTGGACATGGGATGATCACTACGCGAAGTTTCGCGTCGCGAATATCTCGGGAAGCAGGGTAACGTTCGATTGGGCGTATCAATTGCAGGAGTCGAATCCGTTGCTGAAGCCCTCAAAGAGTTTTGGCGCGGTAAGGTCGGTAGTTCATCGCGACAAACTTCGCTAACGAAAGAAACAGTGGAGAATACTGGCGCTGCTTAGTAAGGTTAGATGGTGGCCTGAACGGCGGCGCCTTTCTCCATTGTCCCGAAGGGGATCCCTTCGGGATTTGTTTTATGCATGTCATAACGAAAAGAGGAAAGAAATGAGAATGTTTACATTCGGCTTTGTGATCATGGTTTCGACCGTTGCGTTCGCACAACGAGACATCGGCAACACTCGCTCAGGTGGGGAGGGGTCAAGGTCAGGTTCTGGCGAACGACCGTCGCGTACATCACCACCGGCAGCGGATAACCCATCGCCTCAGCCATCTCCCCCGTCATCGAGCGGTGGAGTCACGATCATCGTATGCTGTCCTTCGCCGCCGCCAGTGATTATTTTTGAGCCGCCCGTGAATGTGGAGGAGAAGCCGGAAGTTTTCGGTGCGACTATGTCGAACAATGAAGGTTTTGATTTCTCCGCTGAAGAAATTTGCCCGCAAGGCGATACGCGCGCTGACGTGATTTTTTCGAACAGTCAAGAAGGTCCAGAGTTCATCGTCGGCAACGATGTTGACATTCAAGACCTTGGCCAAGACCTTGGACAGAGTGTTTCGTTCTTCAAGCTCGAATCCCCGCCCGATGAATGGTCTCCAACACATCGCGTGCACGCCGAAGTTCATAACGTTTATGTCGTTTGGACATGGGACAACCAGTTCTATAAGTTTCGTGTCGCATCACTCAAGGAGACTCGCGTGGCGATCGAATGGATGCCCATGGAGGGCGGAAGGCGGATTGCCGCGAAAGATGAGCGTCGCAGCGGACAGGAGCGATATCGGGAATCAACAAAATTCGGAATGTGATTTGATTCTTCGCGAGATTAGAAGTAATTTACGGGTGACGAATTCGTGCCTATGAAGCTTTTCACTATCGGATTGTTGTTGATTTGCGTTCCCGTCGGCTTGGCTCAGGAGAAGAGAGCGAAGCCAGGCGAGGACTTTCGCATTGTATTCGAAGAAATCGAGCACGGTGTTGAAACCGGGAACGTGGGCGCATTCTCATCTCATCTTGCCACACAGGTCCAGGTTTCGCTCAAAGAGAGCGAAAGCGGTTACTACAGTTCCAGTCATGCGTACTACCTGCTCGAAAATTTCTTCAAGACACGTAAGGTAGTGAGTTTTAGTTTTGCGTCCGTCGGCGAGATGGAGACAACCCCCTACGGAGTGGGAACAGCGATGCTCAACACCAAAGGGATGCGCGAAGCAGTGCAGGTGTATGTCGCGCTCATGAAGTCGGACGGACGCTGGGTGATTTCCGAAATCAACATTTATTGAATTGATGGCATCAAGACTACGGTCTTATTTTTCATTGCGCTTCAGTGAAAGACGATCCTTCGGAATCGTCTTTTTTTTTCTTGGACTGCTCGCACTCTCGCGCGTGGTCGAGACGGTGCTCGTTCAGTACTACACCCGGCGATGGGAAAGCGTGGTCGGGGAAATAAGCGAGGCGCAGCTGCAAACGGTGAGAACCGAAATCACGGGCGTTCAACGGCGCGTTCGCCGCATCGCGACCGAACTTGCCCGTCATGAAGATGTCACGGCGCATCTCCTTGGCACGCCGAACGATTTGTCGCTCCTCTTTGCGCGGGTTGACCGCATTGCGCGCAAACAGGATGTCGGCGTTGAGGTGTATGATCGGCATGGAACCCTGATCGCGTGGCAGGGACGGAGCGGGTTCGTGGAGCCGCGCGAAATTGAGAATGCTTTGCGCGGGATGCTTACCTCATATGTTTCGCGCGGGCCAATCTATTCTCATTTGTTTGTGATCACCCCGGTTCGGGTTGAAGGAAAGATTATCGGGGCTATCCTCGCGCGCCAGGCTGTGGAAGTCAACTATCCGCTCAGCAATAAATTCATCACCCGCGCCGGACTTGCCGAACTTCTCAGTCGCGAGCTTGGCGTTACCGTCGAGATCATCTATGGTGAACAGGCCAAAGGGCGCACTGATGGACGGTATGTATCAACAGTTCTGCAAGGAATTGACAATCGAAAGCTCGCAGTGGCGAATGTTCTCCGTTTGTCACGGTCAACGTTCCTCGAACGGCTCAGTGGAACGTTCCAGAAGTTGAACGCATTTCTCTGGTTGTGTCTCATCGTTGTTGCCTGCATCTATGCTTCGCAACTTCTCCACAAAATCCCGCGTGTCCTTTGGAAGAGTCTTGCCGTTACCGCACTCATCTGGCTCGGAAGATACGCGCTTCTCTGGCTTGAGATTCCATCAGTGTTCTTTGAGCTGAAAATTTTTGATCCGGCGCACTTCGCGTCCAAATTCGGCGGGGGCATCGCGAAATCGGTTGGTGAAATGACGCTTACCTCGCTCGCACTCGCAGCCAACACGGCGCTCGTTGCTTTTTTCTTTCGTGAGCCGCCGCGTGATGAAATCCGGTTCCCGTCGTTCTTCAAATTGCCGGTCTCCGTTCTCGTCACCGCATTCATCTTCCTGATGCTGCGCGGCTACGCCGCGGTTATTCGCAGCGCCGTGTTCGACTCGAACCTGCGTTTCAACGACCCGAACCTTATTGTTCCCTCGTTGGAATTGGGGCTGATGGTGTTCAGCCTGTTTGCAATCGGGTTTTGTGTCGTGGCTGTTGCCGTTGCGCTGACCACACTTATCGCATCACTTCTTCGCGGGACTGAGGACACTGCCTCGACGAAACTCATTCCGTGGTTGGTTGTTGCCGGGCTTTTTGTCGTTGCAGCCATACTTTTTGACGTGTTGCAGGAAACGCCGCTGATGTCCACTCCGTTTCGCCTTACGTTCGGCGCCTGCATTCTCGCGCTCAGCCTCTACGTGTACTTCCGTCGGCGAAAGAGGATTCCGCCGATTTCTTTTTTCCACGCGGTCATTGTGCTGGCTCTTTCAGTAGTCTTCTTCTATCCGTTGTTAGATGAAGTGATACGTGAAAAAGATCGTGAAACAGTCGCGGTCTTTGCCCGTGAGGCGCTCCGTCCTGCCGATGCGTGGTTGAAGTTCATCGTAAACGAGGCGTTGCGGAGTTTTGTTTCCGACGAGTCGTTCGATGTGCTGCTCAACGGCAGCAGAGAAGAACTCGAACGGCTTGCATTCACGTGCTGGGCCAGAAGCACAGCCGCGCAGCGGGGCTACAACTGTTCTTTCACTTTTTTCTCTCCCGGAGGAGAAGAGTTGAGTCGCTTTGCCATCGGCGAACAGCCGCAGGAGTTTCCTCGTGTGTTTAGCGCAGCGGTGCGGAACGGTGAGAATCAAGTAGCTGTGCACGAAGTTGGATCCGCTCTGCAGTCGGTGAAGATTTACTTCGGTTCGATGCCGGTCATTGCAAACGACCAGCTGTTAGGGTATGCAGCGGTAGCGGTCTCGGCGGCGCGACAACCGCTGTTTCGCGGCGAAGCGCCATCAGTGTTCCGAACGACGCCCGAGGAGAATCTCGAATACTTCTACCGAACCATCATGATCAGCGAGTTTCGTGAGGGTCGCCTGACGTCGGCGGACATGTTCCTTCCGCTTGGTTACAAAATACCCGCTGCTGTTCAGGAGCGGTTCCGGGATTCGCTGACGACCTCGGTCTGGCATACAGAGCGAATCGGAGAAAAAAAATTCGAAACATATTTCGTCCGTCCGGAACCGGGGATCGAGACCATTGTCGCATTGAGAATGGAGCAGCCGCAGATTTCATCTCTTCTTTTCGGCGTCGTTCGACTGGTAGTTTATTACGCGATTGTTCTTCTCGTTGCCGTGATACTTGTCCTTGCCATCCAGTGGTTGCGCGGAAATCCGTATCAATTTACGTTCAGAGACAAACTCCTCGTCGTGCTGCTGATCGTAGCGATACTGCCGGTCATTGTCATCACCGCATTCACGCGATCGTTCGCCCGCGAGCGCTTGATGGAGAATCTCTCTCGCCGCCTCACGCTTGAAACGACTGCAATCGAAAACAGCATCGCTCACGATCTCAACAGTGACACCACGGCAGCGGGTACCGACTTCAATTATTACGTTGAGAGAAATCTCAAGATCAGCAGTCGTCCTGAACTCTATGACACAGGAATTCTCGATCGCCGGCTCAGCGGTGCGGCGTACTTCAATATTTTCGAGCGAGGCACTCCGTTCCATCTCGAAACGGAGAATATTGGATTGTATCGCTATGCCGTGGGCTATCGGCCGGTGCTTGATGCGCAGAGGAGAATTACCGGCGTTATCGCGGTTCCTACACTGTATCGCCAGGAGCAGATTGACGAAGAGGTCTCGCGGACGAATGCCGTTGTGTTCGGCGTCGCAGCGCTTGTGGTTCTCATGATCGCGTTGATTGCGACGACATTTGCCAATCGGATTGCGTCTCCTCTCCACAAGCTCACCGAGGCAATGAAGCGTGTGGCGATGGGTGATCTCGATGTGCGAGTGAAAGCCCGCGCCGA
This sequence comes from Ignavibacteriota bacterium, assembly GCA_031394795.1. Lineage (GTDB taxonomy): Bacteria > Bacteroidota > Ignavibacteria > UBA10030 > UBA6906 > CAADGV01. Next base: position 4,171 of record JANNUB010000198.1, on the reverse strand, counting down.
TGGGGAAATAGGCGAGCTCATCCGTTCCTTCGAATCCATGACGCGCGATCTGAAACGCAGCAGGGAACATTTGGTGCAGTTCGAGCGAGAGCTTGCATGGAAGGAAATGGCGAAACAGGTCGCGCACGAGATCAAGAATCCGCTCACGCCAATGAAGCTTGCCTTGCAGCATCTTCGTCAAACATATCGTGATAGAATAGAGAATTTCGACGAGGTGTTCGAGGAGGTCAGTCAGATGGTCATTCGCCAGGTGGACACGTTGAGCCGGATTGCGTCCGAGTTTTCGAGTTTTGCCCGGATGCCAAAGGCGCGCATGGAAAAGACGAGCATCAACGATGTGTTGCGGGAAGCCATTGACCTCTTCGAACAAGATCGCAAAGTACATTTTCGTGTTATCCTCGAGACGCATCTTCCCCCGATCATGGCCGATCGAGAAGAACTACGGCGAGCCTTCATCAATCTTCTTCGGAACGGCATTCAGGCGATGAACGGCGAAGGGAACATGAACGTAACATCCACAGTCACGGACGAGCATATCGAGATACGTATTCAGGATTTCGGCTGCGGCATCCCGGACGAAATCAAGGGGAAGCTCTTCCAACCGAATTTTTCGACGAAAACCGACGGCATGGGATTAGGACTTGCCATCGTGAAGAAAACCGTGGAAGACCTCAATGGCACCATCGCCCTCGAAAGCAAACTCAACGAAGGAACCACAGTCGTCATCCACATTCCGCACAAGGGGCATGTCCTGTGAGTCGGATTCCCATCATCCAGGCTGAGTGCTTCCAAAATCATTCATCGGTGCTGTTTGGTATGAGTACACGGGTGGGTGGCGTGAGTCCGGAGCCGCGAGGAATGAATTTGTCGTTCAGTGTCGGTGACAGCGAAACGAACGTGAAGAAGAATCGTGAGTTGTTTTTCGGCGCGATGAACATTGCGCTCCATGAGCTTGCGCTTCCGCGCCAAGTGCACAGTGGGACAGTGAAGATTGTTGATTGTCCGGGCATTCTCACGGACTGTGACGCATTGATGACAAATAGGCGGCGTGTATTTCTTTGTATCAGCGTGGCAGATTGTGTCCCTATCATGCTGTGTGATAAAAAAAGAGATGTTGTTGCAGCCGTCCATGCTGGTTGGCGGGGGACAGCAGGGAAGATCGTCGAGCAAACGATTGCCTTGCTGATGAGCGAATTTCACTCGGATCCAACGGACTTCGTTGCTTTCATTGGTCCGAGTGCAAGTTCGTGTTGTTATAATGTCGGCACAGAGGTGGCTGATCAGTTTGCGGAGGAGTTTGTACGACACGATGACGGGAGACTTTTTCTTGACTTGAAAAAAGCAAATGCGGCGCAGCTAATACATGCCGGTGTGCCGAAGACGTCAATCGAAGTGAGTTCCCTGTGTACCATCAGCGAAGCGTCGTTGCTTCACTCATATAGGCGGGAGAAGGAGCAGTCCGGCCGCATGATGGCGGTGATTGGGCTTGTGTGATATTCGCGCTTGCAGTTCGTTTCGGGCATTGCTACATTCAATCGGTGCATATTCATCCAAATTTTTTTGAAACCATCATTCAAGGGACCATTGTGAAGAGGTTTTTTGTGAAGAGATTTTTTCATGTTCTTGCACTTTTTGTGATGGGATTTGGTGCATGCACCAAATACGAACCTCCTGGGTCTCCGCCTGAAACTGCGGCATTTGAGGGATCTTTTGATTCGCATAGTTTCGTTTTGATTGCCGGAAGAAGAGTGCTTGCGTTCACAAACGGGATTGGGCCAGTAAGCCTGATCGGTGGTGAAACCGATACGACCGTCCAGTTCGCGATGAGTACCCAAGTCACTAACCCCGCTGGTCCGGTCCCGGCTACGCAGTTAGCCTCGATCATCTTGATCCGAGAGTTTCAAGGCGACACCATGAGTTTCCGAGTGCAATATCCTGAGAATGAGCCGCGGTACCTGTATACAGCACAAACAAGATTCCTAACGCCGTATCGGCTACCGTGCGTTATCCGTGCCGTCCGGGGACTTGCATCAGCTTCGGACCTTGGGGCCGCGGTCACCATGAGCAATGTCAGCGGAGCAAAGTTGATTCGCCACGAAGGATCGTGCAACATCGCGTCAGGCGAAGGGAACGTCTATGGTGAGGTAAACTTGCCAGTCAATGGCTTGTGCCTTATCACTGCGCTGAGAGGCGACATTACTCTGAAAGTCCCAACCAACACATCCGCGAACGTCACTGCGCGCGCCTCAGGCGGTACGGTGACGCACTCCGGACTTGTCTTTTCATCACTCAACCCCCAGCCGGGCAGCCTTACCGGTAGACTTGGCGCCGGCAACGGGGAAATTCGTCTGGAGACCGGACAGGGCAACATCATCATCCAAGCGTGGGTGCGATAAGCGACTTGTAGCGATGTGTATTACTTTCCGGCTGATTTCTTGCCGGGTTAACTTTCTTTTCGTATCTTTTCACACTTTTTGATGGGGGAAATGGCACTATGTGCGGCATTGTGGGATATATCGGTCAGCGGAACTGTGTTCCAATCATCCTCGAGGGACTCCGACGCTTAGAGTATCGCGGGTATGACTCGGCGGGAATAGCCCTTCTGAAGGATGGAACGCTTCGCATCGAGAAGAAGGCGGGCAAGGTCGCCGATCTCGTGAGCCACCTTGAGAAGGTTAACGGTTCGTTTCATGCGCAAGCTGGCATGGGGCATACGCGTTGGGCTACGCACGGTGAGCCGAACGACGTCAACGCTCATCCACACACAAGTCAGAACGGCAAGATCGCGATCATTCACAACGGTATCATTGAGAATTACGCTGCCATAAAAACGAAACTCTCGCGTGAAGGGCACACGTTCAAAAGTGCAACCGACACGGAAGTCCTTGCGCACTTGATTGAATCGATGTACGAACGCACGAAAGATATGTGCTCCGCGGTTCGTCTTGCGCTTTCGGAAGTGGATGGAACGTATGGTCTTGTCGTTCTCTCAACCGATGAACCCGAGAAGATCATCGCCGCTCGAAAAGGAAGCCCGCTGATCATAGGCGTGGGTGATGGTGAGAATTTCGTCGCGTCCGATGCGGCGGCAATTGTGGACCATACGCGCCAGGTCATCTATCTCGACGACGGCGAAGTTGCCGAGATCACGTCGAGCGGACTTCGCACCATGACGATTGATGATGAAGAGATCGAAAAGCAAATTGAGGAAGTGACCTTCGAGCTTTCGCAAATCGAGCGTGGCGGTTACGACCACTTCATGCTGAAGGAAATCCATGAACAGCCGGAGACGATCACGAATGCCTTACGAGGACGTCTGCTGGTTGACGAAGGCCGTGTCGTGCTTGGCGGCTTGCGCGATGTGAAGGAGAAACTTGTGAATGCCCGCCGCATCATTATCACGGGGTGCGGAACGTCGTGGCATGCAGGACTTGTCGGTGAGTATTTGTTTGAGGAGCTTGCGCGCATTCCGACGGAAGTCGAGTATGCTTCAGAGTTTCGCTATCGAAATCCTGTTATCAATAAGGATGACGTTGTTTTTCTGATCAGTCAGAGTGGCGAAACTGCGGACACGCTTTCAGCGGGACGCGAAGCGAAAGCCAAGGGGGCGACAGTACTCGGGATTGTGAATGTTGTGGGGAGTACAATTGCGCGCGAGTCGCATGGAGGCGTGTATATTCACGCTGGACCCGAGATCGGCGTTGCGTCAACGAAAGCCTTTACTTCGCAGCTCACGGTTCTTGCCCTTATTGCGTTGATGCTGTCGAAAGAAAAGGGAGTGATCGATCAGCATCATGCAAGCGTGCTGGCGAAGGAACTCGCGGCGATCCCGGACAAGGTGCGTCACATTCTCGACAATACGCTTTCGCAGGTCCAGTATATCGCAGGTGAGTTCAAGAATGCTCACAATTTTCTTTATCTCGGCCGGGGGGCGAATTTCCCCGTGGCGCTCGAAGGCGCATTGAAACTAAAAGAGATTTCCTACATCCACGCCGAAGGGTATCCTGCGGCTGAGATGAAACACGGACCGATTGCATTGATCGATGAGAATATGCCGGTCGTCTTCGTCGTGCCGAAGGATGGGATTTACGACAAGGTGATGAGCAATTTACAGGAAGTGAAGGCTCGACGCGGACGCATCATTGCTGTTGCAAATGAAGATGATGACGAG
>JANNUB010000195.1:0-9926 GCA_031394795.1 Ignavibacteriota bacterium | reverse complement strand
GACGTCAGACGTCAGAAGTCAGAGGCCGGGAGCAATAGACAAAGGGTGAGAATTAACTCTGCAAAGGAGCTGGAAGTTTACAAAAAGGCCTACGTCCTTGCTATGGAGATTTTCCAAATCAGCAAGACGTTTCCGGCGGAGGAACGGTATGCACTGACGAGCCAGATCAGGCGTTCATCACGTTCAGTTTGCTTGAATCTCAGAGAAGCCTGGGCGAAGCGGAGATACGAAGCACACTTCGTCAGCAAGCTGACGGACTGCGATGGGGAGAATAGTGAAACCGATTCATCGCTCGACTTTGCCAAAGATTGTGGGTATGTCACCGTTGAGCAGCATAAACATCTCATGGGTCTATGCAGTGAAGTTGGCAAAATGCTTGGCAGCATGATTAACAACCCGTCGTCCTTTTTGATTTCCAAAGACTGATCACCGACGTCTGACTTCTGACCTCTGACTTCTGATTTCTCACAATGCTCTACCTCGTCACCGGCGCCGCCGGCTTCATAGGCTACCACGTTTCTGAACGCCTGCTCAGTCGTGGCGATACCGTTGTCGGGCTCGACAATCTCAACAACTATTATGATGTCCGGCTGAAAGAAGCACGTCTTGCCCGTCTTCAGGGAAAGCCTGGCTTTATCTTCGTGAAGCAAGATCTCGCGGAGCGGACAGGAATGGAGAGGCTCTTTTCTGAGCATTCGTTTGATGTGGTCGTGAATCTTGCAGCCCAAGCGGGCGTTCGTTACTCACTGATCAACCCGCACGCCTACATTGATGCGAATGTTACCGGCTTCCTGAACGTCCTCGAAGGCTGTCGCTATCACGGTGTGAAGCATCTTGTCTTTGCCTCCAGCAGCTCTGTGTATGGCGCAAACACCCGGATGCCGTTCTCCGTTCACGACAATGTCGATCATCCGGTTTCCATGTACGCGGCAACGAAGAAAACAAACGAATTGATGGCGCATTCATACGCTCATCTGTACAAGCTCCCATGCACCGGCCTCCGGTTCTTCACCGTCTATGGACCTTGGGGCCGACCCGATATGGCGTTGTTTCTCTTCACGAAGTCCATTCTCGAAGGCAAACCGATTGATGTGTTCAACAACGGACATCATCAACGTGACTTCACATATATTGACGACATTGTCGAGGGCGTTGTTCGTGTCTCCGATACGATACCGGAGCCAAATGCCGGTTGGTCAGGCGACGCGCCGGATCCGGCGAGCAGTTCATCGCCATACCGACTCTACAATATTGGCAACCACACGCCTGTGCAGCTTCTCCGGTTTATCGAAATGATTGAACAGGCACTAGGAAAAAAGGCGATCAAGACTTTTCTCCCCATGCAGCCCGGCGATGTTCCGTCAACCTATGCGGATGTTGAAGACCTTGCGCGTGATGTGAGCTTCGCACCGGCAACGCCAATCGAGGTTGGGGTATCGAGATTTGTCGCGTGGTATCGAGAGTTTTATGGGGTGTAAAGGACAGAGGGAGTCCTTCGGACAGTACGAAACGTTGCGACAACAAGCCGGAGAACTGATCCATCTGATTCAAACATCGCTGCCTCAGTTTTTTCAAGCGTCTGATCTCTGACGTCTGACATCTGCTTTTTGATTTCTGACTTTTGGCTTCGAACTGTTGCACTTCAGCCGATCAAACACGACATTAATGCACGAGGAGATTCTCCTGATCTTGTGAAAGCCGGTATACTCCAGACAGAGATCGATGACAACAAACGCGGATAGCTCAATGGAAATTGCGGCAGTATCAAACATACGCGAAGATGTCTTGCGCGATCCGCGCTATCCCGTCCACCATATTTCGGATCGCTTGCTACCGTATCTTCGCGTGCTCGTTGAGCAGTTCAACCCAAAGCAAGTAATCCTCTTTGGTTCCTACGCCTACGGTCACCCAGACAAAGATAGCGATGTTGATTTGCTCATCGTCAGGGATCTCGAGCAAAGCCCGGTGCGGGAAGCAATCTCAATCCGCAAGGCATGGCGACCGGTTCGTAGCGCCTTTGGTTCTCTTCCGTTCGATCTCCTGGTCACATCTCCTCAAGAACACGAGCGGCGACTAATACATTCAGCCGGGTTCTATGAGGAAATCGTCGGACGTGGTATCCGGGTCGCATGAAAACAGAGGAAGATAATCCCCAACATTGGTTCTTACTCGCAGCAGAACGCTTGCGCGCGGCAGATGTGCTCTTTGCGCACGAAGGTCCTACGTACACCGGGATTGAGACTCTGCAAGAAGCTGTCGAGCGGTATCTAAAAGGATTTCTCATTGCAAGAGGGTGGACCCTGCAAAAGGTGCACGATCTGACTTTTCTGAATGACGAAACGAAGAAGTTTGACGAGCGCTTTGGCCTCTACGATGATCTGTGCGAAAGTCTTACTGAACAGTTTTGGGCACAGCATTATCCGGGTGGCGATTTGTCAACTGTTGGTTCCGATTACGAAGCTCTGCGCCGGCAAGCGGGTCTACGACCTCGTAGAGGAGAGTTGATTGCGTTTATTGAGTCGTTCTTTCCACAGCAGTCTCGCCCTTCTGGTTTCTGATCTCTGATTCACAATCCGACGGCCTGTCCGCTCGAAGAGTCGAGTCGTTGACCGTAGCGATGCGTAGGCGGAAGCTCCCTCTTTTGGAGCGCAGTCGGACCTCTGACATGCTATTGTATCTGACTGAAACGTTCACTACATATGGATTAGGTATTTTTGTATCAGATGATGGATGACTATCATGATGGATACAGCGGAAAAGTTGGAGGTTTTGAGAGAAACTTTTTCTGACAAGCTTGAGCTTGAAGGGATAGTAGGCAAACTGCTCGAAGCGGCCTTGAGCCAAAACCGATTACAATTGCACCGATACGAACAGGATTTGCGCTCGTTTGAGGAACGCTTTGGCATGGACTCGGAAAGTCTCTACAGGCGTTTTGAATCGGGCGAGCTCGGCGACGCCATGGATTTCTTTGAGTGGTCGGGGCTCTACGAAATGCGAAAGGACTTGCTTCTAAAGGTCCACCGCATTGAGGCTGTTCTGTGAAGGACGCTTCTGATTTGACAAGTCATTGTGGTGGAGGATTCTCGCGTGCGATCTCTTCAATAAGGAACGGTAGGTTTGGCTCAAGGAAACTAATGCCAGGTTCAGAAACACGGTGGCGATTGATGTTCGGAGGAATATGCTTGTGGTGGGGTAGGGTGTCAGCAAGCTCGGGGATTTCAGGGTGCGCGAACGGATCGTACCATGCCATCTTCTCATTACCGCTATAAATTTCATAACTGTAGTTGAGTATCTTTCCAGCATCAAAATCAATGAGTTCCCACACGTCCAACACAATATCATCGGCGAACGTTATTTTGCCATCGAGTTTGGCAAGTGTGCGGCCTATCGGGATAAGGACCAACGTTGTATGCTGGATGCTCGGGTAGCGTTCAGCCAATGAATAGACAAGTTGATTGTACGCGAGGAAGTCTGGAAAGGGCATCATACCGCCAGTGCGTCATCGGGGAATTGCAGCGTACCGGCGCCTGATCTCTGGCGCAATCCGCGAAGATAATCGTACATCATTTCACGGTAACGGCGTTCGCGCTCAAGTTTTGTTTCATAGTAGCCGACCCATTGGATGAAGTCCCGGCTTTGGTCCAGTTCACCTGCTTTGTACAAGTGGTAAAAGTCCGGGGAGAGGAGGCCGTATCGGGTTTCCAGTGTGGTGAGTTCCTCATCCAAACCGTGAATATCTTCGATCAACTGATTAATCGTTATCATTGTTTTACCTCCTGAGATGGAAAACTCTTTGACGCTTGGCTTGATTATATGAAGTATAGTCTGGAGAGTCAACCAGTCGGAGGGTATGTATGTGAAGGCTATTGCATTTCCGTTCAACGTTCATTAACGTATGGAGAGAAACGGAGGAATCTATGGCAACAGCAACAGTAAATATTGGAACGCTTATCGATCGAGATCCGGACATCCGTGGTGGCAGGCCATTAATCGCGGGCACAGGCGTTACTGTACAGCGGATTGTTGGTTGGTACAAGCTGGGACTCAGTCCGGAGGAAATCGCAGTCCGGCTCGGGCATCTTTCGCTTGCCCAGGTTCACGCGGCGTTAACATACTATCATGTCAACCGTGAAGAGGTCGAAGCGGAAATTGCGGCAGATGACGCCGAGGGGGACAGGGCTGAAGAGGAATACCTCGCTCTTCGTAACTCCGTGCACCGATGATTCGGTTGTATTTCGATGAAGATTCGATGGAGCATGATTTAGTGTTAGCCCTGCGCTTGCGCGATTTGGATGTGCTTACTGCCCGCGAGGCGCGAATGATCCGTCGAAACGACGAAGAACATTTGAACTTCGCGACAGAACAGGGAAGGGTCGTGTTCACATTCAACAGAGGTGACTTCTGCAAACTTCACAAAGAATACCTTGGAGAAGGCAAACATCACGCGGGCATCATCATTGCGAATCAACAACAATACTCGGTTGGAGAAGAAATGCGTCGCATTCTCCGTCTTGGTGCGACGAAAACTCACGCCGACATGGAGAACTGGATTGAGTTCTTGAGTGCGTGGGGATGAGCACCGGAGGCTTGATGTCTCGCCTTTGGCGAGGCTCTGGCTTCTGACATAAGTTTTCCTTTCTTGGGATTTAGAATTTTTCGCACTGGCCCTCCGACCTCTTGTTCTCTGACCTCTCGACGGGTCGGGTCTTCGACTGATTTCTGATCTCTGATTTCGGCTGGATGAGCCGGCATGGATTGAAGTTGAACTTGGACAAACATGGACTGGCAGTCTGCCCGGAGAGCGGTCTGCGGTATGTGTTGGAGAACGGTACGGCACGATGCACGGACCTGTCGGAAGAGCAATCGCTGCCCGATAATCTGCGGATGGGGTCGAGGTCGTACGATGAATTCAAGGGCTGACGCTGGCGTCAGACCTCTGACCTCTGGCAAGCTATTGCATCTCTCTGCGACGTTCATTACATATGAGGGAAAATGGAGGATTCGTATGTCAACCACATCTGTGAATATTGGGACAATCATAGAACGCGACCCGAAGATCCGTGGAGGCCGACCTTGCATTGCCGGCACCGGGGTTTCCGTGCAGAGGATTGTCGGTTGGTATAAGTTAGGATCCAACCCGGAAGAGATTGCGGCGGATATTGGGCACCTTTCCCTGGCGCAAGTCTATGCCGCGCTTGCCTACTATCATGCCAACCGGGATGAAATCGAAGCCGCAACTGAGGCTGATGAACGGGAGGCGGATGAGCTTGAACAACAGTACTATGAGAAGCACGGCTCAAAGACTTGACAGTACGCCTCTACATCGAAGAAGACTCAATGCGACACGCACTTGTGAACGCATTGCGTTCTCGGGGGCTGGACGTGACCACTGCCCTTGAACAGCATATGATCCACCGAGACGATGAAGACCACTTGAATCATGCGACAGAACAAGGAAGGGTTCTATTCACCTTCAACAGAGGCGATTTCTTGAAGCTTCATCGTGAGTACCTCGTGCAAGGCAAACAGCACGCAGGTATCATCGTTGCGAACCAGCAACAATACTCGGTTGGAGAGGTAATGCGGAGGCTTCTCCATCTCGCTGCTGCAAAAACCGACGACGATATGAGGAACTGGATTGAGTTCTTGAGCGCATGGGGATAGGGGGCATAGGAGAGAGGGAGTCACGTATGCATGAACTCGTATTTGATGTAACACAAGAAGCCGATGGCGGCTTTGTGGCTGAGGCGCTGGGTGAGAGTATTTTCACAGAGGCAGATACATGGGATGAGTTGCGCGTCAATGTTCGCGAAGCATTTCATGAAGCCGTTTATCCGTGCCCCTTTGCCTTCCGCAGTTGTATGCAATACGGGGCCGATCATCGCGATGAATAGCATCGGTCAATTCAATATTGCCAATCGACTGATCTCAGCGATCAACGACGTTTTGAATTGGGCGAGCTCGGCGACGCTATGGATTTCATAAAGCGCTTGTCGTGGAGAGTCCGAGCGTAACTGGCATATCCTGCAAGAAGTTCACCCAACGATAGGGAGAGCGACCGTAACATGTCATTGCCTGGCTTCAGCGAACGGGAGACCTGCCTCTTGGGGTGCATCGTGCTACGTTGGATGAAGTGGTCAGGCGTTTCGGCGCGGGGAGTTCTCAACGCGAGGATTGCACCGCCGCCTGACACATGTTTACGATTTGGCTAAACGTACAGAGCATCTTCACCGCTTTGTTGTTTTTGGAAGTTATGTGACTGCGAAAACCGATCCGAATGATGTGGATGTGATATTGGTTATCGACGATTCTTTCCGCCTCGAAGCTTGTCCTATAGAATCGCGCGGGCTTTTCGACCATGCAGTGGCTCAGGTTCGGCATGGAGCGAGCATTTTCTGGGTGAGACCACCCTTGCTCTTAGGAGAGACGATAGATGATTTCATTGCCTACTGGCAGATAAAGAGGGATGGTTCGCAACGTGGAATTGTGGAGGTTATCATATGATCACCAACGACAATGAACTTCTCCGTAAGGAGTCCTTCGGACAAGTGACTCAGGAACGCATAGTGCATTTTCAGCGCGGGCTGGTGCAAATGCGCCAAAGCGCTCGACAGGAAGAATTCGAAGCCGTCACAGGTGGGTATCGTCTGGAAATTGAGAGGATGCAGGCAGAGGTCTTGAGCTACTTGCTTCGTCCGCTGACAGTTGCCTCAGATAGGCAAGTGGCATGAACGCAGGAAGTTGTCTTTACCGATAGACCAGATTTGCTTCATCTGATTTCTCCGTAAGGTCTACGACCTCGTAGAGGAGTCCTTCTGCCGACCTACGGTCTCGTAGAGAAGGCATTCCTTCCCGTAGGGACATACTGTCGGAAGGACAGTCCTGTCAACTGCGCAGGCGTGGGCAGTTCAGCATCGTAGATTCATGGAACGTAGTGGCACGACCCCGCCTTTGGTCGCAGACTCGACTCGGTGAGCGGGATCTTCGACATATCGTGCGGCTACAGATGCGACGGCGAAAACAGCGAGATTGATTCGTCTCTGGACTTTGACATCTGATCTCCGATTTCTGACTTCTGATCTCTGACCTCTGATTTTCTGACATCTGACCTCTGACTCTGCCTGAGGTTCAATGATACGCGAGCGAGGCTGTCCACACATTCAGCACATGGTTGGGCGGCACTCGTCCGAAGAAAACCAAGAATGTTCGCTCATCACGTTCGAAGGGATTCAACAGGTTTACATTTCCTGTAAACTCTGCTTTGGTATTATTGTTCCATAGATATGAACGTCGCAAGAAACAGTTAATCTTTCATGGCACGACGTGTGACAGTTCTGTGGTACCCCTTGAGTTCACTGTAGGAAGAAGGTAGGAAGTAGGTAGGTGGTACGTAGGAAAGAGCTCGCTGAGGATGGAACGGACAACGACATGATGCACTCACAGGCGCCATATCGCGTGATCCGATTCTCGAAAACAATGTGCGGGAGGTACCAAGATATGGCAGAACTCAATTTAGATCCACTCGTCAACCGGGTACGAGGTAAACTCGGTAACTTCGTGTATAAGCAAGTTGGCAATTCGGTCTATATTGCGAAACGACCGTCATTCAATAATCATGAGCCAAGTGCGAGTCAGCTCGAAGTGCGTGACAAATTCAAAAGGGCATCGGCGTACGGCAAAGCGGTCATGGCCGACCCGCAGGCGAAGGCAGTGTACGCTGCAGTTGCCGCGACAAAAGAACTCCCTCTTTTTAGCGTTATCATGACGGACTACTTGAAGGCACCGGAGGTGGTAGCGGTGGACCTGAGCGGCTACACCGGACAGATCGGTGAGAAGATTGCGGTCCGGGCAACAGACGACTTCGAAGTCATTTCCGTGGTGGTGGAAATCTCCACGGCAAATGCCGGAGTCGCGGAAACAACTCCGACGGTTCGATCGACCGTGAACCCGGAATTCTGGGAGTTCACCGCCGCAGCGAATGCAACAGGCGGCGGTCAGATCCAGGTGAAGGTAACGGCATCGGACAGGCCGGGAAACAAAACAATCAAAACAGAAACAAAATAGTGCGCAATACAATACAACAACCAATCAACGCGGACAGCGGTGTGGCGCCTGTGAAGTTTTTCTTGATGCTATGATACAACCAATTCTCACTCCGGCCGGCGGAGTGGCACTTCGCTCCCGCCGCCGCTGGCTCTGATTTCCGACATATGGCTTCTGATCTCCGACTTCTGATTTTCTGACCTCTGACGTCTGAACTCTCCACCGTCCCCGGTCACTGTGAACCAACAACCAACAACCAACAACCAACAACGATCATCCTCTGCTTCTTGCAGTTAAGCCGATCAAACACGACATTAATACATGGAGACACTGACTATTGCGTACGTTCCGATTGCTCCATAGCCAGTAGATGTGAAAAATTCTTAGAGTGAGGCATAATCATGACTACCGAAACAACGGCTGTGGTTGCTTCCTTGATTAAAAGAGGAATATTCGAATCGGAAGAACAAGCTGTACGTGAATTGTTGCGCGGATATGTGCTTGCACAAATCGGTACGTTGCGTCAAACTTTGGCCGGGTTCGAGCAGCGATATGGAATGACCTTTGAACGGTTCGCTGAATATCTTCGCGAACGCTCGTCGCTCCTTGGAAGTGAAACGCTCACCTCGGAGCAACGTGCTGTTTTGGGTCGGGCGGTGATGCAAGAAGAAGACGATTGGCTGGAGTGGAAGGCGGCGAACGAACTGTTGGAGAGCTGGCTGGGGTTGCGGGCGGAGGTCGCTGCTTCATGACGTTGCCGTCGTTGCTTGCAGGTCTCGTGGCGGTTCTGCAAGCGCACCCATTGTGCGGAAACATCGCATCTCGTGAGACACAAGAGTTTTCAACTGACCAATTCTTCCTGAAGATCAGAGTGGACTTGCCGGAAGGGAACAAATTTCAGGTGCGGGTGTATTACAATCGAGGCCATATTGATTACGCGTATCAACTTTTTCGCGAAATCCCGCTGTTGCGTTGGGATAACAAGGAAGAGTTTCGGCAGCTTGAAACGTATCCACATCATCATCACGACGAACAAGGAAATGTCCACTCATCACCTTTAGGCGGCGATCCTTTGAAAGACCTTGAATACGTTTTGGGTCGAGTGTCGGCGTTCGTCGGAACTCAATCGAAAACATGATGACTTTCGACGTCTGCCTTCTCCCGAGTGGTGCCTTTGGCATGACCTCTGACTTCTGTTCTCTGACATCTGATCTCTGACTTTTGATCTCTGACTTCTGGCCTCTGATTTCTGATCTCTGACCTCTGATTTCTGATCTCCACATTCTTAGTATACACACACAATGCCTAAAAACTTCGCCATCACCGGCGTAGCCGGCTACATAGCGCCGCGCCATCTCAAAGCAATACGCGACACGGGCAACAAGCTTGTTGCTGCTGCGGATCCTCACGATGCGGTTGGTGTTCTCGATCAGTATTCGTTCGACGTGCGCTTCTTCACCGAGTTCGAGCGCTTCGACAGGCATCTCGAGAAACTGCGTCGTGGACCGGAAGAGAACCGCATTCACTATGTGAGCATTTGCTCACCGAACTTCTTGCACGACGCGCACTGCAGACTTGCGTTACGTGTTGGCGCAGATGCTATCTGCGAGAAACCACTCGTCATTAATCCTTGGAACCTTGATGCGCTTGCGGAGCTTGAACAAGAGTACAAACAGCGCATCTACACGATATTGCAGCTCCGCGTTCACCCATCGTTGATTGCGTTGCGCGAGAAGCTCGTGGCAGAAAGCAATGGGAAGAAACACAAGGTTCAACTCACGTACATTACGTCGAGAGGGTTGTGGTACCAAACCTCATGGAAGGGCGTGGTTGACAAATCCGGTGGCGTGGCAACAAACATTGGTATTCACTTTTTCGATTTG